>JANRIZ010000152.1:0-11598 GCA_033764445.1 Verrucomicrobiia bacterium | reverse complement strand
ACCACGCGCCCTTCGTGAATGGTCAGGATGACCTGGCCAAAACGGAGTTCGGAGACACTTTGTTCGACCAAGCGGATCCAGCCGGGGCGATCCTGGACCGGATCGGGTTGATGGGGATGAGTGTTTGATGACATATACGTCTTTTTTGGTCGTTATTACGGGGAAATTTTTTTAAATCCCCGCACCTTCCATGAAATTTTCCGGGAACACTTCGGCGTGGGTGACCGGTTTGCCGAGGAAAACCCGGTCCAAAGTGGCTTTTTCCATGAGAGTGGCCACGTAATTGCGCACGTCGAGCATCACGCGGCGGAACCGGCAGACGGATTCCTGTGTGCAACGCTCGTATTGATGAATGGAGACACAGTTGAGAGGGGCAAGAATCCCATCGAAATGACGGACAACTTCGCCCATCGAGATTTCGGAAGGGGCCTTGGCCAGGACGTAACCACCCTTGGTCCCCGGGATGCTTTCGACCCAGCCCCTGGCTTTCAGGTCGAGCATGATGTGTTCGAGAAAACGCTTGGGGATGTCGTTGCGGCGGGCCAGTTCACGGATCGGGATCGGTTGGCCTGAGCCATGGAACTCGACCAGTGTAAAGAGTGCCCGCAGGGCATAATCGGTTTTTTTGGACAATTTCATAATAACGATCTTTATAGTCGTATATCAAATTTCACAGATATGTAAAGAGGTTTTTTTCAGTGTCGAAGGAATGCGAGAAAGTCAGCACACCTTGGGGATGAGAATGCGGAAACAGGCCCCGCCGAGGGTGCTTTCGGCGATTTCGATCGTTGCGTGGTGGTTTTTGGCGAAAGTTTTGACCGAGATCAGTCCCAGACCCTTGCCGTTCTGTTTGGTGGTGAAGTAGGGGGAAAAGATTTCCTGCCGTTTTTCGGGGGGGATTCCGGGGCCGTCGTCATGGACCTCGATGGAAAACTGTCCGCCCTCATTTCCGAGGATCACATGGATATTGCCCTTACCCCCGGTGGCATCGGCGGCATTGAGGATGAGGTTCAGGAGCATGTTGTAGAGTTGGGAGGAACTTCCCATCATGATGCGGGGAGGCTCGCCATGGAAGGAGATTTTGGCCTGATGAAGTCGCGGATGGGCGGCGCATTTGGAGTGGAGATTGGCGATGAGGGATTTGACCGGGATCATTTCCCGTGTGACCTGGGGTCCTGAACGCCCCACGTCCGAAAGGCCCTGGACCAGTTCGGTCAGTTGATCCACCGATTCGCTCATGTTTTTGAGATTCTGCTGTTGTTTGGCATTGGACAGACCCGAGTCGCGGCGCAGCAAATCCAGCCCCAGACGGATCAGGGCCAGCAGGTTGTTGCAGTCGTGACCGATCGAGGCGAAGGATTCCGCGGTCTGGGCCTTTTTTTCGGCCAGTTCCAGGGCTTTGGCCTGTTGGGTGGAGATTTCCACAGACCGGGCCATGCGTGTGAGGATGATCACGCAGAGCATGAAAAAAGGCGGAGTCGTCAGGATGCAGAAGGAGATGATTTTATATGATGTAAAAAAGGGGGTCTCGGGGGTTGCGTGAAAAAGAAGGGTTGCGATGGGAGCCGAAAACAGAAGGGCCAGGGAGGAAATCAGGACAAACCCCACCGACAGCCACAAGGCCGGCAGGAGGGATTTGAAGGAGACAAATTGTGTCATTTTCCCGACAATTTTAGACAGATTGCCGGAAGAGACCAAGAAATTACTAATTATAAAAAAATTATTTTTTTGTGATCACCCGGAAGAAGGCTCCTCCCAGGGGGGAGTCGGAGATTTCGACAGTTCCCTGATGTGTTTTGGCGAAAGACTTGACCGAGAGAAGCCCCAGGCCCTTGCCGTTGGGTTTGGTGGTGAAAAAAGGCTGGAAGATCGAGTCGCGCTGATCCGGGGGGATTCCCGGACCGTTGTCACTGACCTGGAAGATCATCGAATGGGTCGTTTCCCGGATTTCCAGTTCAATCCTGCCCCCGGGCCCGGCCGCATCGGCGGCATTGAGGATGAGATTCAGGAGCATGTGGTAGAGCAGGGAGGAACTGCCCCGGAACGATTTCGGGAGGGTGCCCGTCAGGCTCAGGGTCGATTGGCTGAGGCGGGGATGGGCGCGGCAGACCTCCACCAGGTTGTGGGTGAAATCGCGCAGCAAAATGGTTTCCTTGGTGACATCTTGTTCCGGACGGCCCATTTCGGACAGGCGATGGATCAGTTCGTTCATGCGACTGGCGCCGTGTCCCAGGTTGTCGAGGGTTTTTTTCTGGCCGGGGGTTGGATTTTCCAGTGTGCCGCGCAGGAGGTCGACCCCCATGCTGAACATGGACAGGACATTGTTGCAGTCGTGGGCGATGGAGGCCGCCAGCTCGCAGGTTTCCATGTGTTTTTCCGCCTGACGCAGCAGCGCTTCCTGGCGGGTCTGCCGGGCCGACCACAGGGAGATCATGTGCAGCAGTCCGTACGAGAGACCCGCGATGAGCAGGGTGCTCACCCCGCAGAAGACCAGTCCCTTGATCATTTCCAGACGGATCAGTTCCCCCGTCGTCAGATGGGGATCGGAGGAAAATTGGGTGGAGAGAATGACCCAGCCTGCGGAAAAAAAGAGGTAGAAGAGACTGAGGACCAGAGTCCCGACCAGGGGTGAGGAGAGGGAGGGAAGGCGCATGGAAAGAGAGTGAGGTCTGTCCGCCACATCCGGAACCGGGTGCCCCGGATTGTTCCGGAATCATGAAACACGCTCCGGTGACAGTCAAGCCCTTGCTCGTCGGCCCGGAAGACGCTAGGGTGCCCGGATGACGGACCGTTATTTTTTTGCCACCGCCACGGCCTGTATTGCCTTGAGCCTGGTGGTGACCGTCTCCCAGCAGCGTCGGCATTTTGCACAGGCCCACAAGGTGCGGTATGGGCTGATGCTGGCGGGGTTCGTCTTCATGAGTGTTTTTCTATTTGTCCGTGCCTCGGAGATCCGGCGGTGTCCGCTGACGAATCTTTTCGAGGCGATGGCCTTCATCTCCTGGACGGTGAGCCTGATTTATCTTCTCATTGGCGGGGCGTACCGGAACACCCTGCTGGGGGTTTTTACCGCCCCCGTGCTTTTGATGTTGAATCTTTTTGCGCTCATCGCGCCCTTTGATGTGCCGCCGAAGGGACCGGCCCCCGGTTTTTGGATTGATCTGCATGCCCCGCTGGCGGTCATGTCCTACGGGGCGTTTGCGGTGGCGGCCATTGAGGCCGCCATGTTTCTGTTGCAGGAAAACCAGATCAAACGGCATCAGTCCGGCCCCTGGATGCAGCTGCTTCCCTCCGTCTCGGAGATCGGGGTGATGACCTTCCGGCTGCTGTTTCTGGGAACCAGCCTGCTGGCGGTGGGAGTGACCACGGGATTTGTGGCCGGGTGGGACCGGGGCTGGGCCGTTTTTGATTTCAAAACCGGGTGGTCGCTTTGTGTGCTCATGGCGTATGCCCTGTTGACGACCCTGATCTTTCGGCGCAAATTGCGGCCGCGTTGGGGGGCGTGGGCGGTGATCGGGCTGTTTTTGTTTGTGATCCTGACCTTTTGGGGCGTGTACCAACTTTCGCAACTCCACCAATGAAATTCATCTGTCTCGGACTCAATCACCAGACCGCCTCCGTGGAAATCCGTGAACGACTTGCCCGGCAGGTGGGCGTCCTCCGTGAGAAGGGCGGGATATGGCCCGAGACCGTGGTTTTGAGCACGTGCAACCGGGTTGAGATTTATGCCATGGTGCCCGGATCGCAACACACGCCCGAGGCGATTCTGGGACAGCTGTCGGCGGACCACGATCCCGGGGACATGCGGGGGGGATTGTACCTGCATGAGGGCCCCCAGGCGCTCAGCCATCTTTTTCGGGTGGCCGCCGGGATGGATTCGATGGTGGTCGGGGAGACGGAAATTTTCGGACAGGTCAAGAAAGCCTACGAGGAGGCCGCACACCGGGGAATGACCGGCAAGTATCTGAACCGGATTTTTCAGAAGGCCTTCCAGGTGGGCAAGGAAATCCGGAGCCAGACCCGGATCGGACAGGGCAACGCCTCGCTGAGCGCCGTGGCCGTGGCGCTGGCCGAGAAGATATTTGGAACGCTGGCGGGGCGCCGGGTGATGTTGTTGGGGGCCGGGGAGATCGGAGAAAGCACGGCCCGGGCCTTTTTGGCGCGGGGGCTGAGGTCGTTGTGTGTGATCAACCGTTCCGAGGAAAGGGCCCGGGCCCTGGCCGGTGAGTTGGGCGGGCAGTGGGCGGGTCTGGGGGATTTGGCCCGCCGGGCGGTTGAAAGTGACATCATTGTCAGCAGCACGTCCTCGGAGCATTATCTGATCACCCCCAAGACCATTGAGAAGGTCATGGAACAGCGCGGGTATCAGCCTCTTTTCCTGATCGATCTGGCCGTGCCCCGGGATGTGGACCCCGGCGTCAACTGGATTGACAGTTGTTACCTCTACAATGTGGATGATTTGCAGGCCATGGCTGACGAGGCCAACGTGGCACGGGTCCGGGAACTGGAAAAATGTGAGGAGATCGTGGCCGCGAAAGTGGCGCGGGTGCAGGCGTGGGTGGATGAAAAGTTGGCGTAGGGCGAACCCCGTTGGTCGAAAGTTTGAACCATTGGTCGAAATAGGTTTGTTATTTGGGCCGTTTTTCCTTTCCTACTTTGTGGAGACGATCCACCAGAAAAAAACCTGAAAATTCATCCGATTGACATGAATGAATCGATTCCAATGACAGCTTTTTTTCAAAAGCATTTCGGATACGGCCTCCTTGCGGGGTTGATCCTGATGGCTGCGATCACAGGGATACAGGCCCAGACGGTCATTAGTGGGACGACAGTCATCACCAATGCCGTCTATCACACCGGCAGCAACACGGCAGGGAATACCCTCACGATTTCCTCGGCCGGGAAACTTTATGTCACCAATTCTTCACTGGGAACATCCTCAGTGCTTGGAAGACTCCAGGCTTCTTCAAACAATGTGGCGACGGTCACGGGGATCAATTCCGCCTGGACCAACAATGGGAATTTGGAGGTGGGACAAAACGGACTTGGGAATACGCTGGTTGTTTCCGATGGGGCGTACCTGCAGGACTTTTGGGGTATCATTGGCCTGAATGTCTCCGCCTCGAACAATGTGGCGCGGGTGACGGGAGCCGGTTCCATTTGGACCAATCATGGCATCCTGTATGCCGGGTATGGCAGCAGGGGAAACTCATTCATCGTGTCCAACGGAGCCAGTGTGTTCAATTCTGCCGGAACCATCGGAGAATCCGTTTCCTCGTCGAACAATGTGGTGACGGTTACGGGTGCCAATTCGATCTGGAGCAACCTCAATGATTTGAGAGTGGGCTCTGACGGTGAGGGAAACTCCCTGACGGTTTCCGATGGCGCTCGCCTTGACAGTCGATTCGGTTATATCGGGGATAGCGCCTCCTCGTCGAACAATGTGGTGACGGTTACGGGAGCCAATTCCCTCTGGACCAACCAGTTCGATCTGTTTGCCGGTTCTGACGGTGGGGGAAACACTTTGACCGTTTCCAATGGCGGTCGCCTAGAAAACCGATCCGGTGCAATCGGATTATGGGCCACCTCCTCAAGCAACAGGGTGACCGTCACGGGCGCCAATTCGATCTGGAGCAACCGGCTCGAACTGACGGTGGGTGCCACCGGACCATCAAACTCCCTGCTCGTCTCTGACGGGGGCTTTGTGGAGAATTCGATCGGCTATCTGGGTTCCCAAGTGGCATCGTCAAACAATGTGGTGACTGTCACGGGCGCCAATTCAATCTGGAGCAACCGATCGGCACTGAGTGTGGGCAGAAACGGTGCGGGAAACTCCCTGACCCTCTCCAATGGCGGGCGCGTGTTCAATTCGGCTGGCTATATTGGGGAATCAAGTTCCTCGTCGAACAATACGGTGACGGTTACGGGCGCCAATTCACTCTGGAGCAACCGCACGGATTTCAGGGTTGGCTCCAGTGGAGCGGTCAGCTCCCTGACTGTCTCCGATGGTGGGCGTGTGGAAAATGCGCTGGGTTTGATTGGAGAATTTGCCTCCGCCTCAAACAATGCGGTGACGGTTACGGGCGCCAATTCCCTTTGGAGCAACCGCAGTGATTTGAGAGTCGGTGTCTCGAGCGTGGCAAACTCCCTGACTGTCTCCGATGGTGGGCGTGTGGAAAATTCGGCGGGTCGGATCGGGTTTAATGCCTCTTCGTCGAACAATGTGGTTACGGTCACCGGAGCCAATTCCCTCTGGAGCAACCGGGGTGATCTGTCGGTGGGTTTTGTCGGCGGGGGCAATACCCTGATCATCAGCAACGGCGGGAGCGTCCACAACAACGCGGGCACGATCGGAGGCAGTGGGAGTGCCTCCAGCAATCTGGTTGTTGTCCAGGGAACGGGGTCCCTCTGGTCGAACCGGGGGAGCCTGACCATTGCCGGCAGTGCGAACCTCACAGGCAACACCCTGATCATCAGCAATGGAGGGGTCGTCCACAGCGGCTCGGGTGTTCTGTCGGGGCTTTCAAATACCGTTGTGGTGCAGGGGAGCGGCTCTGTCTGGAGCAATATCGGCAGTGTGGGCGCTGGGACTGGAAACCATGGACGTTTTATCATCAGCAATAGCGGAGCCCTTTACAGTCATGCCGGGTCAAGTTTGGGAGGCGGTTCCAACAACCTGATGGTTATTGAAGGGACGGGTTCCGTCTGGTCGAATACCAGTTTTGTCAATGTGGGCAGCGGGAGAGGAAACAGCCTGGTCATCAGCAATGGGGGTGCATGGTACACGGACTCCGTGAACATGGGCATTGCCGCCGGGGGGTCCAATAACACGATCACTGTTAGTGGTGCCAATTCCGGATGGACCAACCGGACGACCTTGCAAGTCGGATCAAGCGCCCGGAATAACAGCGTGCGGGTTGAAGATGGGGCGACCCTCTACGCCACGAACATCACCCTGGGCACGGCGGGGGTGGGCAGCAACGCAACGATCACCGTCGCCGGACCGGGAAGCCGACTGATTGCCACCAATGATTCGGGGACAGGAAGCATTTTGATGGCCGAGGGAAGCCGGTTGCTGACCTCGAACGCCGGAACCGTATTTGTGGCGGACCTTTTTGTGACCAATTCGAATGCCACCGCCGGGGGGTCCGGCACGTTTGCGGGCAATGTGACCATCGCGTCGGGGGGGATTATTTCCCCCGGCAACAGTCCGGGGACGCTCACGGTGACCAATCTGACCTGGGGTGGGGGAGGCAATTACCTCTGGGAAATCAATGATATTCTGGGGACTGCCGGTTCCGATCCCGGATGGGACCTGATCAATGTCAGTGGAAATCTCGACATCACCGCCACCAGCGGGAACCGATTCAACATCAATCTGACCAGTCTGACCCTGGCCAACACGCCGGGTCCGGTCTTCAACTGGGATGGGTTGACAAACCGTACCTGGACAATTCTCACGGCGGGTTCGATCACGGGGTTTGACACCAACAAGTTCAATCTGGATGCCTCCGGCTTTGCGCATCCTTACAATCCGGCCCACTTTTATTTGTCTGCGGATTCCACCAGCATTCAATTGAACTTCATTCCCGAGCCCTCGACGTATGTGTTGATGGTGCTGGGTGCGCTGGTAACGGCTTTTGCATCGCGCAGGCGCCTGAAATCGCGCGTGTAGGATGACGACGGCGCCCATGCGGTGTGGCGGGCCTTGATGCAGGCCCGATTTGATTCCCGCCGTTCAGTTTTTTTTAGGCCATTGGTCATGCCTCTGCGGAGGTGAGAGGCACTTTTTCGGCAGCCGTTGGTCGAAAAATTCATGCCATTGGTCGAAATTTATTACGGTCTCCACATTGTTTGTTGATTTTGGCTTTAGGGAGTGTTTGACTCGTAAGTCCATCCCCCAATCCACTTAAAAAAATTACAGATATTATGAAAACAATCCGCACCATCTGGAGTGTCAGCATCCGATATTTGATGATTGTACTGGCGGTTTTCATGTGTTTGATCCAGTCGGTCAAGGCGGAGAAGACAAATTTCACGATGTATTTTGACAACATCGGCTCGGGCTTCAACCCGAGCAACATCTGGTTGTCGTGGCAGAAGGGCAGCCTGGGGTCGGGAAACATCTTTTATGGCGGGTCGAATGTCGGCAGCACCTATGTCGGGGGCAGTGCGGTCAATTGGTCCGGGGCAAACAACATGTCCGACCCCGTCAGTCTTGCCTCCGTCTTCAATGGTTCGGGTGGATTGAATGTCAATTCCCTGGGTGGGTTTTTCATCACCAACGCCCCCTCCATGAATCTCTACATTTCATATGGTGGGAGTGTCTCCAACAATCTTTTTACCACGGCGGGACTTTTGACCGCCCCCGCCCTGGGGAGCATTGACAACAACAATTTTGCCGCCCAATCGGTTGAAATCAGCCATGTGGCGGGGCCTTCCAATTTTTATTCCGGGGGCGACCTGACGGCCATCAATTTTCTTTCGACCGAGCTGGGCATCCGGCAGTATGCCGCGGGTGAGACCAATCCCGCCAATACGCTTCAATCGGCGGGTTGGTATACACCCGCCTCCAATGTGTTCAGCAGCCAGATCGCCCCGGTCATCGGATACACGGCCGGCGACCTGTGGAATGAGGCCGTGGCCGTCGATCAAAACGGCAATCCCCTGCGGCTGATTCCGCCCAACTCCCTGCCCGCCGGCCAGATTGGCCCCTGGCCCTCATGGTCGAACTATCTCGCCGCCATCAATCAGGCCGGAAATGTGTCGGTCATGAGCAACCAGTTCGGTTTGTTTTATTACGGCCAGTATGCCGGTACGGACACCAACGTTCAGGTGGTCTATCAGTTTAACGCCACGGTGGGGGCCTCCAATAACATGATTTTCAACGGTTCGCTGACCTTTTCAAATGTGGTTTCGGGGACTCCGACCCTCATGACCAATTTCACCGGTCTTTCCATCACCAACTTCGGTTCCAACAGTGTCCTGCAGGCCTCGGCGATCTACAACCAGATCAATACCACCAATACCGCACTCAATGGCGGATGGTCGCAGGTCTATAATTTCATGTACTCCAACCAGATTGTGCAGGGGGGGACGGTGACCAACGGTGCGACGACCATGGCGCAGCTGGCCAGCAATTCCTTTGACATCACACAGCAGGACCCGGTTGGTGACTACACGACCGCCTTGGGCCTGGGCCTGATCAACAGCCCGGTGACCAACAGCCAGTTTCCCTCCCAGTCCCAGGGGTCGCTCTCCAGCTATCAATGGTTTTACCAGAATAACGGGGCCAACCAACCCAAGGGGCTGACCAACGGCACCTATTTCCTGGCGGCCCAGCCGGGAACGAGCAATTACAACTCCTACATTCAGTCCATTTTGGATGGGACCTCCAATACGGTGTACTCGATTCCCTACGGCGACCGTGTGCCCAGCAACAATGTGCTTCTGTCAACCGTGGCCAACGGGACCAATGACGTGGGCTCGTGGGTGATCACCCTGGGCGGGACCATCGGCGGAAACACGGCCCCCTCGTGGGCGAACCCGACGAACATACTTTCCGGCACGAGGCTTTCCACCAATGCCATCTTCTATGTCGGCAACGGGTCCAACAGCAATCTGCTGCTGCTGCGTGGCGGCGCGGGGTTGGCCATCACCAACGACGTGGGGGGGGTCGCCTCCGTCATCGGCTCCGGTGGATCGAGCAACATCGCCATCGTGGCCGGTACGGTCAGTGGCAACAGCGCCTGGACCAATAATGGCACCCTGTACATCGGCTCCAATGGAAACTACAACACCCTGATGCTCTCCAGTACGGTTGCCGGTCTGGGTGGGACGGTGTATGCGTCCAATATCGTTATCGGTGCCAATGCCGGCGATCTGGGCAACCGGCTGGTGATCACCGGCGATGCCTCTTTGGTGCATGCCAGGACGACGGGTCTTTACAATACAAATGTCATCGATATCCGCGGTGGGAGCCTGGTCCAAAACGGTGGAACGGTCCATGCCGATGTCGTTTTGGTCACCAACAACAACGGCAGCTACCAGTTCAATGGCGGGACGGCTCTGGTCAATTATATGACGGTCAACAACGGGCAGGCCTTCCAGGTGGGTAACGGCACAAGTGTCGCCTACATGCAGGCGGCCTATGGTTTGGGAACCAACAATTTTGCCAACGGTCTGGTCATCAATTCCAACGCCAATTACCAGTTTGCCGGATGGATCAACACCGGTGCGGTCACGATCATGAATGGCGGCACCTTTGGGGGAGCCGGGTTGTACTACGGCGGGGATGTCAATGTCAGCAATGGGGCCACCATCAACGCCGGCATACTCAATGGCCCGCAGTCGCTTTCGCCGGGCAACCTGCAGATATTCAACTCCGATATGAACTGGTACGGGGGCGGCGCCGACAACGTGCTCCTCAAGAGCTTTACCTCCAACGGCACCGGGATGAACGGGCCTTTTATCGGGGTCGATTACAACGCCATCTTCCTCAATGGTGGCAGTCTCAATATCAATGCGAATGCCGCAGACCGGTTTGTCATCAACCTCAATTCCGTCTTCACAAACAACACGCTGGGCCTGGCCAGCACCTTTACGAACACGGATACCTACCAGTTCCAGATCATCCAGCTGAACGGACCCGGTTCAATCAATGGATTTGACACCAATTATTTCCGGATCATTACCACCAATTTCCTCAACACCATGGCCGCCAACGGATCGTGGTCGCTCTTTACGAGCAACGGGGCCGGGTCCGGATTGTGGCTGCAGTACTCGACCAACGGATTTCTGCCGGAGGCCGCCTATACGAATGTGGTGACCTCGTTGCAGATCACCAATACGCCCTATGTCCTGGGAAATGACAATCTGGGGAGCGATCTGCTGCTTATTTCCAATGGAGGCAGTTTCATCATCACCAATGCCCCGGGCGGATCGATCCACTCCGTGGTCGTGGGCAACGACGCGGGGACGAGCAACAACCTCGCCATCGTCACCGGTGCGGGGTCCGTCTGGTCCAATACCCAGACGGTGACCATTGGACGCAACAGCACGGACAACTCCATGATCGTTTCCAACGGCGGGTCCTTTTATGCCAACCAACTGGTTCTCGGGGCCAATGCCGGGTCTGCCGGAAATTCCATCGGTCTTCATGGCTCGGGTTCCCAAATGATTGTGACCAATGCCGGGGGAACGGGCAGCTACGATGTCCGCCGCGGGACGGTCACCCAGAACGACGGGACCCTGCGGGCCAACAGCCTGGTGATGACCAATGCCGCCGGGACGTACAATTTCAACGGGGGCAGCGGGTATGTGAATCAGGTCAACGCCAACAACGGCAGCGCCTTCACCATCGGCAACGGTGCCGGCACCACGGCGTATTTCCGCCAGACCCAGGCCGGGGTGACCAACACCTTCGCCAACGGGGTGACCGTCAACAGCGACGGGGTTTTCAGTTTTGCGGGGGTCATCACCAATAACATCACCCTCAACGGCGGCACCCTCAAGGGAACGGGCACCCTGACGACAGCCCTGACCGTTGACAGCGGGGACACCCTCTCGCCGGGCAACAGTCCGGGCACGCAGAATTTT
>JANRIZ010000150.1:0-17830 GCA_033764445.1 Verrucomicrobiia bacterium | reverse complement strand
CCATCCGCTTAATCCGCGGTTAAAACTCCCCTTCCTGACTGCCAAAAAAACATCGTGTCCTTCATCCGCTTCGTGGTTTATGGTTTCCGGACATGCTCTGGATTTTCTGGCACCATACGATCCCTCACCTGAGGCGGTCCCCGGGTCTGACCCTTCTGAACATCTTCGGAATCTCCCTGGGGATCGCGGTCTTCGTCAGCATCCAGATCGCCAACGAATCCTCCCTCCGCGCCTTTCAATCCACCATCGATGTGGTCGCCGGCAAGTCCGATGTCGAAATCGTCTCCGCGGAGGGCCGCTTCGACGAGTCGGTCTTCCGCTCCCTGCGCGGCATCGACGGCGTGGAGGCGCTCACCCCCACCCTCGAGGAGGTCTGCGCGATTGCCCCGGACCCCGCCCATCCGCAAACGCGGATCGAGGCCCACTCCCTCTCCTACATCCGCATTCTGGGCATCGATGTCTTCAGCAACATCCCCTTCCGACCCCTGACCCTGCAAAAGGGATCGGTCACCCCGGCTCAGGATGCGGACCCGGCGGATTTCTTCCGGCGGCCCAATGCCATCGCCATCAGCGAAAAACTTTCCCAAAAACTCGGGGTGCGTGTGGGGCAGGACCTGCACCTGCTCGTCGGTCAGGAAATCCGGCCCTTCCGTGTCGTGGCCTTGCTCAGGCTCGACGACTCCACCCCGGGGGCCGATGACCGGCTGGCGGTCATGGACCTGGCCAATATGCAGGAAATCTTCGGGCTGACCGGACGTCTCAACCGCATCGACATCCGCCTGGAGGACGCCCTCCGCACCACACAGTGGAATTCCCACCTGGCCCGGACCCTCGGCCAAATTCGCCAACGGGTCCCCGACCACCTCGACGTCCAGCCACCGGACCGGCGCGGGTCACAGATCCAGAACATGCTCGCGGCCTTCCGCCTGAATCTCACGGCCCTCTCCCTCCTTTCGCTGATGGTCGGCATGTTTCTGATCTTCAACTCGGTGACCACGGCGGTGGTCCGGCGCCGTCGGGAAATCGGCATCCTGCGGGCACTGGGAATGACCCGGCTGCAGATCCGGATGATGTTTCTCGTGGAAGCCCTGGCCATGGGCGCGGCCGGCATCCTCGCGGGCTGGCTCGGGGGCTGTCTTCTGGCAAAGGTCATCCTCGGCTCCGTGGCCCGGACGATCAGTTCGGTCTACCTGCTCGTCAGTGTGGACCACCTCTGGATCCCGGTCTGGCTGCTGCCGGCAAGCCTGCTGCTCGGGTTGGGTGCGGTGGCGGTGGCGGCCCTGTACCCGGCACATGAGGCCTCCCAGGTTCATCCGGTCGAGGCTCTTTCCCATGGCAATCTTCAGGACAAAACAGTGCGTGCGAGCCATCGCCTCTTCTGGGCGGGTGTGGCGGTGGCGGTCTCAACGGCGGGCTTGGGCTTTCTGGCCCTGCACTTTTTTCCACCGCTGGGATTCGTCGCCGCCCTGAGTCTGGTCCTGGGCATCGCCCTGATGTGTCCGCAGGTCACCCGTCTGTGTTGCCAGGGGGGCACACGTCTGCTTTCAGGAACCCGTTTTTACATGGCGCTGCTCTCCCTGAAACATCTGGGCCAGTCTCTCAACCGTGTCTCGGTGGCGGTGGCGGCTCTGATGAGTGCCTTTGCCATGACCATCGGGGTGACGATCATGATCCACAGCTTCCGCACCACGGTCACTTCCTGGGTCAACCAAAGCATCAGGGCCGATCTTGTCATCGCGCCCTCCTCGCAGCTGCGCCTGGGCGCCCGGGCGACGCTTGACCCGGCCTTCCTCGATTCCCTCGGAAAAATGCCGGAAGTCAAATCCGTCGACTTCTATCAGGAAATCCGTCCGCTCTTCCGCGGGGAAATCACAAAAATCGCGGTCTCCGATCTGCGCAACATGCCCGTCCAACGCAACCTGGAATTTGAGGGCGGTGACTTCGGGGACATCTGCCGCCGGCTCGTCGACGGTGAAAATGTCGTGGTCTCGGACACCTTCCTGCGCAAATTCCGGGTCCGGATCGGCGATTGCCTGGACTTCAGATCACCACGCGGCCCGGCCCGGTTCACAATCGTGGGCTCCTTCCGCGACTTCTCCTCGGAGGGCGGGATGATCCTCATGGACCGGCATCTCTTCGCCCGTTACTGGGAAAAATTCACACCGCAGACGGTGGCGCTGTACCTGAAGGACCCGACCCGGACGGAGGAGGTCCGAAACCGTCTGGCTGAAGGCTTTTCCTCCCGGGGCGAACTTCTGGTGCTGGCCAACAAATCGGTCAAAAGCCAGATTCTGCAGATTTTTGACCAAACCTTTGCCGTCACCTACGTGTTGCGGACCATCGCGGTTCTGGTCTCGATCCTCGCCATTTTCCAGACTCTCACCGTCCTGGTGACCGAACGCGCCCGCCATATCGGCATCCTGCGGGCCACCGGGGCGACCCGCGGGCAGATCCGCAGGATCATCTACGGGGAGGCGGCTTTCATCGGTCTCCTGGGCAGTGTGCTGGGGCTGGCGGGCGGATTCATCCTGGCCTATGTTCTCAACAATGTCATCAACCTCGCCTTTTTCCGATGGACGATCCTCTGGGCCACTCCCTGGCCGGTCCTGTGGCAGACGCCGCTGCTGGTCATCGGCTGCTCCCTGCTGGCGGCTTGGGGCCCGGCACGTCGCGCCTCCACCATGTCCATCGCCGGAGTCATGAAATCCGAATGAAACTCATCCTGTCTCTCCTCCTGTTCTGCGGCATGTTGCCCCCGGCTCTCCATGGTCAGAGTCCGCCTGTCTTCAATGACAAAGGCTGGCGGCTGGCGGTGCCGGGCTGGAAATTCGAGTTTCCACGCGACCACGGCTCCCACGATCAGTTCCAAACCGAATGGTGGTACTACACGGGAAATTTGCGCGAGATCAAAACCGGCCGACGCTTCGGGTACCAGCTGACCTTTTTCCGCCAGGGCATCCTCCCTCCCGACGCCCCCGGGAAGTCCCCAAAATCGGACCCCGCACATCCCGGCGCCCGCTCGGCCTGGCGGTTCCACCACTACTACTTCGCGCATTTTGCGCTGACGGATGTCACCGGCAAAAAATTTCATGCCTTTTCCAAAAATGCCCGCGGTTCGGCCATGGATGACGTCTTTTTCTCCCCGGGTACCCAGACGCTCCGCATCGGGGACTGGTCGATCCGCACGGGGGTGTCGGGAACCTTTGCCCTTTCGCGTGAGGGCAAACCCACGGAAACCCTCT
The DNA here is from genome assembly GCA_033764445.1 of Verrucomicrobiia bacterium. Taxonomy (GTDB): domain Bacteria; phylum Verrucomicrobiota; class Verrucomicrobiia; order JAWXBN01; family JAWXBN01; genus JANRIZ01. The sequence goes on along the minus strand of JANRIZ010000150.1, from coordinate 14,588 downwards.
CGGATGTCTACCGGCTCCGCGCCCGCGACGGTTCGGTGGCCATCGATCTGTCGTGCGTGCGTCTCAAACCCTACGTCTTTCACGGAATGGACGGGGTCAGCCAGAAATCCAGTGCCCTGGGCAATGCCACACATTATTTTTCCATGACCCGGATGGCCACCTCCGGAACGGTCACGCTGGGAAACAAAACCTTCGAGGTGGAGGGCTCCTCGTGGTTCGACAAGGAGTTTGGCACCAACCAGCTCGCCAAGGATCAGCAGGGGTGGGACTGGCTGAGTCTCCAGCTCGACAACAACGAGGAACTGATGGTGTACATTCTCCGGACTAAGGACGGCGGAATCTCCCCGGAATCCGGCGGCACATTCATCGCCGCCGATGGTTCCTCCCGGCATCTGAAAGCGGCGGATTTTCAACTCGCGATCCTGGACCACTGGAAAAGCCGCGCCAGTGGCGCCCGTTACCCCGCACGATGGCGTCTGTCCATCCCCTCCCTGGATTGCACCCTTGAAATCAAACCCCTCCTGCGTGATCAGGAACTTTTCCTCAGGCAAACCACCACGCTCATCTACTGGGAAGGGGCCTGCGAGGCCTCCGGCACCCGCGCCGGACGCCGGGTCACGGCGCAGGGATACACGGAACTGACCGGATACGCCGGCGATCTGACCGTGGGATTCTGAATCGGGGACATCGGTCGGCGGAACCCTGCGCCCTCCCCGGGGATCAATGGTCACGGTCCTCTTTCAAAACGTCACAATCATTCCTCAAATTGCGCTGGTCTTTTCCCGTGCGCTCACCTACAAGAATCGCCAGACCGTTATGGCACCCTACAGGCTCGAAAAACTGGACCTGCGCGAGCAGATCGACAACAAGGACGAATACAAGGAGAAGCTCAAAACTCTCCAGCTCCGGCTCCTGAGTTACCAGCGTAAAATCCTCGAAAGCAAACGCAACATCATCCTGGTCTTCGAGGGTCCGGACGCCGCCGGCAAGGGCGGGGTCATCAAACGGGTGACCGAACGCATGGACCCCCGCATGATCCGCGTCTATTCGGTGGTCAAACCCACCCACGAGGAATACCAGCACCATTACCTGTGGCGCTTCTGGAACAAAATCCCGCCCTACGGCCACATGGCCATTTTCGACCGCTCCTGGTACGGACGCGTGCTCGTCGAACGCATTGAAAAATTCGCCACGGAACGCGAATGGAAACGGGCCTACCAGGAAATCAGCGATTTCGAACGCACTCTCACTGACGACGGTTCGCTGCTGATGAAGTTCTACATCCACATCAGCAAGGAGGAACAGCTCCGGCGCTTCAAGGCCCGCGAGGAGGACCCCTACAAACACTGGAAAATCAACGAGGAAGACTGGCGCAACCGCCGCAAGTGGACCCAGTACATCGTCGCCGCGGAGGACATGTTCGAAAAAACATCCACCCCCCAGTGCCCCTGGCATCTCATCGAGGGCGAATTCAAATGGCACGCCCGTGTCAAGGTTCTCAAGACGGTCCTCAAAAAGATCGAAGACTCCTTTTGATCGCCCGGGGTCACCCCCGCAGCCGGTCCCCCAACGCGATGCCCCCCCGGTAACTCCCGGCCAAGTGCAGTCCGGGGAATTGCCGCCCGAGTTCCTCACAGGACTCCACCACACGCCCATGCCCCGCCTCATATTGCGGAATGGCCCGCGGCCACCGTGTCACCCGCGCAAACTCCGCCCCGCCCCGGATTCCCAGCAGGGGTCTCACGTCCTCCAAAACCTGTCGGATCAAACGGTCATCCGCCATATCCAGCACGGTGGGATCCATCCGGCCCCCGATGAAACCGGTCAGCAACACCTTGCCCTCGGGCGCACGTCCGGGGAAAAGTGCCGATGAAAAAAGCATCCCGAGGGTCCGAATTCCCCGGCGGCGGCTGATCAGAAATCCAAACCCGTCCAAGGGATGTGTGATCCGGCTCCGATCCAGTCCGAGATGGATCACGGCCATGGGTGCATGCGGGATTTCAGCCAGCAATCCTGTTTCTATCCCCAGCCCGGTCAACAATCGCGCCGCACTGGCGGACTCGGTGGCAAGGGTGAGTTTCTGACAGGTCAGCCCCCCCCCTGTCCCAAAGACCCGATACCCCTCCCGTGTTTTTTCAATGCGATCGACGGGGTGATTCAGACACAGGTCAGTCCCGAGTTCCTTGGCCAGGCCATCGGGCAATTCCTGCATCCCACCCGCCCACGAGATCAGCCGTCGGCGCATTTTGCGGCGAGGCCCGAAAATCAGGGCCCTGGACAGACTCCCGTGCGTCTGTTCCAGGGTGTATAACCTCGGGAACGCGTGCCGGGTGATCAGGCGTTCGGGATCCCCGGCGTGAATGCCGGAAACAAATGGTCCGAGCAATTCCTCAAGTGCCTTTTGTCCGAGTCTGCGCCCGGCAAATTGTGCAAGGGGTTCCTCGGGGTTCACACCGCGCTGGCAAAAGGGTTCGCCCATCAACCGCACCATTCCTCCCAGGCCCAATATGCGGAAAAGATTCAAAGGCGTGATGGGCACAAGTTTTCCTCCCTGCACCACGAACCGTTTCCGGGCCTGCGGCGCGGCATCCATCGCCGTCTCCCACATCCGATACTTTTCCAACAGACCCCTGACTCCGGGCTCATTGACCATCAACGTATTCGGACCGAGTTCACACAGGTATCCCTGATCCCGCACGGAGCGGATCACCCCACCCGCCTGCGGCCCGGCCTCCCAAACTCGGACGGATGTTCCTTCGGCCCGGGAGCGGACCGCATTCGCGAGTCCGCTGATTCCGGCACCGACAATCAAATGTTCAATGTCCGTCATCCCGGGGCGTTCTCCATTGGGTTAGTACTGTTCATTCGGCCTGAAGGTTCCCCGTTCCGTTACAATGCAGTCCATCCGCACATCATGGATATCCACGGGCAATGACCCGATCCGCTGCGCCTCAAAAAAAACACCCACCCGCACGCATTGTGCGGAAGGCACGGAGGCGAACATTTTGTCGTAGTGTCCCTTCCCGCGTCCGAGACGGTAACCCCGGGCGTCAAATCCCAACCCGGGCACAAGGACCAGGTTCACTTCGTCAAGGGTGGCCCGACGACAGACATCCGGATGCGGCTCCAGAATGCCGAGGGTCCGCGGATACAGTTCACTGACACTGTGCACCTCAAAAATTTCCAGATGACTCCCGTCATCGGCGACCCGTGGAAGCACGAGCGTTTTCTGTTTGGATTTCAACAGATCGCGAAGAAAGGTATGGGTATCCACCTCACCGGGCATGCTCGCATAGGCCATGACCACCCCGGCGGCCTGGTACTCGGGCAACTCCATGACACGCCCGAAGATCATCTCCGAATATTCATGGATTTCGCACGCCGCCTGTGCCGCCAGTCTTCCACGCAGCATTTTGCGGAGGGATTTTTTGTCGTCGCTCACGCAATGACTATTCCCCAAATCACCCCCCATTTCCAGACTCAATTGCGGCGATCGCCGGTTGGGCGTGCAGAATCTGCCATCAGGCATTCTTCATGAGACATTCCCCCCTCCCCTTGTGCGTTTTTTGTGGCTATCAATCCGTTGGACGTCGCGCAAGAGGAATCTGCTATTAGTCATTCTCCCCTCCCCCATCCGTGGCCTCAGCCCGTTTTCCATTGGAATATCGCAAGCGCACCGTGGTTGATTTTTCCCACAAAAAATCACCTGTAAATGGTGGGAAACCCTTCCACGGCGTGATTCCATTCATCCAAACGCCCAGTCTCAGGGGTGCCACGCTTTACGGCGACCTTCCGGAGGCAATTGTCAGGTGTGTCTGATATCAAGTTCCTGTCTGATCCAGGCAGGATTTCGACGCAAATCGAGTATTGCAATAATTTCTGCCGCCGTTTCAGTTTCGCGGTAATAAATTCCAAACGGGAAACGTCCGGACATCATTCGGAACAACCCGAAATGTTTTTTATGAATGCCATGCAAAAAATGAAGGCGCTCAAAATCGGCAAGAATTGATTGAGTAAATTATCCACCGGTGCCCGGCTCAATGCCTTTGTAAAACGCCCGTCCGGCTTCGATGTCTTCTGCCGCCTCAATGAGGACATGGATCGTTCTCACGATGTCTTCGAACTCAAACGCTCCCTGAGTTGCTCAAGAGAGATAAACCCCGCCTGACCGGCGTTAACCTTTTCCATTCGGCTGGCAAGAACTTCCCCATGCCACGCAGGCGACGAAACCTCCTTGTCTGACTCTGACAATGTGCTCCAAATAAGATCGATGGCGATCAGGCGTTCAGCCTTGCTCATGGATTCAATTTCCTGAATCGTGATCATGTAATTAGCCTAACGGAAATGCGCCCTCTGGCAATCACGGATTTGCGGCCTGCAGCCATGCAAAATCACAGGAAGATGGGTGAAACCGACCACCAGTCATGCTCAAAAAAAATTCCACAGCCCATTGAAAGGGAAACACCCAAAGGATTTACAAACGGAAGGAGGTCTCTCGGTCTTTGGACATTCGTCATTGAAGGTTTTCCCCTTTGTGCATTTTTGCGGTTATCAATCCGTTGGACGTCGCGCAGGAGGAATCTGCTATTAGTCATTAGACATTAGACATTAGTCATTGAGGGTTATCCCCCCTTGTGAATTTTTGCGCCTTTTGTGGCTATCAATCCGCTGGACGTCGCGCAGGAGGAATCTGCTATTAGTCATTAGACATTAGACATTAGTCATCGAAGGTTATCCCCCTTGTGAATTTTTGCGCCTTTTGTGGCTATCAATCCGCTGGACGTCGCGCAGGAGGAATCTGCTATTAGTCATTAGACATTAGACATTAGTCATCGAAGGTTATCCCCCTTGTGCATTTTTGCGCCTTTTTGTGCCCCCCCATCCGCGCCATCCGCGAAATTCGTGGTCATTTTCCCGTCCGGGTTTCCTGCAACAAATTGACCATCCGGTCATCCTTGTTCTTTTTCGCAATTTCAAGCGGCGTCTGTCCCCTGATATCCGTGGCATCCGGATCGGCCCCGGACTCCAGCAAAATGCGGACCAATGCATATTTTTGACCCCTGACCGCCTGCAACAACGGCGCGTCCTGCTTTTCAACCCCATTCTGATCCCATAACACCAACGTATGGGTTGCGGCATTCCATTTCCACGAGAGGTTGTTCATCGCAATGATCTCCCGAAGTGCATTTTGCGGCGTGCCGGCTGGCACAATCACCCGTCCTTCATCCACACCCCGAACAATCAGATTGATCCCGCATTGACGGGCCAGATTGCGGAGAACCGGATGAATCTCCTCTTTCAGATTGGCGGCCGGGCCTTTCACCAATGGTGCGGACTGTTTGGGATTGTGTTCCGGGTTCAGACCGTCGGGATGAGCCCCGTGTTTGAGAAGTATTTCGAGAATTGCCGAATTCCCCCGGTTCACGGCAACGGAGAGGGGCGTATGCCCCAGAAAGGATTTGCCATTGACCGGGGCCCCCTTTTCCAGCAGCAGCAACACCATGTCCGCTCTCCCGGAATGCACCGCCTTGTGCAAGGGGGTTTCCCCGGCCTCATTGATCGCCCGGATATCCGCCCCGTGATCGATCAAAAGGCAAACCGTGTTCCCCTTTTTTCGTTTTTGCACGGCGAAATGCAGGGGGGTATTGCCAAACCAATCCCGGACGTTGACATCCGCCCCCCGGTCCACCAGCATTTTGACAATCCCTTCCCGGCCATGGTCGCAGGCGGCATGGAGGGCGGTTTGATTGGGTTTTGTATTGGAAAGCAGCGGCGCGGATGAAGCCTCGGACGTCCGTCGAACATAGGACACATTCAAAATGTCATCACGGGTATACTCGTATTGGTAGGCCTCGGCGATGGACTTGAGGGCCTCCTCATGCGACGAAAAGTTTCCCTCCACGGTAATCTTCCCGGCAACCCCCGGACCGATCACCAAATTGATATCCGCTCTTCTAGCCAGTGACCTGAGGATAGAATTCAAATCCTCCTCACGATACGAAAGTTGAACACCCGATGACTCGGTTTTTTTACTGTCTGCAAAATCAGCCGGAAGAGGTTTTGAGGATGGATTAGATTCCATCCTCTCTTTCGGCCATGAGCCCCGGATCAAATCCGGTTTTTCCCTGAGAAGCATTTCGACAACCTCCTCATTGCCACGTTCCGCCGCCTCAACCAATACGTCCCGATTTCTCATATTGCGTGAGGCACCACGCCCGAGTAAAAATTCGACAACTTTCGGCTGGTCATTGGCAATCGCCGTAAAAAGTGATGGTTCATATTGACTCACCGAAGCAGCCCCCGGCTCTTTTGAGATGAAGATTGTTTTGCCATCATCTTGACAGGACAATTCCTTTGAAACTGCGATAATTTTGATGGCATCCTCAAATGAAACTCCGGTGAGACGGATCGTCACGACACCATTCACTCCAGAACCTACAATCAGGTTCATCTCAGCGCGCTTCGACAAAGCCAGAAGGATTGTCACCAAGTCTTGATCGACATACTCAATGACCACGGGTTGTGTATTGGGATTGACCGGCGTCTCTGTTTTGTTGCTTGCTTTTGCCTCAACCTTTTTCGGCAGACCCGTATTCACATCCCAACCTTTCTGAAGAAACAAAGGCAGGAGCCCGACCTTGCCGGTTTTGACCGCCCAAAAATACGGGGAATATCCGTTGGGCGCAAATTCCGGATTGGTTCCACCCTCCAGAAACAATTTCACCAACTTCAGATTGTTTCCATCAATCGCCAACTGAATCGGTGACTGCGGAGCCACGGCCATTTTGTCCTGCGGGCTCACAATCAGGAGGCCCTGTTTTGGTCTCCATTCCCACGAATATCCCAACTCCCGCGCCAGCATGCGTATTGCTTCGCGGGGGGTTGTTTCCTCAAAATGGGCGGTCACCGTCCCGATCAGATTCGGATCAATCTCGGCCTGGATTCCTGCCTTTGAGGCCAGGTCCTCAAACACAGTGCGGACACTTTGATCTCGACAGTCGAAAGTCATCATCTTCGCAGAGCTCTCTGGAAATGGCGGATTTTTTCCATCCACCTGTGCCCCCGCCTTCAACAGCATTTGGCACAACCGCACATTTCCAGACTTCGCCGCAAAATGCAGCGGACGCCAGCCTTCCTTCGTACGGGTATGGATATCCGCCCCTTTGCTGATGAGGTCTGTCGCCCTTTTTTCGTCCCCTCGCAAAAGGGCCAGATGGAGCGGGGTCCGCCCCCGTTCATCCCTCGCGTCGATTCCTCCCACGGCCAGGAGTTTGTCCAGGGCCCCGGGATCGGCCACAAAATCACCTCCAGCTACAAGCTGATCTGGTGCCGCTTCGGACTCCTGTCCAATGGCAAAAACAACATCCAATCCCTTGACCCGAGACGAATTCCGATCCGTACCCAAAAGGGTCTTCCCTTGGGCATTTGACTCCCGACCCTGATTGTCCTCCTGATCCGGGCCGACACTGTAGACCACAAACCCCCCGGGCCATTGTCTGTAACGCAGCGGCTTCCCATCAAAGGGGTCCGGTGGAACTTTTTTCAAGAATTCAGGAACCAGTTGTGCAAGCGTCTCGGGATATTGTCTGTATCGCTCCTTGTATCGTTGAAGCGCAAGCCCCGTCACAGCACAATTCAGGCGCGCTCGTGACAAAAACTCCATTTCCATTACGTAAAGCGCATCCTCCCGAAAAAAAACATCGTACAGGGATCCATAAATTGCGAGAGACAATCCGTGTCTGCCTTGACCCTCTTGGATGGCTGCCTTTTGCACCGCGCTCCACGAGGTGGTTTGTGCCAGTGCGATTTCCCGGTCAAACTGCTCCAGTCGGTCAATCAATAAAAGATCACGCAAACCGAGCATGTCTGCCACTCTCAAAAGCCACAATCTTTGAAGGAGGCCTTTTTTTGCGATGCCCGAATATGATTCTTCGAGATACTGCCAGTACCGGACGGAATCCAGTTGAAACCTCTCAATTTCCAACGCGCGTTCACCCTGGATCGCCCTCACCCGGCCCAAAGTCTGATCCTGTTCCTCGAGCCCGTCCTGGAGCCGGGCCAATTCCTGTTCCGCGAAGGGCAAACGGTTTGTTGCCCTCTCGATTCCGCCGATGCTGATGTCGTATATGAACCTCTGAATCACATGACCAATGATCGTCGGCTGATTTTTCGATACTCGACCTATTCCCATGGCAGTGACCAATGATTCTGCAGCTTGTTTTGAATCCTTTTGTGTCACCCCCCGATCAGCTTCATGTATCAATGACAGCACTCCGATCCGATGATGCAACCAATTAAAATGCCCACCCGGTTGGGGCGCAGGGATAAAAACCGGGCCGAGCTGATTTCCCTCATGATACAACCTCAGGGACCGGGAATTTCTCTCAACCAGAGAATGGAGAGCCTCGACCGATTCCTCCGAATAGGGGGCGGTTCGATTCAGCTTCTGATTCGCATCCATGTAATATGGCGTTTTCTCCCACTCCCCGAAGTCATCCATATTCGAGGCTTCAAAAGCATGGTTGAAAGTTTCCACCCCCTTTTTCGCCGAATCCGGTGCGGCGCCGCGCCACTGATCCCATCCCGCAATACTGGTTGGCAACCCTTGGGCACGAATGGCGTACAGCTTCCACGCAATGACCCCCTTGAGCGTGATCCGGCAACCCACAAAAAGCAGGAGCACGATCAACAACCAGAAAAGCATCGGCCGTGTTTGATAAAACGACTTCAACCTCACGGCAACAGCACCCATCTCCCAAGACTACGGCGGCGAGCATCCCGGAACAATCCTTTTCATTCACGGCGCGGAAAAAGACGGTTGCCGGTTGCCGGTCCATTTGACGCTGAGCGCTGGGTGGTGAGACAATCATCCCCTTCCACTCACCGTTTGTGTGTTTTTTTGCGACTTTTTGTGGTTATCAATCCGCTGGACGTCGCGCAGGAGGAATCTGCTATTAGTCATTAGACATTAGTCATTGCAGGTTATCCCCCTTGTGCATTTTTGCGCCTTTTTGTGGCCAATCAATTTTGTCCTTCTTTGTCGCCATGGCTGTGGCTACCATGGGACCGATGATCCTGCTCGCGACCCTCAATGCCCGGTATCTGCATGCCGCCTTCGGTCTGCGCTATCTGCTGGCGAACATGGGGGAACTCCGGGGGCAAACCCGGATGCTGGAATTCGACATCAACCAGCGTCCGCTCGACATCGCCGAAAAAATCGCCGCCCACACCCCCCGCATCCTCGGCCTGGGCGTCTACATCTGGAACGCCACCGAAACACTCGAACTGGTCAGCCTTCTGCGCCGCATTTTGCCGGAAACAAAAATCGTCCTGGGCGGACCCGAGGTCAGCTATGAAACGGCGGAGCAGGAAATTGTCGCGCTGGCCGATTACGTCATCACCGGTGAGGCGGACCTGGCCTTTGCACAACTGTGCCGCCGGATTCTTGCGGGGGAGGCCCCGGCGGAAAAAATCGTGGAAGCGGGTTATGTCGATGTCGCCGCGCTGACCCTTCCCTACGACCTGTACACACCCGATGACATCGCCCACCGCATCGTGTATGTCGAGGCGTCGCGGGGTTGCCCGTACACGTGCGAATTCTGCCTTTCCTCGCTCGACATTCCCGTGCGCGCCTTCCCGCTGGAAAAATTCCTTGCGGCCATGCAGTCACTCCTCGACCGGGGCGTGCGTCACTTCAAGTTTGTGGACCGGACCTTCAACCTCAATGCCCCGGTCAGCCGTGCGATCATGGGTTTTTTTCTCGACCGCCACACACCGGGCATGTTCCTCCACTTTGAAATGGTCCCGGACCGTCTGCCCGATGCCCTGAAGGATCTGATCCGCCGCTTCCCGCCGGGGGCCCTGCAGTTTGAGGTGGGCATCCAGACCTTTGACGGGACAGTCGGGGGCCTCATCAGCCGCCGCCAGAATTTTGATAAAATCGCCGAAAACCTCCGCTTCCTCCGTGAGGAATCCGGCGTTCACGTGCATGCCGACCTGATTTTTGGACTTCCCGGTGAGACACTCGGATCGTTTGCGGAGGGGTTCAACCGCCTGGTGGCCATGAATCCGCAGGAGATTCAACTGGGGATGCTCAAACGCCTCCGCGGCACCCCCATCATCCGTCACGATGCGGAGTGGTCGATGGTGTACGCCGCCCACCCGCCCTACGAGGTTCTGTCGACACGGCTCATTGATTTTTCCACCATGCAACGCGTGCGCCGTGTGGCCAAATACTGGGACCTGGTGGCCAATAGCGGCAACTTCCCGGCCATCACACGCATGATCTGGTCCCGCAACGGAAAACCCTTTGAATCGTTCCTCGACTTCAGCGACTGGCTCTTTGCACGCCTGGGACGGACCGATTCCATCGCCCTGAACACCCTCGCCGCAAAATGTTTCGAGTACCTGACCCGTGAAGCGGGCTTTTCTGAGGACGAAACCGGCGCGGCCATGGCCACCGATTTTATCGTGTCCGGCCGGGCCTCCGCCCTTCCCGATTTCCTGCGTCCATACCTCCCTGAACGCACGGCCGCACCGTCCTCCTCCCATCACCATACTCCCAAACGCCAGGCCCGCCACGTGAAGGCATAATGGGTCGGTTGTCGGCTGGCCAGAAATCAGTTGAGTGTTGGGCGGATGGAATCCATAAAATGCATCTGTGTTCATCCGAGCCAACCTGTGGATAAATCTCCGCCTGCAAATTGCGAAACGTTTTTTCAGCTGGGGATTTCAAAATGTCAGTTCGACATAATCACCAACTCACATTGATCCCAAGGCGGCCGTTATGTCTGCCTGGTGTGTGCGAACAATAGGCCAGAGATTGGTTGAAAGCACAAGAATGGCGAGTTTGCGACCTTTGAGATTTTGCTGATAACGAAGATTCTTGTCGGAGGTCATAAAAACATCGAACCCCTCCTTTTCAACGAGTTGAAGCAATTCCCCGTTTTTGCAACGTTTCCAACCCATGAGACGCGCGGATTTGACCTGATGTTCCGACAGCAAACCCATCAACGGTTCGGGAATACATTCGTCCAGAAAAACAATCACGCAGTCGCCTCATGCAATGCTTCCTGCTTCGAGTGCTCCAAAATCCTGAGCGCGTCCTCCCGTTTGACCGCGGGGAAGCAGGACAGAAACTCATCCAGATTTTCCCCGTTCATCAGGTAGGTAAAAAGGGTCTCCACCGGCACCCTGGTCCCCACAAACACAGGCATGCCACTCATGATGTCGGGATCCACTTCCATCGGAAGGTCGGCTTTCATGAATTCAATATGCCTGATACTACCGGAATTGTCAGGCATCATTTTTTTGAAAAATGGTTGGTTGTCGGCTGGCCAGACATCCAATCCGTTGGACGCTGAGTGTGGCGCATTGTGCAGGGGAGTCCCAAGATCATCCGGGACAAATCCGTACGTGAATATCCCCCTTGCATACCCTTCGCAAGAAATCCCCCTTCCCCTCCCGGCCCGATTCCGCTATTCAAAGTGCCCAGTGAAAATCGGTCTCTTCCTTCCCAACGCCACCTTTGATCTGCCGGGCTCCCCGGAGGTCGGCGGCATTGAGGTGTATGCGATGGACCTGGGCGAGGCGCTGATGTCTCTGGGCCACGAAGTCGTCCTCTTTGGCGGCACCCCGCGCCCGGGCCGCACCCATCGTCCGGTCAAAATGCGCCTGCGTCTGGCACCGTACTGGGAAACCCGCCAGATTCCCAAACTCGGCACGCGCTTCCGCAAATTGGTCCAACGCCTGCATTTTGCGGTCCGTTCACGCCGTGCCCTGCGGGAGGAAAAATGCGACGTGGTTTTTGTCTTCAAACCGTACGACTTCATCAACGCCCGGTTCTGGAAAAAAACGCGTCCGGACCTGCGCGTGGTCATGAACTACCAGGGGAAGGATTTTTTTCCGACCGACGCCTTCTGGCGCACCGCCATCGACTGGGAATACGCCTGCAGCGAAGACAACGCCGCCCTGGTGGAAAACCGTTTCGGAGTCCGCCCGGAGGTGATCCCCAACGGGGTGGAGACGGGCTTTTACAGTCCCCCGGCCACCCCACCCCCGCCGCGCCATGTCGTCAGCGCCGGGCGGCTGGTGGGCTGGAAGGGGCTGCCGATCATGGCCCAGGCCCTGTGCGAATTGCCGGGATGGACCTGGACGGTGGCGGGCGACGGACCCGACCGCGAGTCTCTTGACGTCTTCGCCCGCGAACATCAACTCACCGACCGCATCCGTTTTGCAGGCACGCTCGGCCCCGCCGGATTGCGCGCTCTTTTCCACTCCGCCTCCCTGATGGTCCAACCCAGCCTCGATTTTGACGCCTGCCCGACCGCCGTGCTGCAGGGTCTTTCGTGTGGAGTCCCCGCCGTCCTCTCGGACCGGGTCGGTCTGGCCCAGCCGGTGCAAAATGCGGGGGCGGGCATTGTTTTTCCCGCCGGAAACGCCGCGGCCCTCGCGCGGGCCCTGCGGGCGATGGACGCCCTGCCGGAGGAGGGCCGGACGGGAATGCGGCACCAGGCGAGGGTTTTGGTTGAAAATGAATTTTCCATCACGGCCACCGCGCAAAGAATCAGCGCCACCCTCAAAGGCCTCGCGGGTGTCGCATGAAAATCCTCATCGGATCGGGCACCCCCGAACAGCTCGGTCGCGGGGTGGTGCAGGCGTTTGAAAACGCGGGCTGGGAAACCCACCATCTGGATACCTCGCCCGAATCCCCCTACTACAAACCTTTCATCAAACCGGTCCGCAAAATCATCAATGCCCTGCGGATCCAGCGCGCGCCCGACACGTTTGAGTCCTGGTCGATCTCCAACATCAACTGGCGCAGCAACCGGTGGCGGGCGGCCGTGGAAAAAATCCGTCCCGACGTGGCCCTCCACCTGTGGGGCCACCGCCTCAATGAGGAATGCATGCGCCGCGCCGCACAGACCGCCCCGCACATCTGCTGGATGATCGAGGCACGGGACCGTCTGAGCACACCCTCGGGGTATGTGAAAAAGGGTCTTTACAGGCACCTGCTCGTTTATGCCCAAAATTATGCGGAGGAACTGGCCGCCGAGGGTCTGACCGCCCATTATCTTCCGCATTTTGCACCGTTTTGCATGCTCCAGGATTCCCGCCCCCCTGTGGAGCGGACCTACGACTGGTGTTTCCTCGGGAGCCATTCCCCGTGGCGTGAGGAATGCCTGGCGCACATGGCCCGACATTTTCCCCACGGCATCATTCTGGGACCGCGCTGGAAACATGCGTTGAAAAAAAATCCGCACCTGCGTCCGCTGACAACCGATTCGTATCTGGACGGCCCCTCAAGCTATGCGCTGTATCTCAGAAGCAGGGTGGGCCTCGACATTCCCTCCCGCCGTGAATGGACCAAAAACGGGGTGACGATGCGGGTTCCAGAGCTGATCGCCTGCGGGGCGCATGTCCTGACCTCCGCCAATGCCGAGATGGGCCGGCTGCCCTATTTTCACCGGGACCGATTCACGATCTTTGACGGTCCGGAAACCCTGCCCGATGCCATGGCCCGTGCCCTGGAAATGGTCCGGAACACAGGCGATGACATGCGTCTGGCCGCCGCCCGAGAGGCTTCCGGCTATGCCATGCTGGTGGAAACGGTCGGTCGTTTGATGCGCCCGGAGAATTTTCCTCCCCAAACCTGATCGCGGTCTGTACAAAAGAGCGCATCATGAAACTCGCCGCGATCATGCTCGTCTTCAAGGAGCAACATTTTCTCAAGGCCAGCCTGGAGGCGGTTTACCCGCACGTGGATGCTCTCTGCTGCGCCACAATGTACGACCGCAATCTCAAAGGATCACCCGTGGCCCCCGACCACAGCCTCGAAACGCTGCTGGCCATCCCCGATCCGCAGAACAAATTGCGCCTGGTCCTCCAGCGCGATGTCTCCGCCCGTCCCGGCTCCGACGCGGCGGCCCGCCTGCGCAATGCGGCCATGGACCTGGCCCCGGAGGCGGATTATTTTCTGATCATTGACAGCGACGAAATCTGGACCGCGGAAACGCTGCAAAAAGCCTGGGCGGAGGTCCAGCGCACGCGCCATGCGGGTTACCGCATCTCCAGCCACACCTATTTCAAAACATGGAACCATCGCGTAGTCGAACCCGGCGAGGGCTACCGGCCCTTCGTCTTTTTGCGGAAAGGTTTTCTCTTCGACGAGGACCGTCAGATCGATTGGAAAGGGCCCGCCCGCCTGCGGGAATATTTGCGGACCGGTCGCAAACCCAAAACCGTGTATTTTCCCCAGGACTGGCGGATGCACCACGGCTCGTGTGTGGGCGGGGATGACCGCATCCTCACCAAACTCAAAAATTACAGTCACGCGGACTTGATTGACCCCACCTGGTTCGACCGCATCTGGAAAAACTTCTCTCCCGACATCAAAAATTTCCACTACTACCCCGGCACCGAATTCCTTTACGAAAGCCTCATCACCATCCCCCACGCCGAGCTCCCCCCCGAGATCACCTCACAGGAATGGCCGGAGGGGTGGATATTGAAATAATTCAAGCGCGGGATCGGACATGAAAAACCCGCCTTGTTTTCAGAAACACAGACAATAGGCTTGTTTCCATGAG
>JANRIZ010000148.1:0-12632 GCA_033764445.1 Verrucomicrobiia bacterium | reverse complement strand
CGCTTGGAGAAATCCGGGTCCATCGCCGCCATGTGGGAGAGCAGGATTTTGACGGCGACCTGGATGTTGAGGTTGATGTGTTCGGCCAGATAGACCGCGCCCATGCCGCCGCGGCCCAGTTCGGTGATGATCCGGCATTTGCCGATGATTTGTCCGGGGGAAAGCTCGCTCATGAGTTATTCCTGGTCCTCCAGAAGCTTGATCGCCTTTTTGAGACTGATCATCATCCGGTTGAACGAAGCGGAAAGCATTGAGACCTCGTCCCGTCCGCGGACCTGCAATTCCTCGACATCCATGTTGCCCGTGCTGATCTGGTCGGCAATGGCCGAGAGCTGTTTGATCGGGCGGATGACGATGAAGTGGAGGAGGATATTCAGGACAATCAGGGTGACGATAAAAACCACCAGCAGGGAGCCAAAGAGGATTTTGAAAGCCTGGTTGGCTTTCTGGATGGGCAGGGACATGGGGACGGAAACGATCTGGGCGCCGACGATTTCGTGCATCTGCCATCCGAACCCGTTGTTGCTGCCGTATTTTTCAATCATCTTGGCCGGAGCCGCCTCGGGGGTGCTGTGGCAGGTCAGGCAGGATTCGTTGGCAATTTTCAGGGGTTTGGCCAGGTAAAGGTATTCGCCCGAGGGGCCCTCGCGGTGGCCGACAATCTCCTTTTTATCCGTGTGGTTGCGGAATTCGTTGACCACGTCCGCCTCCCAGTCCTTGGCCAGATCCCGCAGGTTGGTGGGATTGAGGGTTGCCTCCTTGTAGGTGTATTCGGGATAATTTTCCCGGAGATAGTTGAAGATTTCCACTGCCGAGTAGGAGGGGACCGTCTGGGGCAGGAACTCCTGCTCCAGCTGGGCCTCCAAGAGAGGCTTGATCTGTTTGCTGGTGTAACCCCGCATCGCCAGGGAGGCCTCCATCATCAGACGCGCGTTCTGCAGCACCTGTTCGCGGGCGTTTTTCTGGAGCAGCTCGTAGGAGATGTAGCCCGAGGGCAGAAGGCCGAGAATGAAGACTGTCAGCAGGATCAGATTGATTTTCAGAAGTAAGTTCATGCGGTCTCCGTGAGTGTGACAGGTTTGAGGCGAATTCCAAGGCTTGACCTGTCAAATTGCAAGGATTTTTAAATGATCCCGCGTGACAACTCTGTGAAGGGGTCCTTTTCCGTGCAAACGGGGGGCCGACGGTTCGTGTGCCGATTTTTTGCATTGCGAAGAAAAAGCCCCGCTTTTATAAAGGGAGCGCATCATCAGAAGGGTTCTTATCAAAACAAAACACTCATTCAGGGAACGTTGGAATTATTGGTTCGACAATTACATGTCCAAGGGGACGGTGGCCCTGATCATCGGGTTGAGCGTCGTTTCCCTGATCCTGATTGTTTTTGCCGCCACCGTTGTCAGCCTGGGCGGACTGGCTCTGGCCCCGAGCGGGTCCACGGACCCCCTGAATTTTATTGAGGCGTTCTGGGCGAGCCTGATGAGGACCCTGGACCCCGGCACGATGGGTGGGGATGAAGGCTGGGGTTTCAGACTGGTGATGTTCATGGTGACCCTGGGGGGCGTGTTTATCATCAGCACACTCATCGGTGTCCTGACAGCGGGGGTGGATGCGAAGCTGGAGGCTCTGCGCAAGGGACGTTCCCGTGTCCTGGAGTCCAACCACACGGTCATCCTCGGCTGGTCGCCCCAGATTTTCACGATCATTCCCGAAATCATCAAGGCCAATGAAAACCAGAAATCCGGGGTCATCGCCATTCTCTCGGACCTGGACAAGGTGGACATGGAGGAGGAAATCCGCAGCCGGGTGGGGGACACGGGCAAAACACGGATCATCTGCCGCAGCGGCTCCCCCAATGACCCGGGCGAACTGGAAATGATCAACCCCCACGACGCCCGTTCCCTCATCATTCTCCCGCCGGAAACCGGCAATGCCGATTCCTCTGTCATCAAGACCACACTGGCCCTCACCAATCATCCCCAGCGGCGGCCCGAGCCCTATCACATTGTCACCCAGATACGTTCCCCGGCCAACATGGACGTCATCCGCATGATCGGTTCCAAGGACGCACTGCACGCGGTGATGACCGGGGACATCATCGCCCGGGTCACCGCCCAGACCACACGCCAGTCGGGTCTTTCGGTCGTATACACCGAGCTGCTGGATTTTGGCGGGGACGAGATTTATTTCAAAAATGAACCCGGTCTGACCGGAAAAACCTATCGGGAGGCACTCAACGGGTACGAGGATTCCATGGTCATGGGCCTCCAGAGGGAATCGGGGCGGATCATGCTCAATCCTCCCATGGACACACGATTGGAGGCGACGGACCGGATCATTGTGATATCGGAGGATGACGACACCGTCGTCCTCAGCGGCCTGACCGCCGTGCCGGTTCAATCCGATCTGCTGCGCAGTTCCTCCGCCCGTCAGATCCCCAAACCGGAGCGGTGCATCATCATCGGATGGAACAAGGCGGGCGCGATCATCGTCCGGGAACTCGACAATTATGTCGCCCCCGGCTCGATCATCGCCGTCGTGGCCGCGCCGTCCTATGAGCAGGAGGTTTTGAAAAATGCCAACCTCAAAAACCAGTCGCTTCATTTCTCCGGCTGTGACACGACCGACCGCGCGACTCTCGAGGCGTTGGGGGTTGTCAGTGAGGATCATGTGATCGTCCTGGCGGATCATGCCCTGGACCCGCAGGAATCCGATGCGCGGACGCTCATTACCCTGCTGCATCTGCGGGACATGGCCGACAAAAGTGCCGCCTGCTTCTCAATTGTCAGCGAAATGCTCGACCTCCGGAATCGCGAGCTGGCCGAGGCGACCAACGTGGATGATTTCATTGTCAGCGACCATCTCATCAGCCTGATGATGTCGCAGCTTTCCGAAAATGGCGACCTCTACAATGTGTTCATGGACCTGTTTTCCTCGGAGGGTTCGGAAATCTATCTCAAACCCGTGGTCGACTATGTGGAGCCTGGCCGCCCCGTGAATTTCTACACGGTCCTGGAAGCGGCCAGCCAGCGCGGTGAAACCGCCCTCGGGTACCGGATCGTCCGGGAAATGCATGATGCGGAAAAGTCGTACGGTGTCCGCACCAATCCCGAAAAATCCGCGATGGTCACCTTTGCCCCCGAGGATAAGATCATTGTCCTGGCCGAAAGCTGATGGTTTTCCTCAGGGCAGGAGGGCCCGGCGCAACAGATCCAGGGCGGATTGCGAGGTGGCCTGTTTGAACGTCTGTCGATCGGTGGCATGGCGACATTCGATGACCTGTGTGCCCGCCGTCGCCGCCAGGGCAATGTAGGCGAGACCGACGGGCTTTGCTTCTGTTCCCCCGTCGGGCCCGGCAATTCCGGTGGCCGCCAGGGCGTAGTCCGTGGCCAGAATCTGTCGGACGCCCTCGGCCATTTCCCGTGCGGTGGCCTCACTGACCGCGCCCTGGGTCTGGAGTGTTTCGGGACGGACCCCCAGCAGTTTTGTTTTCACCTCATTGGCATACGCCACGATCCCGCCGTGAAAGACGCCGGAACTTCCGGGGACATGGGTCAGCCGGTTTGCAATCAACCCCCCCGTGCAGGATTCCGCCGTGGAGACGGATTTCTGTGCGGCGGCCAGAAGCGCGATCACCACCTCCTCAAGGGACTGGTTGGTCTCGGTGAACACATGACGACCGAATTCCTGCCGCGCAATTTGCGCCGCCTCGGCCACGCACCCCGGATCGGGTCCGACAAAACGCAGGTCCACCTCCTGTATCCGGGCGCAGTAGCCGATTTCCAGTCCCCTGATGTGGCCGACCAGGGGTTCGATCCGTCGGGCGAGGGCGGATTCCCCCAGACCCGTTGTGCGCAAAATGTGGCAGGAGACCGGACGGGCGAGTTGGAGTTCATCCCGGAGGATGGGGAGGACCTTTTCGACAAACATCGGTTTGAGTTCGCGGGGAGGCCCGGGAAGGAGGAAAATGTGACGGCCCCCGTCCTCCAGATACAGTCCGGGGGCTGTCCCGTGGGGATTGTCAAGGACACGGGCCCCCTCGGGGACCATGGCCTGGACCAGGTTGTTCTCGGTGAGGCAGAGATTGCGGGTGGCGAAAAATTCGCGCAACTGTCCGGCCAGCCATTCATCACGCCGCAGGTTGCGGTGGAGGGAGGCGGCGACAACATCGCGCGTCATGTCGTCGGAGGTGGGCCCCAGGCCCCCGGTCAGAAGAATGATCCGGGAGCGGCGGAGGGCCAGGTCAAAAGCCTCGGCAATCGGCGGGCCATCCGGAACGCAGACCTGCCAGTCAATCCTCAGCCCCAGTGGGGCGAGTTCCCGGGCCATAAAACCCAGATGGGTGTTGGTGACAAACCCCATCAGGATCTCGCTGCCGGTATTGATGACCTCGATTTTCATGCGTTGGATTTGTGTTTTTTGCGGGAGTGGGGGGCGCATTTTGGGGAAGGGGACTGTCGGAGGGGCGACCTTCCCGCAATCCGAGCGGTTTCAATGACTATCATGTTCAAGGGTGTTGTCAATGGGGGCGGGCGGACCCGGCGTGAAAACAGACCTGCCGGGTGCTCCGCCGCGCTCTAAAATAAATCTGTTATCAAATAAAATAATTAGAATTATTATTGAAATAATGGTGACGAAGGATTAGTCTGCCCGGATGTTGCATGTTCATGCCCGGAAACATGAAGCGGTGGCTGCCGAGATCCGGCGCCTGATCCGCACCGGGAAGTTTGGGGCGGACGAGACACTTCCGGACCGCTCACATCTGATCACCCGGTTCCGGGTCAGCCGCGCCACCCTTCAGATGGCATTCGACATTCTCATCGGGGAGGGAACGGTTCGCGCCCGTCGCAAGGGGGGGACCACGGTCTGTCCCCGGACTCCCGGGTCCCTGTGCTACGGTCTGGTGTTTCCCGGACCTGTTCCAAAGGAACACAGGTCGCATTACTGGACCATGCTTCAAACCCTTCCCCAGAGCCTGGCCTCGGAGACCTTCCCCCGCATCACGGCCTATTATCCCGACTTGGCTGATCCGCACCGCCCCACTTCCCTTCAGCTGGAGTCAGACATCCGGAATCACAAGCTTGACGGCCTGATCTTCACCGGTCCGGTGCCCGATCAGGTGGGCACCCTGCCGGTTGAAACATCAGCCCTGCGCTGTGTCAGCCTTCTGAGTGAACCACTGACCTCCTCAAGGATCCCGGTCGTCTCCCTGGACTGGAAATCCCTGATCGACCGGGCTCTGACCTGGTTTAAATCCAGGGGGCGCAAACGTGTGGCAACCCTGATCCTTCCGGGGGCCGGTCCCTCCAATCCGTACATCGACTCTGTGCGTTTATCCCTTCAGAAACACGGATATCAGACACCCAGCTGCTGGGTGCAGGGGATACATCCGGACTCACCGGGTTGGGCCCGGGAGGTGGTGAAGTTGATGATGATGCCGCCGGCGCGTCAGCGGCCCGATGCGCTGTTCATCACCGATGACACGCTCGTCGATGAGGCCTTGGCCGGTCTTCTCGAATCCGGATTGAAAATCCCGTCGGATCTGGAGGTCGTGGCCCACTGCAACTTCCCGGTTCCCGGCCGCAGCCTCCTGCCGGTGGTCCGCCTGGGCTACGACATCCCCGCCGCCTTCCATAGCTGCCTGGAACTCCTTCGCCGCCCGAAGGACCAGAACCAATCCATCAAAATCCCGGCACAATTTGAATCTGAATACAAACCCAATACCCCCCGCTGACCGTATGACCCATCCCCCCCTGCCCACCGATCGCTGGTGCGAAATGAGCCTCTCCTGGTTCGATCCGAAAAAAATGGACCGCCAAGCCGCGGAGCTGCTTGAACGACTCGCCCCCCTGTACCGTTCCGTATCGGGCACACAGGGTCTGCTGATCGAATCAGGATTCCGGCTGGATGTGGTCACGGAATGGACCGGTGATCCCGACCAACTCCTTCCGATCAGGGCACCACAACTGGCGGTGTGGGAAAAACAGAGTTACCGGACCTTGGGACGGCTCTTTGACACCCTGAAAAAAGCCGCCCGCAAAAAAGGACTCAAAAACTTCAGGGTCGGCCTCCCGATGCTCAGTTGCGGGGATGCGGCCGACGCCCATATTTACGATTTCAAATGCCCCTTCCAGGGACGTCATCCGGAAATGTACGACAATCGGTACCCGGCCAATCTCTGCCCTGGAAACCCCATCAAACAGGACCGTTACCCCTATGCCAGCCTTCCCAAGGGCCTTCCCAAAGGCATGAGCTTCAATGAAATGTTTGGGCGACAGTGGGGCGTTTTTTCCGGGAACTTCGGTGCGGACCTGCTCGTGCTGCGGGACGGATGGCTGACGACAACGGTGTATAGCCGTCAGGGTCCGTGGGGCCTGGCCCCCTCCAAAAACCCCGGCGACAACAAGGCCTGGACCGACAGCATTGTCGACCTCTACCGGCAGCTCAAGAAGTTCGCCCCCCAGACCCTGATCGCGGGTTATTCCGGCGCAATGAGTGCCGTGGGTGAACTGCGGGTGGGGGGGGCGGATCTCGAGGCGGTGGTCGCCGCCGGGGACATCGACGTGTGGATTGACCAGACCTGGGCCGGCGCCTGGCAGGATTGGTGGACCTGGGAAACCCTTGGCTGGACCATGCAAATGGCCAACATGCTCACCCACGGCATCATGATCGCACGCGGCAACCGCCGCCGTTCTTCGGCCCCCTGCCGTCATTTCAACCTCATCGAAACATGGGACGCGTGGGAACCGTGGGATACCCTTCACCAGGTTCCGGAAAAATTGCGCTGGGGGATCTGGGCCTTTTCCCATGCCTGTGTGAAAACCCCCGAAGGGTTGAAGGTGCCCGAGGGCACCTACCTGAGCTGGGTCAACAACCGCACCCAGGAACTCTGGAGCCGCGAGGACGTCTCCTTTCTGACCCGCCACCTCAACGCCGCCCAGGAGAGTGCGCGTCACATGGAGCAACCCCTCGGCCCCACCCTGGTCTACAACCGGCCCATGATGGAATGGCTCAACCGCAAAAAGCCCGCCCTCAACGCCTCCGAGTGGATTGACGACCAGGCGGGCATGCTCATGAAATGGGCCTGCCCGATTCTCTCGATCACCGATTCCGACTGGCTGGAGCATGTCCCCCACGATGCGCTCATCGTCCAATCCCCGGGCCAGCTTCCCGCACGGACACGGTCCCGGCTGCTTGCCCGGTCCGACCGGGGCGTGATCCTCGCGGGACGTGCAGACCTCATGGCCCCGGACTTGTTGCGGAAAATGAACCTGCGCAAAACAGGGCCTCTCCGCCGGTCCGGATTTGCCCGCGCCTACCCGCGCTCGGAGGCCCGCACCCTGGCGGGCATTCCGGAATGGAACAAACTCTTTCTCCCGGACTGGCAACCATGCAAAGCCCCATCCAAGTCCGTGTTGTTCGAATCGGAATACGGCCCGTTGATGGTCCGTGATCAAGACGGACACCTCCTCTACTGGCAACCCCCCGACTGGTACGAACCCGGCAACCCGGTCATGCGCCGCTGCCAGGTCGGTTCCCTGGCCCCCTACGTGATTGCCTCTGATTTCCTCGAAAAAAGCGCGGCCCGCAACGGATCAGCCCGCGTGGTCACCGCACCCCACTCCGAACCGGTCACCGTGCACCTGTGGAAAGGCAGGGACGGTCTCCATGTCCTGGCGGGCAACCTCGAAACCGGCATCACCGGTGATGCCCGCAATCCCCGCCAGGTCACGGTCATCCTTCCCGGTCAGGAATGCGGTCCGGACGCCGCGCTCATCGATCTGGATGACGGACGGAAAATCAGACCGAAAAAAACGGGTGACGGCGGGTTTTCATTCAGCCTGACCGTTCCGCCCGAAGGCCTGCGTCTTCTGCGTCTTCAAACCACCAAACACTGAATGAAACCCATCACAACAACGTCAAAACCCCACACACCCATGAAACACATTGCCCTGTACACCTGTCTGGCGGCCCTGAGCCTTGCATTGACCCATTCCGCTTCCGGAGCGGATGACAAAAAGGGGGCCGCGGACAAAAATCCCAATAAAATCATGCTGGTGGATATGGACCCGGCGGAGGCGGAGTTCGGCACCTATGAATATCCGGATGAAAAACTCCGGGAATCCATCCAGAAACAGCATGGCCCGGGGGTCTTCGACACAGGGGCTTACATTTCCGGAAACAAACACTGGCCCTTGGCACAGAAAATCGTCAAGGACTCGGCCAAGGCTCCGAAGATCAATGCCGAGGATTATCGCAGCAATATGCTTGACCGTTTCCAGATCCAGGGACAGCCGCTCGACGGGGTGGGGTTCTGGGTCCAGGTCTTTTCCATGTACCACCTCTACGAGTACAACATTCCCCCTGGCGCAAAAAAATTCGAGGCCGACCTCGGAGTCACCGACGATTCAAAAGGCTACATGATCGGGATGCCGGGCGGGCCGGATGCCTACATCGGCTGGCAGGAGGCGACCTTCCGGATCTTCATCGACGGAAAACAGGTCTACGAATTCAAACGGCACAAAGTCAGTGTCCCGATGGGCAGCGGCGAAATGCTCGACGAAATCTCAGTCAACATCCCCGCCGGTGCCAAAAAAATCAAGTTCATCCTCGAAAGCTCCGATGCTTTGGACTGGAACAAAAACGTCGAACTGGTCCTTGGCAGGGCGGCCTTTGTCAAATAATTTCATTCATCGGTGTTTTTCCTCATTTCCCCTTGGAGCCAGCGGACTGAGGGTTGATGTAGAGCGGTGATTTTTTGAATCGTGTGTTATGAAGGGAGATTCGTTTTTGAAAATAAAACAGGATAATATTATAGGAAAAAACCTGTTTATTTGATTTACTTATCCGGATCAATCATTAATAAATAAACGCCTATGAGTGGTCCTGAAAACGTATCACAGACGGATGTGGCCCGAATGGCCATGGTGACACAGGCGACTGTATCAATGGTTTTCAACGGTCACAAAGGGATATCCGAAGCCACACGGCAGCGGGTGCTCAAGGCGGCAGAGGCTCTGGATTACCACCCGAATCGGAACATTGATGCGCGGAGATTGGCGTATCGTCAGTCCAAAAACAATCTGCGACTGAAAATGGTCGGGTATTATTGGCAGTTCCGGACGGTGGGAACGATCATGCAGAACTCGTTTTACCAGACCATTTTCCTGAGCATTGCCGACGAGTGTTCGCGTCAGGGGCTGTCGCTGCTTTTGCTGAATGTGGACGATGATCTGGAGGTCGAGTTGGGACGGGCCTCGATGATTGATGCGCTGATCTTGCCAAGTCATCCCCCGGAAATTGTCGAGCGGGCCGTCAAACTGGTCCGGAACATTCCCTTGGTTTCCCTGCTGATGGACCACCTTGGGTATTGTGATGTGGGCATTGATGATTCCCGGGCCATGGCGATGATTTATGAGCATCTTTTGTCAAAGGGACATTCGCGGATCGGCTACGTTTCGCCCTATTTGGATTTTTCCGGCAATGCGCGTTCGCATGGCTTGAAGCGGTGGAATGGATTCATGGAACAATGCCGGAAAGCGGGCATGCATTCCAACATGTCCACCACCTGGACCAGTGACAACCGGGCCTTTGAGTACCGTCAGGAGGGAGCGCGGGGGTTTCGGACCTTATGGGAAAAATCACCGCATCCCACGGCCATCGTCTTTTACAATGACATGATGGCTCTGGGGGCCTTGGACGAGGCGGCCAGGATGGGGGTGGATGTGCCCGGGGATGTGTCCTTTATTGCGATTGACGACATTCCCGAAGCCGCCCGGGCGCGGGTGCCGCTGACGACCGTCTCGATCGAGCTTGAAGAGATCGGAAGACTTGCGGTCAGAACGGTCAACCGGTTTGTGATGGAAAATTATTACGACAAGACCCCTGTGCTCATTGAAATGAAACTCAAGGAGCGGGCGTCCGTCAGAAAATTGTAGTTTTTCCCGTACGGGATACCTCCTTGGGGGGGCTTTTTCCCGGGGCGGGCCAGTGTCTGCCGGGGGACTGATCTGGGGGGCGCTGTGTCCCATCCAAAAAAAGGTTTCCACCGCGCGGAAATCTGTTAGATACCTTGTCCTATGAGCAGCTCACTTCTCTCGGATTTTCATTTTTTCAATCATGTCGAGGATGTCGACCTGCAGGCATTGATTGAGCTGACCAAAACCTTTCATTTTTCCGCCGGGGACATTCTGCTGGAACAGGGCACACCCAATGATTCCCTTTTTCTGGTCTATCAGGGGGCCATCGAAATTCTGCGCATTCACGGTGAAAAGGAACTGAAGCTGGCGACGATCACGGAAAAGGGTTTTTTTGGTGAAACCTCGATCTTTTCAACCAGCATGACCAGTGCCACGGTCCGTGCCGTCGACCAGTGCACCGTTCTGGTCATCAAACATGCCGATCTGCTCCACTACATCCAGGAACGTCCCGAGGCCGGAAACAAAATCCTGCTCGAAATCCTGAAGGCCGTCTGCCGCCGCCTCAGTGACACCAACGACAAGATCAGTGACCTGCTTTTCTGGTTCTAGGAAAGTTTCAACCGCGGATATCGCGGATCACACGGATGGGATAGGGGATGGTTGTCCCACTCCAATGTTCGTTTTTTGTCTCGTGTTTTTGACCGCTGAAGGCTAGCGTACTCCGGTGATGAAAGGTGGTCATGGACGGAGAATTTGAACCGTTTGTTTTGGGCGAATATGAGGTGCTCCAAAAACTCGGGCAGGGGGGCATGGGAATGGTATTCAAGGCCCGGCATCAGGTGCTCGGGCGTGTGGTGGCGCTTAAAACCCTCAACACCCAGTTTGCACAGGACCCCGCCTATGTGGACCGTTTTCTGCGCGAAGCCCGGGCGGCAGCGCGGCTGAACCATCCAAACATCATCCAGCTCTACGAGGTCAAAAACATTGAGGGCTCCTATTTTATTGCGCTGGAGTTTGTGGATGGAGGATCCCTGGGAAGTTTTCTGAACGAATACGGGAAATTTCCCGAAAAGGAATCCGTCGAACTCCTGCGTCAGGCCTGCGGGGCCCTTGCCTACGCCCACGCGGAAGGGGTCATTCACCGCGATATCAAACCCGACAACTTCATGCTGACCTCGGAGGGGACCCTCAAGCTGTGTGATCTGGGCCTGGCCAAACTCACCCAAAACGAGGATATCAAGCTGACACAAACCGGGACCGCCTTGGGCAGTCCTTACTACATGTCCCCCGAACAGATCCGTGGGATCAGTGACATTGATGCCCGGACGGATATTTATTCACTTGGGGCCATGCTCTTCCACATGACCACCGGGACATTGCCCTACACCGGCAATACCGCCTCGGAGGTTTTGGCCCGGCATTTGAATGATCCCGTCCCCAGCGCACGGGACCGGGTGCCGGAACTTTCCGCCGGGCTCAACCAGGTTCTTTACCGGATGATGGCCAAGGACCGGGACAAACGTTATGTCTCCGTGGTGGAACTGGATGCCGACCTGCAAAAACTGCTTGAGGGGAATCTGCTTCCCAAACTTGCGAAAAGGCCCGTGGCGGAAACGGGGTCCGTGCCGGTCCCCGAGACTGCGCCTCCACCGTCGCTGCCTCCACCCGTGTGGGGACCGCCCCGTTCGGCACCGGTTCTTCCCCCGGAGCCTGTCTGGCTCCAGCCATGGTTTGCCTTGGGGGCCCTGACCCTTTTTGTGGCGCTCATCGGGACCGGGGCGTTTTTACTTTTGCGACACAGGGAGGCAAAACCGGTGACTCCTGTGGTGACACCCGCCCTCCCGCCCATTCCACCTGTGCAGGAGGAAAGGAGGGAAACATCCGTGACACCTCCCGCCTCCTCCCCGCCGATTCCTGAAAAGCAACCCGTCGTTCCCGCCCCGGTGGTCGGTGTTCCATTGCCCGCCCCCGAGGAGAACCGGGAACTCCAGGTCGGGGATACCGAGGAACGGGTCCGTGCGGTTTTGGGGGCTCCCTCGGGGGTGATGCAAACCTCCCCGACAGAAAAAATCCTCAGTTATGACCGGGGCGAAATCACCATGCGGGACGGCAAGGTCTTTCTGCTTGAGCTGCTCCCCGGCAACAAGACCTGGACGGAAATCAGCCGCAAAAAGAAGGATCAGGAATCTGTCCGCCCGTCCGCTGAATCCAATTCCCCCAAAGGATCACCCTCTCCACCCCCTGCCATGGCTTCAGAGATGACGCCCGCCCAGCAACGGTTCCAGGATGAGCTGAAGCGTCTCGAGGCCGTGATGGAACAGGCCCGAAAGGACATGGAGACCTATTCCGCATACAGGACCAAGGGGGGGGTCAGCAATCCGTATGACCAGGCGGAAAAAAAGTATAAGGATGCCTCGTTGCGCTACTCGCAGTTGAAATTTTCCGGACACCTGGATTGAGGATTTCGCACTTGCGGGACGGCAGGATCGTCCCCGCTGAGGATTGATTTTTTGAATGGCAAAATCCGGGTGACGACTCTCAGGGAGGAGGTGACGCCATTTCGCGGGTGTAGGCTCCGGGACTGCGGCCCGTGTGCCGGCGGAACATTTTGCCGAAGTAGGCGGGGTCGCGGAACCCCACGGCATAACAGATCTCCGAGGGGCTTTTGCCCGAGTGGACGAGCATCTGGCAGGCTTTTTCGAGTTTGCAGAGATT
>JANRIZ010000090.1:0-23082 GCA_033764445.1 Verrucomicrobiia bacterium | reverse complement strand
CCCTGTCTGCGGAGAAATTGCCCCCGCCTGTGACCCTGGAAAAGGGCGTCCTCCAATGGGGGACGGATATGCAGGGGGCGGTCCCTTTTGCATTCACGCCGCAGGGTGGGGGAGAACTGGTCGGTTTTGAGGTGGAGCTTGTCGCGGGACTGGCCCACCACCTCGGATTAAAACAGCGTCCCCGGCATAACGAATGGGATTCCCTGATCCCGGGCGTCAACCGTCAGCTCTACGACATGGCCCTGTGCGGTTTGGAGATCACCCCCGAACATCGCGAGGCGGTGGACTTTTCGGAGCCGTATTATGTGACAGGTCTGCAATTTGTCGTCCGCAAGGGGACGACGGCCCTGACAACACTCGCATCCGCCCGGGGAAAGGCCATCGGCACACTGCGCGAATCCGAGGCGGCGAGACTGATGCGGCAACAGGGGAATATTGATGTGAGAGGTTATGACACGGAAATCAACGCCCTGACCGATCTCCAACTGGGACGGATTGACGGGGTTCTCATCGATGCACCCGTGGCGATCTTTTGCCTTCCGCATTTTGGAAAACTTGAAAAATCCGGGCCCCTGATCGGTCGGATCGAATATGGGATCGTCTTCCGCAGGGGGAACGAGGCACTCCGCCAATCTGTCAATGGTGCCTTGCGGGAAATGAAACGCTCCGGGGAACTTCGCCGCATTTTGGACCGGTGGAATCTGTGGACGCCGGTCATGTCCGCCGAGACCGGGGATATGTCCCCTTCGATCACACCACCCTCTGCCTACGAAGTCCACACGCAGAACAAGGGTCGATTGACCTGGAAGGAGCAATGGCTCCGATACGTCGGATTTCTGCCGCTGCTGGCTCAGGCCTCGCTGATGACCCTGTTTATTTCCCTGCTGGCGATGGTCCTGGCCATCGCCGCGGGATTTGCCCTGGCCCTGGTGAGGGTGTACGGACCCCCTCCGCTGGCCTGGGGGGCGACCCTCTACATTGAACTGGTCCGCGGCACCCCGCTGCTGATCCAGCTCCTGCTCATTTTTTATGGGTTACCCCACGTGGGGATTGAGTTGTCCCCTCTGATTGCCGGCATACTGGGGTTGGGACTCAACTACGCCGCCTACGAGGCGGAAAATTACCGGGCCGGGATCAATGCCATTCCACGGGGTCAGACCGAGGCCGCACTGGCGTTGGGCATGACCCAGCTCCAGACGATCCGCCATGTGATCGTGCCGCAGGCTTTCCGCATTGTCCTGCCGCCGGTGACCAATGATTTCATTTCACTGCTCAAGGATTCCTCGCTCGTCTCGGTGATCACGGTCATTGAGTTGACCAAGGTGTACCAGCAATTGGCGACCACGTATTATGATTACCTCGGGATCGGACTGCTGACCGCCGCCTTTTATCTGATTCTGGGGCTGCCCTTTGTCTGGCTCGCCCGTTGGACCGAGCGGAAGCTTCGCACCGACACTCGCACTGTGGGTTGATGAAAAACGTCGCCGGGCAAGAAAGATTCACAAAACCGCCGCAGTGTGCTTGGTTGGTGGCCCTATGATCGTGGATACCTTCAAAACAGCGGCGGGAATTTACGAACGGCTGCCTCGTTACCGTGAAATCCTTGAGGTGCTTTTCAAATACGGATTCGGGGATGCGCTCCGTCTGGTCCATTTGCAGGGACTCCTCGACATCCACGACCATTTTGCGGCGGACAACACGGCCGCCTTCTACAACAAAAGCATGCCCGAACGGCTGAGGCTGGCCCTGCAGGAACTGGGGCCGACCTTCGTGAAACTGGGTCAGATCCTCAGCAGCCGCCGTGACCTGATCAATGAGGAGTTTTACCACGAGTTGTGTCTTTTACAGGATCAGGTTCCGCCCTTTGATGCCAAGCTGGCCCGGGAAATCATCGAGCGGGAGCTGGGACACCCCATTGACAAGCTTTTCAGGAGTTTTGAGGAAAAGCCCATCGGCGGCGCCTCCATTGCCCAGGTTCATCGGGCGGTTCTCAAAAGTGGTCAGACCGTGGCGGTGAAGGTCCAGCGGCCCGATATCCAGGCCAAAATCGAGATGGACCTTTCCATTCTCAAACGCCTGGCCTACCTCGTGGAGCGGAATGTTCCGGAGATGGCTGTCCTCAATCCGGTCGGCATCGTCAACGAATTTGCCACCAGCCTTTTGAAGGAGATCGATTTCACGATCGAAGCCCAGCATATGGAACGCTTCCGGGAACAGTTCAAATCCAACCCGGATATCCGCGTGCCCGAGGTTTTCCCAGAGTGTTCAACCGAACGGGTCCTGACCATGGAGTTTTTCTCCGGGACCCGCATTGATGACGTGGAAGCGCTGAAAAAGGCCGGCATCGAACCGGTGGCCCTTTCCGAAAAGGTGTCACAGTTGATTTTTTCACAGGTGTTCGAATTCGGCTTTTTTCACGGCGACCCGCATCCGGGCAACATGACCGTACTCCCCGGCGCTGTGGTGGGTCTGTACGACTACGGGATGATGGGAAAACTCTCCCTGCCCTTCCGCGAGAACATTGCCTCGCTGGTCATGGGTCTTGCCACGAAACAATCGGATATCGTCCTGGGCTCCGTGCTGGGGATGTCGGAGGAGGGTTATGTGGAGCACTGGAAGGAATTGCAGACCGATATCGAGGAATTCAGTGAAAGCCATCTGGACAAGCCGCTCAAGGATTTGAAAATCGGGTTTGTGCTGGAGCGGTTGTTGGACCTGCTGATGAAACACCATCTCAGGATGAAACCGGGTTTCTATCTTGGGATCAAGGCCCTCACACAGGTGGAGGCCGTGGGGGTGAAGCTCAACCCGGATCTGAATTTCGTCAAACTCGGTCAACCCTATGCCACGGCCATCATGGCGGGAAAATTTGATCCGCGGCGCATGGGGAAAACCCTCATGAAGAGTCTGTCGGAATTCGTGGGGGTCCTGGAATTTCTCCCCGGCGAATTCCGGGAATTGGTGGCCAAAATCCGTGCGGGCAAATTCACCGTCCCCATTGAACATCGGGTGAATCCCGAGGGATTTGACCCGATCCGCACCACGCTCAACCATATTGCCAACCGTCTGACCGATGCGATTCTGGCCGCCTCCATCCTTCTGGCCTCGAGTATTTTGATTCTGGCCAAAATGCCCCCGGTTTTCATGGGGGTTCCCGTGGTGGGTGTGCTGGGATTGCTGCTGGGTTTGTACATGACCCTGCGCATCATCATTTCCACCATGCGCCACGGCGGATTGTGAGTCCGGGGATGGCCGGGACTCCGCCCGGCCCGGTGTCCTACGGACTGAGGATTTTTCTGAGGTCCCGCGGATTTTTTTTCCAGTGACGGACCACCCGCTCGATCCGGTCCAGGGTTTCGGAGCTGATATGGTGTTCCATGCCCTCGACATCCCGCAGAACCACATCCAGATCAAGCCCAAGCAGTGTCAGGAATTCCGCGAGAATGATGTGACGGTATTTGACACGCAACGCGATCTTGCGGCCCTTTTCGGTGAGGGTCAGTCCCCGGTATTTCTCATACGTCAGGAATCCGCCCCGGGCCAGGCGCTGGACCATGGCCGAGACACTGGGCCGGCTCAGCGACAGGGAGGTGGCAATGTCCGAGACCCGCGCATATCCCTTGTCCTCGATGAGTTCATGGATGCGTTCGAGGTAGTCCTCATTGCTTGTGCTGAGTTTGTGGTGGGATTCGGACATGGGGGGAGAGGGTAGCGCCGGGACGGTGAAAATCGATGAAAAAGTGTCGGGCGACATGAAATTGTTAGTTGACACTAACAATGATCTCTGGGATGAACTGGGCATGATTTCAACACTCTTCCTCAATCGTCGGCGGCTCGGGGGGGCGGGGGCCCTTCTGGCTGGCATTTTCCTGATCCTGGCTTCCACCCTCGAGGCGGCGGGGCCGTCGGCCAAACCCAAGCGCATCCTGACGACCTTCACGATCATCCAGGACATGGCGCAAAATGTGGCGGGGGAGGCGGCGGTTGTCGAATCGATCACCAAGCCCGGGGCGGAAATCCATGAATACGAACCCACCCCGCAGGACATCGTCAAGGCGCAGTCGGCGGACCTGATCCTCTGGAACGGCATGGGGTTGGAACGGTGGTTTGAGAAGTTTATGGGCAAGGTCAAAAATGTCCCCGGTGCGGTTCTTTCCGAGGGGATTGTCCCCATCAGCATTGCCGAGGGTCCGTACACGGGCAAACCCAATCCCCATTCATGGATGTCCCCGGCCAATGCGGTCATTTATGTCGAGAACATCCGCAAAGCCCTTGTGGCACTCGACCCGGCCAATGAAAAGACCTACAACGCCAATGCCGCCGCCTACACCGCCAAAATCAAGGCCGTGGATGATCCGGTCCGCAAAAAACTTGAATCCATCCCCGCCGATCAGCGCTGGCTGGTGAGCAGTGAGGGGGCCTTTTCCTACCTCATCCGCAACTACGGGATGAAGGAGCTTTCCCTGTGGCCGGTCAATGCCGATGAGGAGGGAACCCCGCAGCAGGTGCAGAAGGTCATTGATACGGTCCGTCAAAACAAAATCCCGGTGGTTTTTTCCGAGAGTACGATCAGCGACAAACCCATGCAGCAGGTGGCCCGTGAAACCGGGGCGCGTTACGGCGGTGTGCTGTACGTGGATTCCCTGACCAGTTTCCGGGGACCGGCCCCCACGTATCTGAAACTTTTGGAATACAATGCCGATACGATCCTGAAGGGGTTTTCCGGAGTCAAGAAGCCATGACCACGGAGATGTCCGCCCCACGTATCCAGGTGGAAGGGGTCACCGTGGCCTACCAGAACCGGCACCGGGCCATCGAGGACATCAGCTTGACACTCGAAGCGGGGACCATCTGCGCCCTGGTGGGGGTCAACGGCAGCGGCAAATCCACACTCTTCAAGGCGATTATGGGTTTTCTCAAGCCCGACCAGGGGAGGGTTCTGATCGGGGGCCGTCCCGTCCGGGAGGTGCGCAAACTCAACTGGGTGGCCTATGTGCCGCAGACCGAGGAGGTGGACTGGACCTTTCCGGTCAGTGTGTGGGATGTGGTGATGATGGGGCGGTACGGGCGGATGAATTTTTTGCGGATCCCCACCGCCGAGGACAGACGGATCGTCCGGGAGAGCCTCGAACGGGTCGATCTCTTCGGGTACCGCGACCGCCAGATCGGGGAACTTTCGGGCGGGCAGAAAAAACGGGTGTTTCTGGCCCGGGCCCTGGCCCAGCAGGGAAGGATCATGCTGCTGGATGAACCCTTTACAGGGGTGGATGTCGGGACGGAGTCGGCCATCATCGAGCTCCTGGCCCGGCTGCGGTTGGAGGGGCATATTGTGCTTGTCTCCACCCACAACCTTGGCATGGTGCCCGATTTTTGCGACCAGGTGGCCCTCATCAACAGAACCCTTCTGGCCTTCGGCAGGACCTCGCGGGTATTCACCGAGGAAAATCTTTCCCGGGCCTTTGGCGGGGTCCTGCGCCATTTCAGGTTTGCCGAGTCGACGGTTGACGACACCGATGGCCGGGCGGTGACCCTGCTCACCGATGACGAGCGTCCGGTCGTCCTGGGACGCGGGGGGCATCTTGAATACAAAAAAGGGGGGCAGGCGGGGGGAGAAGGCGATGTTTGAGACCCTGCTGATTCCCTTTCAGTACGAGTACATGCAGAAGGCCATGGTGGTCAGCGCCCTGATCGGCGGGATCTGCTCCTTTCTGTCCTGCTACATGATTCTCAAGGGCTGGTCGCTGATGGGGGACGCACTTTCCCATGCGATCGTCCCGGGGGTGGCGATTGCCTACATCGTGGGGATTCCCTTTGCACTGGGGGCGTTTGTGGCGGGGATCCTGGCGGCGGCGGGGATGATCTTCATCAATTCCCATACCCGGCTCAAGGAGGACGCCATCATGGGGATTGTGTTCACGAGTTTTTTTGCCCTGGGCCTGCTTTTGATTTCCCTCCACCCGACCTCCGTGAATCTGAAAAGCATCATCCTTGGAAACGTGCTGGGAATTTCGGGGGCCGACACCCTCCAGGTCCTCCTGATTGCCGCGGTGACCCTGTCAGTCATCGGCTGCCGGTGGCGGGATTTGCTCCTGTACTGTTTTGACGCCGACCATGCCCGCAGTCTCGGGCTGAATGTGATCCTCCTGCATGCAACCCTGCTTGTCCTCATCGCGGCGACAGCCGTGGCCGCGTTGCAGACTGTCGGTGCCTGTCTGGTCATCGCCATGCTGGTGACTCCGGGGGCGACGGCCTATCTCCTGACGGATCGTTTCGACAAAATGCTCGGGATTGCCTGCGGGATCGGGGTGAGCTGCTCGTGTGTGGGGGCGTATGCGAGTTACTTCCTCAACGGCTCGACGGGCGGGTGCATCGTGGTGTTGCTGACCCTCGTCTTTCTGGGGGTCTTTGTTTTTGCCCCCCGGCACGGGCTGAGGGCCCGCACCAGAAATTCCGCCCCACTCCGGGAGGTGCAGAACCCATGAGCCCCCTGCTGGCCCCCTTCCAACTCGAATTCATGCAGCAGGCCATGCTGGCGGCGGGAATGGTCGGGGCGGTGTGTGCGTTTCTGTCGTGTTTCCTGGTGCTCAAGGGCTGGTCGCTGATGGGGGACGCCATTTCCCATGCGGTGTTTCCGGGGATTGTCATTGCCTACATGGCCGGTCTTCCGCTGGCGGTGGGGGCCTTTGCCACGGGACTGCTCTGTGCGGTGGCCACGGGCTACATCCGCGAAAACAGCCGGGTCAAGGAGGATACGGTGCTGGGGATTGTCTTTACGGGGCTCTTTGCCCTGGGGCTGGTCCTTTTCACAAAGGTCGAGACGGATCTGCACCTGAACCACATCCTCTTCGGTCACCTGCTGGGGATCACCGACGCGGGCCTCAGGCAGACACTCTGGCTGGGCGGAGGCACATTGGCGGTCATCCTCGCCCTGCGGAGGGACTTGCTGCTGTATTGTTTTGATCCCGCCCACGCCCTGAGTGTGGGAATCCAGACCCGGGGTCTGTATTATCTGCTGCTGGCCCTGCTTTCGACGACGATCGTCACCTCCCTGCAGACGGTGGGCATACTTCTTGTCATCTCGATGCTCATCACCCCTGGCTGCACCGCCTATCTGTTGACCGACCGGTTTGAACGCATGCTCGTCATCGCCTCCGCCAGTGCCGTGTGTTCCGGGGTGGGCGGGGCCTACATCAGTTTTTTCATCGACGGGTCCATGGGGGCGTGCATTGTGCTGGTCCAGGCCCTGATTTTTCTGTTCGCGCTCCTGTTGGCTCCCCGACATGGACTGCTGGCGCGGCTCCGGTCCCCCTTGCGACCCGCGACATCTTGAATCTTTGGGCACACCCGCCCGCGTCCCTTCCCGTTCAAATAAACCTGTTCTTCAGCGGAAAGCGGCGTTAAATGGGGCCCACGCATGAAAATATTCGCCCTGATCCAAATGGTCCTGGCCGTGGCCCTCACCGTGGCGTTTGCGGTGCTGGCCCGGCAGACGGAGGCGGGCAAACTGGCCAAAGCCATGGAGGCCACCTCGCGCAGCCTGGAGGAGGCCGCCAAGGTCACCCGCTCCGCCCGGGAGTACTACGGGTCCCTGGGCGAATCCCTCAACAAATCCGGCGAGGCCATGGTCAGTCTCGCCCCGTCCATCCGCGGGTTGGGGGAGCAGACGGGGGCCATGGGCAAAATGCTCCATGATTTCCAGGTGCCCAGCAGCCTCAAAATGGAGGGCCTGCGTCCGGTGCTGGATTACACCAAGCCCTTTGAGAAAAATGATTTCATCCGCTACGGGGAGGACCTGAAAAAGGTGGGGGATGCATTTGAAACAAGCGGACCCCAACTGATCCGGATGGGGCGGGAGGCACCCAAAATCCAGAGGAGTCTTGATGAGATGGGGGAGCAGCTGACCCTGGCCAGTCAGGAATTGAAAAGGCCCGTCCAGGGCAACAACGGACTGCTCATTCTGGGCCTGGCGACGGGCCTCCTGATGTTTTTCCAGAGTCTGACCCTCCTGATCCTTGTTCATCGGCGCCGGTATTGAGAGGACTTTTCTTGTAAAGTTTTTTAATGACAATTGACATTATTGTGAATAATTTGATCGGACACTGCGTCAGTCTTTTGTTATTGAGACCCCACAGAATCCCATAGGAATTACCATGAAAAACATTTTGATGATGCGAATAAACTGTTTCTCCATATTGCTTGGACTGGCTGTGATGGCCTCCGGGATACTCCCTGTTGCCGGTCAGACCAAGCCCAAACCAAAGCCTCCCGGTGATGGCAAGGAGATGTTGCTCGTGGACATGGAGCCCAAGGAAATCGAGTTTGGCATGCTGGAAATTGCCAAGGAAACCTGGGGACTGGCCAGCGGACCGAATGTGATTGACATGGGTTCCTGGGGTGGCCTTCAGAGTATGCCCTGGTCGGATGCCCGCAAGATTGTCAAATCCATCCCGAAGAATTTCACCATACCCGCAGGATCAACCTACAACTGCTTCACACCGGACGTTTTTGCCGTGGAGGGCGATTTCAAAACCGGGGTGGGTCTCCTGGCCATGAGCAATGCCATGTACCATTGGATTGAGTATGAGATACCCAAAGGGGCCAAAAAGTTCGAGGCGGAGCTGTTTGTGACCGATGACGTTGCGGGGGCCCGTTCCTTTGTCCGGGGGGGACACGTTGTCAATCAGTCCGTTATTGTCAAGGTGAGCGTCGACGGCAAGGAAGTCGTCAATAAGCCACACTATCGGATGGGCATCACCATGGGATCGGGCATGCTCATCGATACGGTCATCATTGATCTTCCTGTAAACGCCAAGGTCCTTCGCATCCATTTTGAGTCCACGACAGCCCCGGACAACATCAACAACGAATTGCTTATTTCAGGCGGGAAGTTCATTTTTTAGTGCAATCAGCCCCGGGCGGTCTAGAAAAGTCAGTCCATGGGACTCTTTGACAAGCTCAAGACCGGCCTGAAAAAGGCCCACGCCTCGATCACACGGCATCTTTCCGGGACCCGGCTGACCTTTGATGGTCTTGAACAGGGCTTGCTTGAGGCGGATTTTGGTGTGGCCGCCACCACGCAGATCATCCGGGCGGTGCGCGAACGGTGCAGTGTGGATGCCGCCCTCAATGATGTGTTTGAGGTGGCGGTGCGGGAAATTGAGGGCCTGTTCCCCGATCCCCAGAGACTCGCCCTGGCTGTTGCCCCCACAAAACCCACGGTGGTGCTGGTCGTTGGCGTCAATGGGGCCGGCAAAACAACCTCGTGTGCCAAGCTGGCCCATCGGCTCCAAGCCTCCGGAAAAACGGTGGTCCTGGGTGCCGCGGATACCTTCCGGGCGGCGGCCATCGAGCAGCTCAAAACCTGGGGGCAACGGATCGGGTGTGAGGTGGTCGCCGGGGCCTACGGGGCCGACCCCGCTTCGATTGCCCACGCATCCGTCCAAAAGGCGGTTGAATCCGGGGCGCACTACGTTCTCATTGATACAGCGGGCCGTCTGCACAACAAGGCCAACCTCATGGCCGAACTGGACAAGGTCAAACGGGTCATCGGAAAAAAAATGGAGGGGGCGCCGCATGAGGTGTTGCTGACCGTGGACGGATCCACCGGCTCCAACGCCCTCAATCAGGCCCGGGAATTCCACAGGATCACTCCGGTCACGGGGCTGATTGTCACCAAACTCGACGGGACGGGGAAGGGAGGGGTTGTCGTGGCGATCCAGAAGGAATTGGGGATCCCCGTCAAATTCATCGGATTGGGTGAGCAGGCTGACGATTTGCAGGTGTTTGTGCCTGGTGACTTTGCCCGCGGTCTCTTTGAGGAGTAGATGTCCGACGGCGTCCGCATCCGCAGTTTGCATTTTGTGAATCGGACGGCATCTGTCTAAAATTCCCCATGCATTTTTCCAAAACCGACCAACGGTACATGAAAATGGCCCTCCGGCTCGCCGCCAAAGGGTGCGGGACCACCTCGCCCAACCCCATGGTCGGCGCGGTGCTGGTCCGGTCCGGGCGAGTTCTTGGACGGGGTTTCCATCTCCGGGCCGGCCAACCCCATGCCGAGCCCCATGCAATCCGGGACGCCAAAAGGCGCGGTCATTCCTGTGTCGGGGCCACTTTGTATGTGACGCTCGAACCCTGTTCAACCCACGGACGCACCCCGCCCTGCACGGACCTGATCCGTCGTGAGAAAATCCGCCGGGTCGTC
This sequence comes from Verrucomicrobiia bacterium, assembly GCA_033764445.1. Classification (GTDB taxonomy): domain Bacteria; phylum Verrucomicrobiota; class Verrucomicrobiia; order JAWXBN01; family JAWXBN01; genus JANRIZ01. Next base: position 12,878 of record JANRIZ010000090.1, on the reverse strand, counting down.
ATCGGCACACTGGATCCAAACCCCCAACACGCGGGGCGGGCCATTCTCCTCCTCCATCGGGCCGGGATTGAAGTCGGGGTCGGCTGCCGGGAGGCGGAATGCCGGGAGATCAACCGCATCTTCAACAAATGGATTCTCACGGGCCTGCCTTATGTCATCGCCAAGGCCGCGGTCAGTGCCGACGGATTCATGTCGGGTCAGCGGGGTCGCTGGATCACCTCCGTGTCCCAGCGTCGTGCCGCCCACAAATTGCGGCGCCAGGTGGATGCGATTCTGGTGGGGGTGCGGACGGTTCTGGAGGATGATCCCTCGCTGACCGTGCGCCACGGGCAAAATGTCCCGGGGAAGGTCCAGCCCTGGCGGATCGTTCTCGATCCCAACCGCCGCCTGCCGCCGGGGGCCAAGGTGTTGACGGACCCCTGGAAACATCGCACGCGGGTGATCCGTGACCGTCGGCTCATGCGCCCCGATGGACGCGTGGATTTGCCCCGTCTGCTGTCGGATCTCGGGCGGCGTGGGGTCACCTCGGTGCTGGTCGAAGGAGGGGGACGGGTGCTGGAATCCTTTTTTCGCGGGAAACTTGTTGATGAATTTCATCTGTACCGTGGTGCAAAAAAACTGGGCCGGGACGGACGGATTTCCGCCGCCGGGTTTCTCGGACTGGCCTGTCAGCCGAAGGGGCGGCGGGCATGAATGATGCCGGGGGATTTTTTTGCAAGGGGACAGGGAGCGGGCTGTCCCGAAGCGTCGGTGTGGATTTCAGAATTCGTCGTGTTTGTTTCTGCGGAGATCGTCGAGGATCCGTTTTGAACGGGCGGCATTCATGCCCATGAGGAAAAAGATGGAGTAGGTGAAAAGATAGACCAGGTTCGGTTCAATCATGAAAAAGCCGATCCCGATGTAGACCGTGGCCACCAGAGAGGCGGGCATGCAGGCGATCAGGGATATTTTCAGGACCTCCTGAAAGGAAAGGGGCGAGGCGACCAGTCGCTCCAGCAGGTGCGAGAGGGTCACAAACACCGTGTTCTGGAAAATCCACAGCAGAACAAAGAGGATCATCAGAACCACGTAGGTGACCGGGACCAGGGAGAAGTAGATCAGGGAGTTGAACAGACCGGTCAGGTAGTCCCGGTTGACCGCCCCCTCCGGGAAATTCCTGAATGCCAGGGATTCCCTTTGCGGATAGGGGCCCAACCGTGATTCAAGGGTCAGTGCAGAACCCGAGAGGTGGACGTTCAGGACCCGGTTGCTGCCCCCCGCCGTGTCAAAGGACTGTTTGCCCGCGGGATCGATTCGGACCTCGTAGGTGGCATTGCTCATGTTGGGCAGATGGGCGAAGACACCGGTGATGGTGAGCGGACTTTCCAGCGGCGGCTGCGTGGTGAGCGTGCCTTTGGAAAGGGTCATTCGGGGGAGGTTTTCGAGAATCCAGGAGGTGAGCTGGCCCGCGGCCTGCCGGTAGAGTGGAACCAGGATCAGGGTCATTGCCAGGCACAGCAGCAGCAGGAACTTCAGGAGGGTCAGCAACACCTGCAAAAGCGTGCGGTTCAGGAGTGTCGCATAGAAGTCAAAACTCGAGCAGGAATGGATCAACGTCGCAAAAAAGGGCATGGGCTTTGACTGTACGTTTCCTTCGTGGCGGGGCAAGGCTCATTTGGGGGTGGGGTTTATTTCAACCCCAGACGGGTCCGTGTCCCGGTCTCAAGCTCATGCAGTTTTTCCTTCAGGGCGATCTTGTCCTTTGCGATCATCCGATCGATGAAGAGGGTGCCATTGAGATGATCCACCTCGTGCTGGATGGCGATCCCGAGCAGACCCGCGGCCTCAAACCGGACGGTTTTGCCCTCCGTGGAGAGCATGTTCACGCGGACCCGTTCGTGCCGGACGATGTTTCCGCCCATGCCCGGGAAACTCAGGCATCCCTCGGGACCCGACCGGGTGGGGCCGAAAGGTTCAATGACCGGATTGATCAGGACCAGGGGCATAAAGTCCTCCGGATTGACCTCCATGCCGGCGAACCAGAGTTGGGAGGGGCGGTCGGCCCCCGTGACATCAATGACCGCCAGCATCAGCGCCTCGCCGATCTGCTGCGCCGCCAGACCGATCCCGTGGGCGGCCTCCATCGTGTCGAGCATGTCCTCCGCGAGCCTGAGGATCTCCGGTGTGGGCGCGGCGATTTTTTTGCCTTTTTTGCGGAGGACCGGATGGCCGTAGGTGACAATTTCCAGGGGCATGACGGAACTATTTGATTTCAGGTTCGCGGGTGAGCGCCTTGATGTTTTCGATTTTGGCCTCCTTGGCCGCGTCCATGATTTTGATGATCAGACCGAAGGAGACCTTTTCATCCGATCTCAATTCGAGGAGAATCTGGGCGTTTTCCTCCTTTTCCTTTTTGAGGATTCCCGCCAGTTCCCGGAAGGCAATGGGTTTGTCGCGAAGAAAAAGGTTTTCGGCCTTGTCGATGGTCAGGGTCAGCGGGCCCTTGTCGGTTTCGGCCCCGGTGGCGGCCTGTTTGGATTCCGGCAGGGAGAGCTGCACATTGGGCAGGGCTTTTTTGAAGGTGGTGGTGACCATGAAAAAGATCAGCAGGATGATCAGAACGTCCATGAGGGAGACGAGCACGATCTCGGGTCTGCGGCGGCGTTTCTGGTAGAAGGACATGGGGAGGATCAACCCTGGTTGCGGTACACGCGGCTGAGCAGATCCGCGCAGATGTTTTCCATTTCGACGGCGGCACTTTCGATTTTTCGGGAGTAGTAACTGTAGCCGATCTGGGCGGGGATGGCCACGGCCAGCCCTGCCACGGTGTTCAGGAGCGCATGGGAGATGCCGGCGGCCACATACAGCGTCTGCTGTTCACCGGAGGTCTTGCCCAGTCCCTCGAAAATGAGCATCAGTCCAAAGACCGTGCCCAGCAACCCGATGAGCGGACCCAGACCCACGGCGATTTCGAGGATGACCAGACCGCGTTCCATCCGGTTGACCTCGGCACGGGCGCGGGTGGTGACCGCCTCGAGATTTTCGGATTTCGGCCAGCTCAGATGCTGGAGGGAAATTTTCAGGATGCGACCCAGGGCCGTGTCGTCATTCTGGCAGAGGGTGACCAGACGTTCGAGATCCTTGTCGGATTCCAGACGTTCCACGCTGTCGACAATCTCATCGGAGATGATCTTTTTGCGTTGGAGGGCAAAAAGGCGCTCAAGGATGATCGTCAGGGTGATGATCATGCACAGGCCCAGCACGTAGAGAAGCGGCCCCCCCCGGTTGAGGAAGGCCCCGATGTTTTGGAGCGTGTAGAGGAAGGAGAGGGGGGCAAGGTAAAGCATAGGGGTGAGATGACTTAATAGAGTGCGAAGCTGATTTCAAACTCTTTTGAGTCCCCGATCAGTGCCTGGACCTCCGGGGGCATGGCGTTGAAGGTGATGCGGTTTCCATCCTCATCGGGACCGACAATCGCATTGCGGCAGACATTCTCGAAAATGATGTCCCCGCTGTTGCTTTTGACCAGCAGGCTGGTGATGTTCCCGTCCTTGTCGACCGTGAACTTGGCACGGACAATGCCCACCTTCAGCAGACTCGAACTGTTCTGCACCAGCGGGTACCAGCGGAATTTGATCTTGTTCAGAACATGGTTGACCCAGGTTCCCAAGGGGGTGCCCACGGCATCAAAGGACGCCATGTCCCGGATGACCGCGCTGCGTCCGCCGGCAATCTGGGTGCGCTGTTCAAACGGAGTCCCCGCCGAATTGACCGGGGCATTCCCGTCCTGGGCCGGACTGGCCACGGAGGGGTCCACTGTTTGCGGACTGGGTCTTTGGAGCTGCGGCTGTGGTTTGGGCGGGGAGGGAGTCGTGGGTTTGGCATTCGGAACCGGCGGCGTGGTCGCGGGTTTGGCCGGGGTTTGCGGCGGCGGGGGGGTGGGATCGTTTTTGGTGTTGAGGGCCATTTGCTGGGGAGTCGGGGCCTTGGGGGGCTCCGCCTTTTCCGGCTTGGCCACCAACTGGGCATTTTTGGAGGCGGATTGCAGAATGGCGTCCTCCAGAGCCGGATCCGGCTTTTTGACCGGAGTTTCCGTTCTGGCCGGGGGTGGGGGGGTGGTTGCGGCCGAGGGTGCCGGGGGTGCCTGTGTCGGCGCGGGCGGGGCGTTTTTTTGGGCCTGGGATCTGGCCCGCATTTCCGGACTGAGAGCGGAATCCGTAAAACTGAGGGATTTGTTCTGGGTCCCCTGCTGATTGGGCAGGGGACTGTCCATCACCCCCGGCGATGAGCTGGCGGCGGCCGTATTGCGGTCGGAATAAAACGGCGTGTCCTTCGGCGGGTCGGACGATTCCTGGTTCGGGAGGGTGTTGATGAACTGTTGCTGACCCTTTTTGGACAGGGGGTCGGGCGACGCCACCGGGGCGGGCATTTCGGGGGGAATGCGTTCAAAGGTCAGTTTGGGGCTGCTCTGCTTTTCAAAATTTGCCGTAAAAACCTTGAGAACCTTGAAAAAAAACATCAGATACAGAAACAGGGCCGTCAGCAGACAGGCATGGACAAAAAAGAAGCCCAGCCGTCGAAAATAAAGCAGGTCGTTGTCGTGATAGGGGGAGGCCATGGGGGGATGTCCGTGCAAACCTATCAGACACCTGAAAGTTCCGCCAGTTCCACCTGATGGGTATTCCCGCCCGGTGGGTGAACGATCGGAAGGAATTGAGTTTTCAATATATTCTGAAAATACATGAAATTCTGTTTGACTCGGACCCTCTGTCAACGTAGGGTGGAGGGGTGAAGATCAAAGGTCAAAAAATCCTCGAAAGCAACAATCCCCTGGTCCAGTCCGTCCGCTCCTCGATGGTCAGTTCCGCGGAAAAAAAGGCCGCCAGCACGGTGGCCGAACTTTTCTGGGTGGTGTCTCCGCAGATTGAACAGGTCGAATCCCATATTCTCGAGCAGATCGGTCAGTTTGATCCCGGGGTGCGCAGCTACCTGACCTTTGCCCTGGAAACACACGGCAAACGCCTGCGTCCGGCTCTGGCCTTTCTTTCGGGGGGGATGCTGGGAGCCACCCATGCCGATCATCTGCGGCTGGCCACGATCGTGGAGCTGATCCATCTGGCAACCCTGGTCCATGACGACATCATTGACGAAGCCTCGATCCGCCGCGGTCAGCCCACCGTCCAACGCCGCTGGGGGGCGGCCTCGGCGGTGCTCATTGGCGATTGCATCTTTGCCCATGCCCTGAGGATGGCGACGGATTTCGAGGTGAATGTGGTCAACCGCACGATTGCCGCCGCGGCCAGCGAGGTGTGTCAGGGGGAGGTGCTCCAGACCCAGCGCCGGTTTGATTTCACGCTCACGATTGCGGAGTATTACAAACTCATTGAAATGAAGACCGGCGCCCTCTTCCGGGTCAGTTGCGAACTCGGGGCCTTTCTGTCGGGGGCCAATGCCACGCATATTGCGGCGATGCGGGATTTTGGCACGCACCTGGGGGTGGCCTACCAGATTTGGGATGACCTCATCGATCTCTACGGACGTGAAAACAAAATCGGCAAGTCGCTGGGGTCGGATCTCGACAAGGGAAAACTCACCCTGCCGCTGCTGCAGTTGCTCCGGAAGGCCGATGCGGGGGAACACGGGCAGCTCAGTCACCTGCTGCTTTCCGAATCGGAATCCGACAAGGCCCGGGTGATCAGGCTGGTGGTCTCGCGCGGATGTCTGGATGAGTCGATTGACGCGATTTTGGACAGTCTCAATGCCGCCGAGGCGATTCTTCAGACATTTGCGGAGAACGAACACCGGCGGGCTCTGGCCGGGCTTCTGTCCTTCCTCAAACAGGAAAGTGTCGCGCTTCGTCTGGGAAAATAGGGGATTTCTGAATCACTCCCCCCCGTTGTTTCACCCCGGACAACCCGGGCAAAATTTCCCGGCGCCCCATCGGATCACTTCAAATCGCAGGACTGGGGCGTCGCGGTCAGGTGGGGAGGAATCGGGGCGGCCATTTCGCACGGGGTCATGTCCAGCGGATGCAGAAAACTGATTTTCCAGGCGTGCAGGCACAGCGGAGGATCGCCGGGGGAGAGGGTTTGGGTCCCACCGATGGCGCCGTCCTTCAGGTAGGCCGGATCGCCGCATACCGGAAGGCCCAGATGCCAGAGATGGACCCGGATCTGGTTGGTGCGTCCGGTCAGGGGACGGGCCTCGAGGAGCGAGGTCCCATCGGCATGGCGGTTGAGCACCTTGAATTCTGTCCGGGCTTTGAGTCCGTCGGCCCGATCGACGGTGCGGAGACCGAGTGCCGAGGGGGTGGAGGAAATCGGGGCGTCACAGCAAAAAGAGTCTTCCTCCGGGTGGCCGTTCACACGGACCAGGTAGATTTTTGCAACGGTCCCCGACTCAAATTGCGGCTGAAGTCTGGCTGCAAAATGGCGTCTGCGGGTGATGAGCAGCACCCCGGTGGTGTTGGCGTCCAGACGGTGGGCCGGATGCGGTTTTTGCGGATGATAGACTGTGTCGAGGAGAAACTGGAGCGTATTGCGGTTGAAACGTCCCCCGGGGTGCATGGGCAGCGGCGCGGGTTTGTCCAGGACCACCAGCGCCTCATCCTCGTGCAAAATGCGGACGTTCATGTTGACCTCCGGTTCGGTCAGTCCCGGGACCCGGTGCACATACGTTTCACCCGCCCGGACGGTCCGATCGGCGGGCACGGGGTTTTTCCGGGGGTCAAGCAGGAGGCCCTGGACCTGGCGATTCTCCCATTCCTGACGCGGGATGCGGGGGAGAATGGTCTGGACCGCCTCGAGAAAGGGCATGCCATCGCACGGGGCGGGAATCTTGAAGGGGCGGTCGTTGTCGTAGGGAATGCGTCCGGGTGGGGGGGAGGCCAGGCGGGAAATCGACTCCTGCCGCCGGGCGAGGGTCGTCTGCATGTGAGACTCGGGCGTCCGGTAGCAGGCGGGGCAGGAGACACCCCTCACATAGCGCGGGTCCTTCTGTTCCTCCCCGGTCAGCGGGGTCTGGCACTTGAAACAAATGATGGAATCCGTCTCGTGGAGGCAGGGGTCCACGCCCACGCGTTTGTCGAAGACAAAACATTCACCCTCGTAGTGGGCGCCGCCGCACTCCTCAAAATATTTGAGAATGCCCCCCTCCAGCTGGAGGATGTGTTTGAAACCCTCGCGTTCCATGAAAGGTCCCGCCTTTTCGCAGCGGATGCCCCCGGTGCAGAACATGACAATCGGACCTTCCTTCATCTCCTCGGGCAGTTTGCGGACCGCCCCGGGAAAATCGCGGAAGTGGTCGATTCCCAGGGGCAGGGCGTTTTTGAAGGTCCCCAGTTTCACCTCGTAATCGTTCCGGGTATCCAGAAGCGTGAGGGGACGCCCTTCGTCGAGCCATTGTCTGAGCGTGGCCGCCTGGATTTTCGGGGCGGGGTTTTCCGCGGGGTTGATTCCCTCCACGCCAAAGGCGATGATTTCGCGTTTGATGCGGACCAGGTACCGGCTGAAGGGTTGGTGATCGGTTTCACTGTATTTGGGGGTCAGATCGGCGAGCCCCGGCAGAAGGCGCAGGAGTGTCATCAGCCGGGACACCGAGTCGGGGGTCCCGGCCACAAAAAGATTGATTCCCTCGGTGCTGATGAGAATGGTGCCCTTCAGACTCCATTCCCGGCCCGCCTCCATCAGCCGGGTGCGGAGGGGTCTGAGATCGGTCAGGGGGGTGAACTTGTAGGCGGCGATGTTCTGGATCGGGGGCATGGAGGGAACGGATTCTAGCCACAGAACCACACGGAAATACATGGAAAAGGAGCGGCGGTCACTTGTCCCTGTCCAGACGCGCCGGTCGCTGATGTTTCCGAAAATATCCCGGTGACATTTGGGGCGAAAGGTTTAATTTTGCGGGCAGGCATGGAGAGACACGAATATACTTTGCATTCGCCGGGTCCGTCCCGGGCGCCGGTCATCGATTACGCCCGGGAACTCAACGAACAGCAGTATGCCGCGGTCACCGCCCTCCCGGGTCCGCTCCTGATCATTGCCGGGGCGGGCAGCGGGAAGACCCGCACCCTGACCTATCGCGTGGCCTACCTGGTGGAAAACGGCATCGACCCGGAGAACATCCTGCTGCTGACCTTTACCAACAAATCCGCCAAGGAAATGCTCCACCGCGTCGGCAGTCTCCTGCCCCATGACATCAGCCGCATGTGGGGCGGGACTTTTCACCACGTCGGCAACCGTATTTTGCGCCGGCATGCGGCACTGATCGGGTATCAGCCGGATTTCACAATCCTGGACCGGGATGATTCCAAGGATCTGATCAACGCCTGTCTGGCGGATGCGAAGATTGATACAAAGAAGGACAAGTTTCCGAAGGGCGACGTACTGATGGAAATCTGGAGCTACGCGCTCAACACCCGCAAAACGATCCGTCAGGTGATGGCCGAGCAGTACGGGTATTTTGAGGAGATCGAAGCGAGGATCGAGGCCCTGTATCCCGTGTACCAGGAACGCAAACGCAGGAGCAACTCGATGGATTATGATGATCTGCTGACCAACCAGATCCGCCTTTTCACGGATCATCCCGACATTCTGGCCCGGTACCAGCGTCAGTTCCAGTATGTGCTGGTGGATGAGTATCAGGACACCAATGCCGTGCAGTCCGAGATCATCGATTTCATCTCCCGGGCCCACGGGAACCTGATGGTGGTGGGGGACGATGCCCAGAGCATTTATTCGTGGCGTGGGGCCAACTATGCAAACATCATGAAATTCAGCGACCGGTATCCCGGGGCGCAGATTCACAAGATCGAGATCAACTACCGCAGCACGCCCGAAATTCTCAATCTCGCCAATGCCGCCATCAAGCCCAACACCCAGCAGTACGAGAAGGAATTGAAATCGGTCCGCAAAAGCAGTCTCCGTCCGGTGGTCATTCCGATGAATGATTCCAGCCAGCAGGCGCAATTTGTGGCGCAAAGGGCCATGGAACTGCGGGATGAGGGGGTGGCTCTCAAGGATATCGCCATTTTGTACCGGTCCCATTTTCATGCGATGGAACTGCAGATGGAGCTGACCCGGCGCCAGATTCCCTTTTCGATCACCTCCGGGCTCCGTTTTTTCGAGCAGGCCCATGTGAAGGACGTGGCCGCGTATCTGAAGGTGGTGCTCAATCCCAGCGACGAGATCAGCTTCCGCCGCGTGCTCAAAATGCTGCCGGGCATCGGCGAAAAAACCGCCGACAGGATTTGGAACCTCGTCAGCGCCGGGGTCCGTCCCGGGGCGGGGGACCTGCTGGCCGACGATCAAAACACGTCGCAGTTCTGGGTCAATCTCAAGTCCGCCAAGGTGGGGGATTCCGTTCCCGTGAAAGCCTACCGCCAGTGGTCGCAACTGGTGCATACCTTCCAGGAACTCAATGCGGACGGGGTGCGTGGCAACACCCCGGAAATGATCAAACGCGTGTTGGAGGCGTGTTATGATGATTACCTCAAGGAACATTTCACCAACTATCAGTCCCGCCTGGAGGATATCAGCCAGCTGGCCGCCTTTTCGCGGAATTTTGAGTCCACCGCGGAATTTCTCTCCCAGCTTTCGCTCCTGACCAATGCCGATGCCGAGGCCGCCGAGGCGGCCCAGGAGGAGGAGGACCGCCTGAGGCTGACGACCGTGCATCAGGCCAAGGGCCTGGAATGGCCGGTGGTTTTTATCATCGGCCTGGCTGACGGCATGTTCCCCAACCAGAAGGCTGTCGAGGCAAGCCTGGAGGGTGAGGAGGAGGAGCGGCGGCTCTTTTATGTGGCCGTCACCCGGGCCCGGGACGAACTGTATCTGACCTACCCCGTCCTGCGCCAGACGGCCAGCTACAGTGACATGCTGCAGCGGCCATCGCGGTTTCTCGAGGATCTGCCCCGGGGTCTGTTTGATGAGTGGAGGATCAACACCGGTTATACGCGGGGGCGGGCATGAGCGATACACCCGGCGGATGCGTCAATCTGGTGGCGGGCCTGAATTGTCAGATGCCCGTGGGGGCCACCGAGGCCCGGCTCCAGGAGGCCTTTGACCATGTGTACCGCCCCTTTGTCAGCAGACTTGTGGAGTATCCGCACCTGTGCTGGAATCTGCATTTTTCCGGGACGGTCCTGGATTTTTTCTACCGCAAACATCCCTGGATGCTGGCCGAACTCAAGCGGCTGGCCCACCGGGGCCAGGTGGAATTGATCGGGGGCGGATTCTACGATCCCGTGCTCCCGGTCATTCCCGCCGCCGACGCCGTGGATCAGGTCCGCAAATTGCGCGGATGGATCGAAAACAACCTGAGTCTGACCGCGGGGGGGGCCTGGCTGACCGAATCCGTCTGGGAACCCTCTTGTGCGCCCGTCCTGGCCATGGCCGGGGCCGGGTACACCTTTCTGGATGAGAGCCTGTTCCTGCCTGCCGGGGTGGCGGAGGGGGACCTTTTTGGATATTACGCCGCGGAGGATCAGGGCCGTCGGATTTTCATATTTCCCCTGAGCAATCCCCTGCGGGGCCTGATTCCCGGACGGCCATTGGACCAGCTTTTTTCGTATTTGCGGCGGCTGGCCAACCGCAATGAGAACCTCACGGTGTGCTGGTTTGGCGAGGCCGAGGAATTTGGCGGCAGCACCGAAAGCCGCCGGTACATCCATGCGGAGGGTTATCTCGAGGCCCTGATGATGCGATTGACCGAGCATTCCCGGTGGGTGCGGACCCGGCGGGCCGGGGAGGTGATCGGGTCGGAGGGCTGCCGCGGATTGGTGGCCGTGCCCTCCGGAGCCCCCCGGGCGATGATGAAATGGAGTCTTTCGCACGAGGCCGAGGGGAATCTGCAGGCGGCGGAGTCGGACCTCAACCTCCGCCACGATGCCCACCGGTTTGTCAGCTATTTCCGGGGCGGCTCCTGGCGCGGGTTTCTGGCGAAGTATTCCGAGGCCAATCTCATGCACAAGACCATGCTGCGCCTGAGCCGGGAACTGCATCATTCGGGGCATTTTGTGGGCAAGGAAGCCGCCTACGAATTGCTCTATCAAAGCCAGTCCCACGCCCCCTACTGGCATGGGGTGAGCGCCGGTATCTACGATCCCGAGCTCCGGGGGGCCCACTGGCGGCGGCTGGCGGCACTGGACCGGTCTCTGGCGGCCACCCATCCGCAACCGCGTGTCGAGCAGGTGGATTTTGACTGTGATGGGCAGGATGAAATCCTCTTTCAGAACGGCATCCTCTCCGGTGTCCTCAATCCCGGCTATGGAGGCTCCCTTTCCTCGTGTCTGTTGCTGACCCGGGCGCTGAACCTGGCGGGCACCCTGACACGCCGCAAGGAACACTACCAGCGACATCCCGGGAATGTTTTCCATGCACGCGGTCCGGATGTGCGGGTCTCCGGACGGGAGATTGTCACCGGCGACAAGGTGTTGGTCGTCGACGATGACTGGTATTCCCGGCGCATTTTCCAGGACCATTTTTTTGCCGGGGACACGCGCATGGGCCGGTTTGAACGGTGCGATTACGGGGAGTGGGGGGATTTTGTCAACCAGCCCTACCGCGTCCTGGAGACCGGGATTGCCGACCGCACGATCCGGGTGCGGATGGAAAGGGAGGGGGGGCTCTATCCCTTTCACCAGCGGGCGGCATTTGCCGTGCAGAAGGAACTGACCCTGCAGGGCGCGGGCATGGAGATGGCCTACCGTCTGGAAAACCGGTCCGACCGCCGGCTGGAGTTTGCCTTTGCCGTGGAGATGAATCTCGGCCTCCTGTGCGGTCCGCATGACGATGTCTTTTGCCAGTTCGAATCCGAATACCGGAAACTGATGGATTCCTTTGAAATGACCGGCCAGCGCGAAATGCGGCTGGTGGATCTCGACGAGGGGCTCCAGCAGACCCTGGGCGTTGATGAACCGGCCCGGGTGTGGAGTTTCCCGATCATCACCTTCAGCCGCGGTCCGGGCGGAGTCGATAAACACATCCAGGGCATTTCGCTGACCTGTGTCTGGGACATGACTCTCGAGCCGGGGCAGCATTGCAAAAGACTGGTCAGATGGATGGTAAAGGTATAGATTGTCCCGCATGAAACTGATTGGAAATTTTTTTTCAATGCTTCTCCTCGCGTCCGCGGGATTCCTCCTGGTCGGCTGTGAAACCACCGGGTCCGCAACCCGGAGGGAATCCGCACCCCCGGCCACCTCTGCGGAGACATCTGCAGTGGCGGGGGAGGCCACCAAAGCCGAGCCCGTGGCCCTGGGAACCCAGAGTCCGGCCAAAACAGAAAAACCGTTTGAGTACAAGGCACGTCCCAAGGTCAAGAAGGTGGCCCCTGTCCAGACAGGCAAGATTTTGACCGGGCAAAAAACGGGCCGACCTGGTTTTGTGGTCAGTCCCTATGCGCTTTATCAGGAACCCGTCGATTGTACGGGGCTTGCGTCCGGGACGGAAGTGCAGTGCCCCCATACCAGCCGGGTATTCCTCGTTCCATAATCCGGCACCCGACAGGGGAGGGGCCGGATGATCAAAGAATATGCACAAAGTAACGTTAGACTTCACAAAAGAGGAAACAGCCCGCGTCTTCCGCATCATGGCGGAATTTGTCGTGGCCTTTGAGAAACTGGCCGAACTCCCCACCGCCGTGACCATTTTTGGCTCTGCGCGGACCAAGCCCAGTCATCCCTATTACAGGGAGGCCGAGAAACTGGCGGCGATGTTTGCCCGGCAGGAAATGGCCGTCATCACCGGGGGCGGCCCCGGCATCATGGAGGCGGCCAACAAGGGGGCCCACAAGGCGGGGGGGGTGTCCGTCGGTCTGAATATCGAGCTGCCCATGGAGCAGCACGGGAACCCTTACATCAATTACCCGATCAACTTTCATTATTTTTTCGCCCGCAAGGT
>JANRIZ010000087.1:0-1800 GCA_033764445.1 Verrucomicrobiia bacterium | reverse complement strand
CCGGGGCGAGGCGATGACGGAATTCACGTCCACACCGGGGGCGATGGCTTCAAAAAGTTTTTTCACCTGCGCGTGTTTCCAGCGAAGCTGGGCGGCATAGTCCCACTGTTGGAACTGGCACCCGCCGCACTGGCCGAAAAGAGAACAGACCGGTTTCACCCGATCCGGGGAGGGTTCAAGAATGGCCATGAGGTCCGCATCCGAATGGGTGGAACGGTTAGCATAGATGCGGGCCCGCACCTTTTCGCCGGGGAGCGTAAAGGGAACCAGCACCCGCACGCCGCGTTCAATGCCGTAGCCACAACCCAAATCATCAAGTCCCACAATCACGAGTTCAATCTCATCATGATAAGCAAAGGCACCGGGACGGAAATTGCGGGGAGGAGGGAGGGGAGAACTCATGGGAATGGACCGATGTTATACCAGCAAAACGCGGGTGAATACTAAATAGCCGATGATAAGGACCAACAAAGCGATGCCGACCCACCACCACAGGGGGCTGATTCCTTTGGGACGTTTGGCGCCGCCAAATTCCTCCTTCACAAATTCATCGTAGTTGAAATCCGGATCGGGCAGATCGAGTCCGTCATAGCGGGTGTCCTCCTCGTTCCAGCCGGATTTTTCATCCGCTCCGCATTCCGGACACGCCCTGGCGCGAGGCGGGACATCGGCCCCGCACACGGGACAGGTTTCTGGAGTCTGAAAAGCCATGGTGCGTATTGGAAAACCGGGCCTTATCCTTTGAGACTTTTCGCCACGGCCTTTGCAAAATAGGTAAGGATCATGTCCGCACCGGCCCGTTTGATGGCGAGCAGGGATTCATCCCTCGTTTTTTCCAGATCCAACCAGCCGAGTTTTGCCGCGGCCTGGATCTGGGCGTATTCGCCACTGACCTGATACGCGGCCAGCGGCAGGGCCGAGTTTTCGCGCACGGCACGGATGATGTCCAGGTACGCCCCGGCGGGTTTGACCATCAGGATGTCGGCCCCCTCCTCCTCATCAAGCCGCGCCTCCAGCACGGCCTCGCGGCTGTTGGCGGGATTGAGCTGATACGTCCGTTTGTCGAGCTGCGTGGTGCCGGCGGCCTGGGCGCTGCCGACGGCCTCGCGAAAGGGTCCGTAGTAGGCGGAGGAAAATTTTGCCGAGTAGGCGAGGATCCCCGTCCGGGTCAGGTCCCGCGCATCCAATGCCTGGCGGATCGCCTTCACGCGCCCATCCATCATGTCCGACGGAGCCACCAGATCGGCCCCGGCCTCCGCCAGGATGACGGCCATCCTCTGCAATATTTCCACCGTGGCGTCGTTGTCCACGTCCCCGCGGGTGTCCAGCACACCATCATGCCCGTGGTCGGTGTACGGATCGAGGGCCACATCGACAATGATCACCATTTCGGGCACGGCGGCTTTCAGCGCCTTGACCGTGCGGGGAATCAGCCCGAGCGGATCCAGGGCCCCGGTCCCCTGCGAATTTTTGATTTTCGGATCGCTGTAAGGGAAGACGGCCATGGCGCGGATTCCCAAAGCCTGCAGCTCGGTGGCTTCGCGGACCAAACCCGAAATTGAATAGCGAAAAACACCCGGCATGGAGCTGATTTCCTCGGGTGCCTGTTCCCCCTCCCGGACAAAAACCGGTGCGATGAGGTCTTCGGCGGTCACCCGGGTTTCCTGGACCAGCGTGCGAAGGGCCGCATGCTGGCGGTTGCGGCGCGGACGCCGGAGCAGGTCAAATGAATGGGACATGCAGTACGTTTAAACAGGATTTCCACGATTCACAAGTTTACTCGGTAAACCTGCAGAGTTT
>JANRIZ010000073.1:0-11634 GCA_033764445.1 Verrucomicrobiia bacterium | reverse complement strand
TCTGGAATTGATCCGGGCCACCTTCACCCGGATGAAGTAGTTCGAATCAAACACCTCAATTTCCCCGGCCAGACAGGGCCGTTGCGGGGTGAGGGCGTGGGCGAGGACATTGAGGCTGAAGGTGCCTCCCGCGGTCACGAGCCGGTTTCCTGCGCCGTCGGAGATCATTCAGCCACACGGGGAGGGTTCTCTCCATCCTCCCAGTGCCCCCAGTGGAAAAAACATCCTGTTCATCTGGTCTTTTGATCATACCTTTTCAACCAGCATGGCGATCCCCATGCCACCGCCGATACACAGGGCCGCAATGCCACGCCGTGATTGACGTTTCTGCATTTCATGAAGAAGAGTGACCAATACGCGACAACCGCTGGCCCCCACCGGATGCCCCAGGGCAATGGCTCCTCCGTTCACATTCACCCGGGCTTCGTCCCAACCAAGCTCACGGCCAACGGCCAAGGTTTGAGCGGCAAAAGCCTCATTGACCTCCATCAGATCGATATCAGAGATTGTCAGTCCCTGTTCGGCCAACATCGCACGAATCGCCATGGCCGGCCCAATGCCCATGCGTGAAGGCTCTACACCAACCGATTTGGTTGCAACGATGCGGGCCAGTGGAATGATGCCCCGCGCTTGAGCGGCTTCACCAGACATCACGACCACGGCAGCGGCACCATCATTGATGCCCGAGGAATTACCCGCCGTGACCGTACCCGACTTGTCAAAGGAGGGCTTGAGTGTCGCCAGTTTTTCCAAACTTGTGTCCGGACGGGGATGTTCGTCAGAACCGAACACGGTCATAGCACCTTTTTTCCCCGTCACTTCGATGGGGACGATTTCTTTGGTAAATCGGCCCGCTTTGTGAGCGGCATCCGCCCGCTGGTGACTCTGCAAGGCAAAACGATCCTGATCCTCGCGAGTGACCGCATACTCTTTGGCAAGATTTTCCGCAGTCACACCCATATGATAGTCATTAAAACAATCCCACAGCGCGTCATGAATCAGTGAATCCACGGCCTTGTCATGCCCCATGCGCTTTCCCCAACGCAGATGAGGAAGGAGATATGGCGCGGAAGACATGCTTTCCATTCCCCCCGCCAGTACCACATCCGCCTGACCGCCAAGGATGGCCCACGTTCCGACTTCCACGGCCCGCAAACCCGATCCGCAAACCATATTGACCGTCGTCGCCGGAATTTCCTTTGGAACTCCTGCAGCCATGGCCGCCTGGCGCGCGGGATTCGCCCCCGCACCGGCAGTATAAATCTGCCCCATCACAACCTGCGAGACATCCCCTCCCTGCAACTGACTGCGAACCAATGCCTCCTTTAATACAATAGCCCCCAGAGCCGATGCCGGTATATCCTTGAGTGTTCCACCGAAAGACCCGATGGGCGTTCTGACGGCACTTGTGATGACAACGGTATTTTTCATTTCACATTCTCCTCGTAGTTCTTGCGCAGAATCCGGCGCGTCACCTTGTTGGAGGCGGTTCGGGGAAGCTTGTCAACCACAACCACCTCGTGAATTTTAAACAACGGATTCAAGCCCTCGCGGATGCGATGCTGCATCTCCTGGCGCCATTGGTCCGGGGTCCGCGAGAAACCGGGCTGCCCGACGACAAAAAAGATCAGCAGGCCCGGCCCGCCCCCTGGAGGAGGAACGGCGACTGCGGCGGATTCCCTGAGTCCTTCTGTTCCCGAAACCACCGACTCCAACTGCGCGGAACTGACCTTGATACCACCAAGATTCATGCAGTCATCCACACGTCCGTGCGCCACATAATATCCGTCCTGCCGACGTTCGATGCGGTCCCCGTGCCGACGCAAAATCTCGCCGGCTTTCCGAAACGGGGTGCCTTCGTAATAAACCGCATGATGATCCGCATTGATCAATTCGCGTGAAAGACCAATCGCCGGAGGCACCAGAAAGACTTCACCATTGTCTGTCTCGCGTCCCTCCTCATCCAGCAACACCATCTCCGTTCCGAAGGCGGGCGTTGTGAACGCTCCTGGCTCAAATTGCTGCACGACGGTTCCCGAGATATACCCCCCCCCGACTTCCGTACCACCGCAGTATTCAATCACCGGCGCACCCCCACCCAATGCAGACAACCAGGCCATGTCCCCCGCATTGGAACATTCACCAGTCGAACTGAACGCACGAATCCGCGACCAATCGCATGCCTGCATGCATCCGGCGGCCCGCCAGGCCGCCACAAGACTGGGAACAACACCCAACATCGTCACACCGGACTTTTGAACGAATTGTCCAAAGCCCGCGGTATGTGGCGCACCGTCATAAAGTGCCACGGAAGCCCGGTTCATAAAAGCGGCATACAACAGCCACGGACCCATCATCCAGCCAAGGTTTGTCGGCCAGCACACGACGTCTCCCGGGCGGATATCGTGATGCAAGTGGCCATCCACCGCTGACTTGACCGGTGTGGTGTGATCCCAAATGATCGCCTTCGGAGCTCCCGTCGTGCCGGAGGAAAAAAGGATGGTATTTGCGTCGTGAGGAGCACGGGGGCAGGATTCGCTGGCCTCCCCGGCATTCAGAAAGTCCTCCCAAACCGTATCCTCGGAACGCAATTCCGATTCTGCTCCAGCTTTCGTGATGACGACCACGGCAGCAGGCCCGCCTGCAACCTTCAATCGCTCGAACAACTCCAAATACTTGCCGGCCCGCAGCACATGTGACTGGGTCACCACACGCGTCACCCCGGCCAAATGGAGACGAGCCGAAATCTCGGAAGCCGCAAAACTATCAGCCACTGTCACTGCCACACATCCGGAGTGAATGATGCCGAGGTAAGCGATGACAGCCTCAATATTGAGAGACATGAATATTCCGATCCGATCGCCCGGTTGATGGCCCGCTCGAACGAGGCCCATGGAGAATTGTCGGACACGACCGGCAAGTTCCGCCCAGCTGACGGTTTGTTCATGCCCGGCTTCGTCAGATGAAAGAATCGCACGAGCTTCGTGAGGCGACTGAAAACAACTGTCCACAATGTTGAGGCTCGCACCGGGAAACCATTGCGGCATTTCCAGGTTCGTCGCATCAAGAGTCGTCTTCGGGGATGTTTTGAAGGAGAGATTGAGTCGGTCTGACATCACCTGCCAGAATCGTGCCTTGTCCGCAATCGTCCATGCATAAAGTGCCTCGACGGTATCCACACCCGCCTGTCCCATGAGCCAGTGAATATTCGTTTGCCGGATGCTACTCCGATCAAGCATGGGAATGGATGTCATTTGCCCCCTCCCACCGCGGCAAGACACACCGGATCGATGAAAAACCTCCAAGTCCTGACAGGACCTGCCATGACATTGATAAAATACACCTTGTGTCCGGGGGGGGCCACCAAGGGGTGAAATCCACACGGCACCAAGACGGCATTCCCATCGCGCACGACGATGCCTTCATCCATTGTTCCATCCGATTTGTAGGCGCTCATCAGGGCAAAACCATCCGCGGGATTCAACTTGTGATAGTATGTCTCCTCCAAATAGGACTCCACAGGCAGATTTGACTCGTCGTGTTTGTGAGGGGGGTATCCCGACCAACACCCGTCATTCACGAACACTTCAACGACCAGCAGGCTTTCCGCCGGTTCATTTTCAGGGAGGATATTGTGCACCACCCGGGTCATGTTCCCGGCACCCCGGTGTTCCACACTCATCTGACCGGGCGTAATGAGACGCGCCGGGGTTTTCTTTTCCGCCGGGGCACTGCACACGGCCACCTCGGCGTCCGTCAACGGTTCCACGGTCCACTCCCGCCCGGGCGGCAACAACACGGCGTAGGGCCGTTTCCCCTCAAACACGGACATCCGTTCCCCAATATTTTCCCAGCGATCCGGACCGGAAACGACAGTCACCCGCCCGGTCAACACCACCAGACACACTTCATTGCCCTCGGTTGTCCGCGACAGGGATTGCCCGGATCGCAGTGTGTAGGCTTCAAAACCGACATATTTCCAACCGGCACTGGCCGGAGTAATGCGGATCGTGTTTCCATCCGGACCGGGTCCGGTTTTTTTGACAACCAATCGGCTCATCATCCCCTCCCTTCCGTTGCCGCCACCGGGGCTTGATGTCCCAACAGCAAAAAGATGCGCCAGGCCTCGTCCCGGACCTTTTCCATGCAGGGGCGGAAAAGGCGGACGCGGTCCAGTTGGGTGGGCTGGTCGGCGATTTGATGCCGGAGCTCCCTCATGAAAGCCTGACGCAAAGTGGTTCCAAAATTGACCTTGGCAATCCGCGAAGCCCTCAGGCGGGACCAGTCCGTCTCCCGCACTCCGGACGCCCCATGTAACACCAGAGGGGTGGATGTCTCCCGTTGGATCGCCTCGAGACGGTCAAATTCCAAATCCACTTTTTCTGTCTCCAACCGGTGAACATTCCCGATGGAGATTGCCACGGCCACAACCCCGGTTTCCGCAGCAAACCGCGCCACTTCCTGCGGATCGCTTTTCATGTTTTTGGCGGCTCCGGGCATGTCGGAATAGGGCACCGAACCGACTTCCCCTTCCACCGAAAGACCCCGCTTGCGGGCTTCGGCAACCACCTCCCGTGTGCGGGCTATATTCTCCTCCAACGGCCATTGCGATCCGTCATACATCACAGAGGTAAATCCGGCCTCCATCGCCGCCACGGCTGTCTCCAAATCCTTGCCGTGATCCAGGTGTATGCACACCGGTACACGCGCGTTTTTGCCGATCGGACGCAAAATACCCGCCAACACCTCCACGCCCATGTGCTCCACCGCCAGCCGGTTCAGCCCGAGGATCACGGGACAATTCATGGCCTCCGCCGCCTCCACCACGGCCCGCGCATCCTCATAGCCCCAGACATTGCAATGGGCAATGGCCCGGGGTTGGGTCGCCATGGCAGGCAGCATGTCATTCAATGTCGCGAGCATAAGAGCTCAGGCGCGAACGCCCTTCCTTTCCCGGATAAAGGTGTGCAATTGTTCCCGCGTCGCCATGGCCCGCGAACAGTCGGTCCCCGAAACATTGAGGGCCGCTCCCGCCGATCCCAGTTCCATGCACGTTTTCAAATCTTTCCCTCCCAGCAACCCGTAAATCAACCCGGCGGCATACGCATCCCCGGCTCCAAACGTCTTACGGGCTCTTATCTTGAAAATGCCCGCCTTCACGGGAGATCCCGCCGCCGGAAATGCCACGGACCCACGGGCCCCATGTTTGATGATGACGATCCGGGCCCCGCGTTGAAGCAGAAACCGGGCCGCCACCGCATCGGTTCCCCGACACTCCGGATACACGGCACCCATGACATCTATTTCCTCGCGGTTCCCGATCACCACATCCGAGAGGGAACAGGCCAGGGCCAGATACAAGGCGCTTTCCTGTGGCCCGCCCCAGGAGTAGGGACGGTAATCCAGATCCAGAACCACCCGGGTTCCTGTCCTGCGAGCCAGTTCCATCGCCAGCAATGTGGCTTCCCGCGAAGGGCTCCGGGACAAAGCCGTCCCCGAAATCTGCAATACGCGTGTGTCGCCAATGTATTTTCCGCTGATATCCGCCGGACACAATTTCAGGTCCACGGCATTCTCACGATACATCACCACCCCGCACTGCTCCGGACTCTTCACTTCGGTAAAGGCCAGTCCCGTCAGGGCTCCGCTGTCATCCATCACGACACCCCCGGTATCAATCCCCTCCCGTTTCAAAATGCCCCGCAGATAACGGCCGATGGCATCGGGGGCCAAGCGCCCGATGAACCCGGTCTTCAATCCCAGTCGCGCACATCCCACGGCAATGTTCCCCGGGGATCCCCCCAATGAGCGGACAAAGGAGGCGGAGTCTTCCATCGGGGCATCAAACATTTCCGGGTTCAGATCCATGCCGATGCGTCCAAGACAGACCACGTCCCGCTTCGCCCGCTTCCTGAATGTCAGAGGATTTCTCATTTTTGTTCCCCCATGCCCAGCGACTTGAGATATTCATGCGTCCGCCTGGCAATCGGAAAGGGCTTGTCAAAGGCACAAGGGTACATGTCCTGTTCCACCACCCCGAAACCCTCATAATTCACTTCACGCAGGACTTCGACAAATTTCACAAAATCAACCGCCCCCCGGGCCGGCTCCACAAACATGTCCTGTTCCACGGCTTTCGCGAAGGGAATTTGTTCCCGGTACACCCGCTCCCGCATTTCGGCATCAATGCTTTTGAGATGCATATACGGAATCCGTTTGAAATGTCGTCGCATGAATTCGATCACATCCTCCCCCCGGTACGCCTGATGTCCGGTATCCAGACAGATTCCCACCAGTGCCGGATCTGACTCGCATATAAACCGCTCCACCTGGTCGGGATGCTGCACATGAGTGTCGGCATGGGGATGATACGCGGAGGTCAACCCGAATTTTTCCTTCGCCATCAACGCTATGCGGTGGGTCGTCTCAATGAGCCGCTTCCACTGGTCATCTTTCAACACCGGATCAATGAAAATCTCGCCCGTGAACAAATTGGAATAAATGTCATCAATGATTACGAGATACCGCGCCCCAAAACGGGCGATATAATCGCAGGTCTCATCGATCTGCCGTTCGATGCCGGGCCACGCCGCCGGATCCTCCAGATGGGCCATGACGACTCCCGCGCAAATTTTCAAATGACGCTTCGTCAGTTCTTCCCGAAGGATTTTCTCATCCGTGGGCAGGTAACCGTACGGCCCCAATTCGGTCCACTCATACCCGCACGCGGCTATCTCATCCAGAAACCGCGGCCACGGAATCTGTTTCGGATCGTCGGCAAACCACACACCCCACGAATCAGGGGCACTTCCCAATGTCAGTTTCATCATCAGTCCTTTCGCTGTTTCATAAGTGCTCTTCTTTGTCCAGGTTAGTAGTAATACCGTTGAAGTTTGCGTTTGCCTGCCTCGTGTTCCTGACGCAGTTTTCGGGTCACGGGATCCTGGGTGGTCTCCGCCGGTTCGAATTCAATCCAGACTCCGGCCCCAGGCAGATAGCGGTGTTTCTCTGTCTCCACCACAATCACACACGGTCCGTTTTGACGGGCGGCATCCAGCAGTGCCTCCTTGAGTCCGCCAACGTCCTGCGTGTTGTAAGTTTTGGCCCCCATGGCTCCCGCCAGAGCGGCCAGATCCAAATTCAAATATTCCCCTTCCAGGCGGTTGGCCCGGGCGTCACGCGACCGGAACTCATTGCCGAAGGAACGTCCCACCCGCACCATCTGAAGTCCGCGGATGGATTGGAATCCATGGTTTTCCATGATGACAATCGTGATCTTCTTTCTCTCCTGCACCGCGGTCACCACCTCGGTCGGCAGCATCAGGAAAGTTCCGTCCCCGATCAGCACCCGGACCTCGTTTTTCGGAGTCGCCATCTTGACACCTATCGCCGCGGGAATTTCATATGTCATGCAGGAATTGCCGAATTCCAGGTGGGCCAGACGGCCCCCGGTGGCATTCCATGCCTTGAGCACATCTCCCGGCGGCAAACCGGCGGCCGCCACAAGGGTATCCCCGGGTTTGGCCACTTCATTGATCGTGGTGATCACCTGGCCGGTATTCGGAAACTCACCCTTGAACCCGTTCAACGATTCCTTTTTCATCGTTGCCTCCCATTGACGGCGGTATCCGGCCACCTGTTTGACCCGGGCGGCATTGACTTTCACTCCCAGAGCCGCCGCCACCTTGGTCAGTGATTGCAAGGCCCGCTTGGCGTCGGCCAGCACGGGCAGCGCGCCCACTTTGTATGCATCGTGCGAACACACATTGATTCCGACAAATTTCACGGATGGATTCTGGAAGGCCGTACGGGAACCGGTTGTAAAGTCTGACAATCGTGTTCCCACACAGATGACGAGATCCGCCTCGGCCATGACGCGGCCCGCGCACCCCGTTCCGTTGAAGCCCGCCCCCCCCATGAGCAGGGATGTCTCCTTCTGAATGGCTCCCTTGCCCGCACTGGTTTCCACCACGGCGATGCCGGATTTTTCGGCGAATTCCTGCAACTCCGTCTGCGCAAAGGAATACATCACCCCGCCGCCGGCGATGATCACCGGCTTGCGGGCCTTCTTCAAAAGCGATGCCACTTCACGGATCCGGTCGGGATCGGGCATCCGGCGTTCAATCCGCCAGACACGGGGTTCAAAAAAATGCGTGGGATATTCATACGCATGAGATTGAAGATCCTGACACAGGGCCACTACGGCCGCTCCGGTCTCGGCGGGATCCATCAACACCCGCATCGCCTCCGGCAGCGCTGTCAGGATATGCTCGGCCCGTGTCACCCGGTCAAAATAACGGCTGACCGGACGGAAACAATCATTCGCGCTCGCGTCCCGCGAGATCGGATGTTCAATCTGCTGGAGAACCTGTCCCTGCTCCCGCGTACAATAATAATCGCCCGGCAGCAGCAGCACAGGCAGACGGTTCACGGTGGCTGTCGCAGCCCCGGTCACCATGTTGGTCGCCCCCGGCCCAATCGAGGAGGTGCACGCCAGCGTGCTCAGCCGGGCGTTGGCCTTGGCAAAACCGCTGGCCATGTGAACCAGCGACTGTTCGTGTCGGCATTGATAAAAGGTCATGTCATGTCCGTACTCAATCAATCCTTGGGCGAGCCCGCACACATTGCCATGTCCGAAAATGCCCGCGATGCCGGGGATGATCCGGTGACGGCGTCCGTCCAGTTCACTGTATTGCACCTGCAGATATTTCACCACCGCCTGTCCGACGGTCAGTTTGATCTTCTTTTCCTTGTTCATAGGGTTCTCTGTGAGGGGTCAGGGTTATTCAATTCCATGAAAACCGATTGTTTTGAGTTCGGTCATTTCCTCCACCACATACCGGGGACCTTCCCGGCCAATACCACTCTGTTTGAATCCGCCATACGGCATCAGTTCCGCCCGCCACAGCGGGGTCCGGTTGATCATCACACTGCCGCATTCAGTCTCGCGTGCAAATTTCAGCGCGGCATTCGCGTCACGCGTAAAAATACCGGCTCCCAATCCGTACTCACTGTCATTGGCCAGTGCGAGAGCGGCATTCACATCGTCCAACGGCGTCGCCGCCACGGCGGGGCCAAAAATCTCCCGGCAGGATATCTTCATCTGCGGATCCACATCCGCCACCACATCAGGATGCTCCAATTGATTGGTCAACCCCATTGCATTCGAAAGATCGGTCGGCCCCAGAAAGACCACGTCCACTCCCGGCTCGGCACAAATGGAGTCAATCGACCTGACGGCTTCCGGCGATTCAATCTGGACAGAGACGAGTGTTTCAAGGTTGGCGGACTTGATGTAATCCGGAAGGCTATCCCGCTGGCCATAATCTGCAGCCTGCACGCCGGCAAGACCCCGTTTGCCTTCCGGCTGATATATGACGGCCTGCACCACCTGACGCGCCTGATCCGCACTTTCCACCCACGGCACCTGCACCCCGGCCAGGCCCGTATCGAGATATTTCAACAGGGTGGCCTCCCCCGAATCCGGCACCCGGGCCAGTGCCGTCACCCCTTGCGGCTCCACCGCCCGGCACAGATTTTCCACATCGGCGGGGCCCATGGTGCTGTGTTCACAATCGAATATGCAAAAGTCCCACCCCTGATAGGATAATAATTCTGCCAGCCCGGGATTGGGATAACGCAGAAACACCCCGGTCACGACCCGGCCTTGGGACAGTTTTTGTTTTGTCAGATTGGGTTTCACAGGGGGAGGGAACTCAACGGTTCTCTGACCTCACCCACACTAGGGCGGATTCCGTTCCGGTCGCATCCTCTTTTGGGCGGCAGATGTGCCTTTTTCGTCAGGATTGTTTTGGTGCCCGCCTCAAATCACTGGTGCCAGTCACCGCCCGGCAGGTCCGGTAAAAATGGCTCAAACTCTGAAATCCCACCTCAAAAGCCACATCCGCCACCGTCCGGTCCGGCTGCCGCAACAACATCTCGGCCCGATGCACCCGGCATATCTGCAAATATTTCACCCATGGCATCTTCAATGTTCTTGAAAAGGCCATTTTCAGGCGTGTTTCACTCACTCCCACCTCCCTCGCCACCTCGCGCCCATACACGGTTTCCGCGCAGTGCGCGCGGATATATTTCATGGCCTTGAGCACCGGCTGCCAGTCGTCGGAAGTGACCATCGAGGCATTGTATGAGGCCCCGTTCCGCTTTTCCCACCGGATCAATTCCACCAGCATTCCCACCAAAAGGGTCCGCAACCGGATCTGTTTGCCAAATTCGTCACTCCGGAACTCCTCATGCATTGCCTTGAACCCTTTCAGCAGCTCATTCCTCATCTTCCTGTCCGGACGGATCAAATGATGCTTCGGCTCCAGTGAATTGGAAAACCGGTTCAGAATCCCGATCACATCCCGTCCCACCCCCCAGTCACTCAAAAATCCGGGTAAAAAATACACTGTAATATATTCCATCGGAACGGTCTGCGTCGTTCCCCAGTGTACCTGGTTGATTCCCCCGAGATAAACATCATAAGGCAGCCGCTCAAAGGGCAATCCCTCGATGAAAAGATGTCCCGTTCCCTTCAACCGGATGCCAAATTCCAGATAAGGATGATAGACGGGGGGATCCACACTTCCCGGGGCCGTCACCACCCCCCGACGGACATGGATGGGATTCTCATCATCCAGATGCACCTCATGCTTGCGGGCCTCGGTCAGCAACTCCAGCCTTGCACGGGGTATTTTCTCCATGACCGGGGATTGTCCGGCAACCACCCGGTTTTTGCCAAGTGGAAAGTGAGCCCCATACGTCATCCAAATACCCGGCGCATACCCGGGGAACATCCGACACCGTTGCGATAGATTTTTTCCGGAATTTCATCATGGTAAGCGCCATTCGTCTTTTCTTTCAACTCCCCTCCCTTTTACGGCCAATGACTGGTTCTATCCGTAATCTCCGTGCCCTCAGTGGCCAGTCATCATCCGGACTTCCTGCCAACATTCGCGCCAGCTCAGGAATTCTGACCGTGACGGACCACTCACGCCCGGGCCACCAGAATGCCCCCCACCGTGACCAGAATGGCGCCCAGCCCCAGTTGCCACAGATTGACGTCCTTCCATTCGACAAAAATCAACAGTCCGAGGACCACGGCCACGAGTGTGTTCATGTTGAACAAGGGGACCAGTTTTGAGACAGGGACTCCGTAGTGATTGATGGAGTAAAGAATCATCATTTGCGACACGGCCCAGATGATCCCCGCGAGGATCGTATAGGTCAGACCCCACGCCGTGCATGTTTTGGGGGTGTTGAACCACCAGGCCAATCCGGCACTGAGGGCGATGGACAGACCGATGGCCATCAGGAAGGGGGCCGTCCCCATGCCGTGTTTTCCCGATGCCTTCACCAGAATGCTGAAGACGCCCAGGAGCAGGGCCGGGATGACGCCGCCAAGGATCAGCGGCCAGTGGGGGGAGTGGGTCATATTGTTATTCTCCTTTTCCCGCCGCCCGGACGACTCTCGCGGCCAGTCCGTTTCCATGGGTGAATGTTTGAAGGTTGTCTCCCATCAATGCCATGGGGACCACCCAGAGCATGGTGTTGTGATAGTATTCGATGCCGAACCCGAAGCTTCCGTCAGGCATCAGCATGCAGGGTTGATCCCAGGCCATCCCGCCCGTA
>JANRIZ010000048.1:0-3696 GCA_033764445.1 Verrucomicrobiia bacterium | reverse complement strand
GTCCTTCGGATTGACCGCCACCGCCGTGTCGCCCATGAGCGTTTCCGGACGGGTGGTGGCAATTTCCAGAAAACGTCCGGGTTCCTCGACCACCTCGTAGCGCATCGTGTAGAGAAAACCTTTTTGGGGCGTGGGCACGATTTCCTCGTCCGAAATGGCCGTCAGTGAGGACGGGCACCAGTTGACCATGCGTTTGCCGCGATAGATGTAGCCGCGGTTGTAGAGATCGACAAACGCCTGTTGGACGTCGCGATGATAATCGGCATCCATCGTGAAACGTTCGCGTTCCCAATCGCAGGAACAGCCCAGTTTTTTGAGCTGCCCGATGATGATGCCGCCACGGTCACGGGTCCAGGCCCAGATGAGCTCCAACAGGTCCTCACGCGGGATGTGGTGGCGGGTGAGAGGGATGCGCGGTTTGCCCGTCCCCCGGTCCCAGATGCGGTCGAGGGATTCGAGTTTCTGGCGGATCGCCGGGGGAAGGTCATCCGGTTTGCGGAGTGCTTTTTCGACAGCCGTCTGTGTGGCCAGACCCGCGTGGTCGGTGCCTGGCAGCCAGAGGACCTCGTGACCCTGCATGCGGGCGCGGCGGCAGAGGATGTCCTGAATCGTGTTGTTGAGCACGTGTCCCATGGTGAGAATGCCCGTGACATTGGGCGGGGGAATGACGATGGAATAGGCCGGTTTGTCGCTCGCAGGATTTGCACGGAAATGGCCGGCGTCGAGCCATTGGGTATAGAGACGGTCCTCAACGGACTGGGGTTCGTAGGCTTTGGAAAGTGAGGACATAGGGTTGCCTGTTCTACCAAAATTTGGCGGATGCACAAGATGAAGTGGGGAGGGGAGTTTTAACCGCAGAGGCCGCAGAGGGCCGCAGAGGGGGGAGGGAGAATGTCTAATTAAGAATGCCTAATGTCTATTGGCTGATGTCCCACGAAGAACGGGGAGACAGAGCCACGGATGCAATCGAATTAAACACGGATGGGAGACCAAACTGGAGCCGAAACAGTAGAGCGAACGGCCTCGTCGCCACAACGCCCAACGGATTCATAGCCGCCCCGATCAATCCGGGGTAAACTCCAATGCGCAAAAAACGCAAAAGGGGAGTTTTAACCGCAGATATCACGGATAACACGGATTCTTTTTTGAAAAACCGAGAACCGACAACTGGCAACCGAGAACCTATTTCCAACTCTCAACTGGAGACAGTTTGCGCTGGCATTTAAGGACTGTGCGGATGAGCTGGATGTGAACCATATCCTTGTCCCGTTGGATGGCCAGTTTGCTTTTGAGAATCAATTGGAGAGGTAATACCCGGACCTTTTGGCCATCCATGGTCAATAATCGAGATTTGTCGAATGCCCGATCAAAATCCTGAAGTCCGGTGATATGATAACAAAAGTTGACCAGCGATTCATCCTCAAGCATGACAACAGTCGGACGGAGGAGAGTAGCCCCCAATTTCAGGCACAGATTGTTTACGGTCATGTATTGGCGTTCGGGCAGATTGATCCAGAGATCCGTATCGAGTGTGGTGCCCGGAACGCCTTGCAGAATGGCGGCAGCCATTCCTACCACTTGAAACCGGATTTTTTCCGATTTGAGCTCTTGGATAAGCCGAGCGAGTGGAGAAAGCTTTTGTTTCTTTGCCACCTTTGCTCGGGGGTGGCTGTCAGGCTCCAGGCGAAGAGAAACCGTTCGTCGTCGGAGAGGCCGCGGACTTTTTTGAATTTTTCGGCGGCGCGCAGCATTCTTTTTTTTTGAGCGGCGGTCATCCCCGATAAGTTAGGCGCGAACCGACTTGTAATCAAGTCAATCCCTCCATATTCTCGGCTGATCCTGAGCTGTTCCATGTTTCCAAAACCCTCGCGCATAGTTTTTCTGACCGGGCTCATTCTTGCGGCCCTGATTTTTGTGCAATTTGCTCCGGCACTCGGGTATGGGTTTGTGAACTACGACGATTTTGAATTTTACACGGATGGCCCCTTTCGCCAGGAGGTGGTGTGGCAGACGCCGCTGCTGATGGTCACCTGCTGGCTGGAGTGGAAAATTTTCGGGATGAATGCCTTTGTGCCGCATCTGGTCAACATCCTCTGGCACATTGTGGACTGTCTGTTGCTGTTTGCGCTGATGCTTCGCATTTTGAGGAGATTGGGGAAGGTTGGAACCCTGACCGTGGCGGCGGCGGGTTTCGGGACACTGCTTTTCGCGATCCACCCCTTGCGCGTGGAGGAGGTCGTCTGGGTTTCCGGGCGCAAGGAGATCATGTACAGTTTTTTTTACCTCGTCGGACTGCATCTGTATATTACGTATGCTGAAAGACGTGGTCCGGCGGTGATCTCCTGCGTGAAGGATCCCTTGTGGTGGGGGACACTTCTTTGTTTTGCCCTCTCCATCTTTACGAAGTTTTCCGGGGTGAGCCTGTTTGTGACACTGGTCCTTTGGGATTACGTGTTTCATCCCCGGGAATGGGGGCGTCGCCTGCCCGAAAAAATCCCCTTTGTTCTGCTGGGGGTGGTGTGTGCCCTGACGGTGATGATGGGGGGATACCGGAATGATCTCGTGACCCTGGCGGAGGCGCCGCCGCTTTTCCGGCTGCTCAACGCGGGACTGGTCATGGGATTTTATTTTCAAAGAACCCTCATGCCCGTTGACCTGGTGCCTTTCTACATCCTTTACGAGGAGTTTGGGAGACTGACCCCCCTGGAAGTCGTCAGCGCCCTGGCCACGTATGTGATGTTGGGGATCCTCTTTTGGAAGGGGAACCGGGCCGTGCGGGCGTCGGTCCTGTTTTACGGTGCCGCCCTGGGGCCGGTCCTGGGAATCATCAACGCCTTTTCCTTTTCGGCGGCGGACCGGTACACCTACATGCCCACGATGATTTTTTTTGTGTGGCTCACAGCGGGCCTTTTGTGGTGGGGGGAAAGGACCGGGGCGGGGTCGGTTTTGCGGCGGAAGGTCGTCCGGGCCGGACTCCTCGGGGTGGCGGCATTGGTTGTGGCGACCCTCTCGGTGCTGACCTACCGGCAGACGGCCATTTGGAAGGATTCGCATACCCTGTGGCGGCATCAGTTGACCGTCAATCCGCATCCGCGTTTTTTTGAGCTGGTCGGCGACATGTATTTTAACGAGGGTCAATATTCCAAGGCCCTGGCCGGGTATCTTTCGGCCATGGCCCACATCGAGCCCACCGACGTGCTGTATCAGAAGGCTGGAATCTCCTGCCTGAATCTGGGGTTGAAGGAGCCCGCGCTCGGGCATCTGCTCAACGGTCTGAGGCTCAATCCGCGCAACGGGGACATTTACTGGGTGCTGAGCCAGATCGAGGAGGACCCGGCACGCCGCCGGGTGCTCGAACAGAAGGCCGTTGAGTACCGTCCCGCGCTCAGGGACCGGATCCGACAGACGGGCAAATAGCGGAAGGCTTTTCCCGGAGACCGGTGCGGACGGTCACTTGCTGACGTTGAAGCGGAATTCCAGAACGTCTCCATCCTGGACGACGTATTCCTTGCCCTCGAGCCGGAATTTGCCTGCTTCGCGGGCCTTGGCAAAGGAGCCGAGGGTGATCAGATCGTTGTAGGCCGTTGTTTCTGCAGTGATGAACCCGCGTTCGAAATCCGTGTGGATGACCCCCGCCGCCGCCGGGGCCTTGTCGCCGACGTGGATCGTCCACGCACGGCATTCCTTGGGGCCGAC
>JANRIZ010000070.1:0-4588 GCA_033764445.1 Verrucomicrobiia bacterium | reverse complement strand
ACAAGGGTTTCGATCAGGTCCCGGGAGAAGACATCGCCCTTGAGCAGGAACTCATGGTCGGCTTCGAGCGCTTCGACGGCTCCCTTGAGGGAGTCGGGAGCCTGCGGCACCTTTTTGAGTTCCTCGGCGGGAAGCTCATAGAGGTTCTTGTCAAGCGGATCCCCGGGGTGGATGCGGTTCTGGATGCCATCCAGTCCGGCCATCAGTTGCGCGGCGGCCGCCAGGTAGATGCAGCTCGAGGCGTCGGGGGTGCGGAATTCAATGCGTTTGGCCTTCGGATTGTCGACGACCGGAATGCGGATGGCCGCCGAACGGTTGCGGGCGGAGTAGGCAAAACTCACCGGCGCCTCGTATCCCGGGACCAGCCGCTTGAAGGAATTGGTCGTCGGATTGGTGATAGCCGTCAGCGCGCGGGCATGTTTGATGATGCCGCCGATGTAAAAGAGGGCCGTTTCGCTCAGCCCGGCATATCCGTTGCCGGCAAAAAGCGGTTTGCCCTCCTTCCAGATGGACTGGTGGCAGTGCATGCCCGATCCGTTGTCGCCAAAAAGGGGCTTGGGCATGAAGGTGGCCGTCTTGCCGTGTCTTTTGCAGACGTTGCGGATGATGTATTTGTAGAGCTGGAGCTTGTCGCCGGTATTGACCAGGGTGTCAAACTTGAAGTTGATCTCATTCTGGCCGGCGGTGGCGACCTCGTGGTGATGGCGTTCGACGGGCATGCCGTACTCCTCCATCATCAGCACCATCTCATTGCGGATGTCCTGCTGGGTATCGGCCGGGGGGACCGGGAAATACCCCTCCTTGTGGCGCAATTTGTAGCCGAGGTTGGGGAATTCCTCACGGCCGGTATTCCAGACGGCCTCATTGGAATCCACGGAATAAAAGCTGCTGTTGGATTTGCTGTCGTAGCGGACATCATCAAAGATGAAGAACTCCGCCTCCGGCGCAAAATACGAGGTGTCCCCGATGCCCGTGGAGGTCATGTAATCAATGGCCCGCTGGGCGATGCCGCGCGGATCGCGGTTGTAATGTTCCTTGGTGATCGGGTCGTAGATGGAACAGACCAGGCTGAGGGTCGGCTCGAGGTTGAAGGGATCGATCATGGCCGTCGCGTAGTCGGGCATGGCCAGCATGTCGGAGTTGTTGATGGCCTTCCAGCCACGGATGGAGGAACCGTCAAAGGGGATGCCGTGGGGAATGCAGTTTTGCGCCCCTTCGGTCATGGTGGTGGTCACATGCTGCCAGGTGCCCAGCAGATCGCAAAACTTGAAGTCCACCAGCTTCGCACCATGCGACGCGGCAAACTCGATGACTTCCTGGGCATTTTGACACTTTTTGAACTTGGCTGACATAATCGTTGTCTCCTGTTGTGTTTCACACCCCGCGCGTCCCGGTCCGATGGCCTGAGGGGCCCGCGCAGGGGTTGGATGGGTTCAGGCAAGCGACAACTCCCAGATTCCCCCCGGAAGCACCAGCAAAAAGTATTCACAGGCCGGGTGGCCTTATCAAACGAGGGGCCATCTCTCCAAAAAAAAATCGGCGATATCCGGGGATATCGCCGTTTTTTGAAAGGAGGGATCTGCGGAGGTTACTTGGTCGGGACTGTCGCAATCGTCTTGAGAATGCGCGAGGCGATCTGGTAGGGATCCCCCTGGGAATTGGGACGGCGGTCCTCCAGGTACCCCTTGTAGCCGTTGTTTTTGAAGCTGTGCGGCACGCGGATCGAGGCCCCGCGGTCGGCCACCCCATGGCTGAATTTGTCAATCGACTGGGTCTCGTGCAGACCGGTCAGGCGCATGTGGTTGTCCGGCCCGTACACCGCGATGTGCTCGTCCTTGAATTTCTCAAAGGCGGCCATGAGATTGTCGAAGTATTCCTTGCCTCCGACTGTCCGCATGTATTCGGTCGAGAAATTGCTGTGCATTCCCGAGCCGTTCCAATCCGTCGCCCCGAGGGGTTTGCAATGGAACTCGATGTCCACGGCATATTTTTCGCACAGACGGATGAGGATGTAGCGGGCCACCCAGACCTCGTCGGCGGCGCGTTTGGAACCTTTGCCGAAAATCTGGAATTCCCACTGGCCCTTGGCCACCTCGGCATTGATGCCCTCGTGGTTGATGCCGGCATCCAGACAGAGATCAAGATGCTCCTCGACAATCTTGCGGGCGATGTCACCCACGTTCTTGTAACCGACCCCGGTATAGTATTCGCCCTGGGGCGCGGGATATCCGTCCTTGGGAAACCCGAGCGGACGGCCGTCCTTGAAAAGAAAATATTCCTGCTCGAATCCAAACCAGGCACCGGGATCGTCAAGGATGGTCGCACGCGCATTGGTGATGTGGGGGGTGACACCGTCGGGCATCATGACCTCGCACATGACCAGCACCCCGTTTTTGCGGGTGGTATCCGGAAAAACGGCCACGGGCTTGAGCATGCAGTCCGAACTCCGGCCCTCGGCCTGTTTGGTCGAGCTGCCGTCAAATCCCCACATCGGGAGTTCCTCCAGCTTGGGAAAGGCCGCAAATTCCTTGATCTGGGTTTTGCTGCGCAGGTTGGCCACGGGGGTGTAACCGTCCAGCCAGATGTATTCCAATTTGTATTTTGCCATATTTGAGTGTGTGTTGTGTTTAGGTTTGACTGATCACGTTCCTCCCGTCAAACCCCTCTGGAGGGTCAACCGACGAAGGTCCGCCCACCCAAAAAAGCAGCTTCCATGCCAAACGTAAAATTAAAATAATCGCTGTTGATAAAAATTTTGAGCCTTTCCGGTCCCCAACCAAGCCCCTTCCCTCCTTTATGACAGCCTTGCGGGAGGGTCCTTCCAATGGCATTCTGTCTGCCCATGCACGAAATCAAGGACACCCAACGCGCCCTGGTCCGGATCGGATACGATGGTCGGGTCCACAAAACCTTCCGCGGACCCAAGGCCCAGAAACGTTTTGAAAACGAGGTGCGGGTGCTGAGGTATCTCGAAGAAAAAAAATGCGGATTTGTCCCCCGTGTCCTCGAGACCGACCCCGAAAAACTGTATCTGGTCACCTCCAACTGCGGATCCCGGGTCGAACGCATGGGGGAAAAACACGTGGCGGAGATTTTTGCGGAACTGGAGGCCTACGGCGTCAAACACGACGACCCCTTCCTGCGCAACATCACCTATCGCGCCCATGACGGACGTTTTTGTGTGATCGACTTTGAGTTTGCCACCATCACCGATGATCCCACGTATGTCTCCCCTTTCACCGATGAGGAAAAACCGTGAGCCCGGTTCCCGAAGGATCCCCCCGTCCGGTCAAAGGTCTTTCATGGTCGGGCATGACTCACCCGGGCAAAATGCGGCCGAATAATGAGGACGCCTTTCTGGCGCTGAATTTTGACGCCCGGGAGGTCCGTCACCTGGGCAAAATCGGTGCGGGGTCCCTCGGCCAAAGCGATTACGTGTTTGCGGTCAGTGACGGCATGGGGGGGGGCCATTCGGGCGAATTCGCCAGCCGTATTGCCACCCGGAAAATCACCGACCTCCTGCCCCGCAGCTTTTCCTTTGCCTCCGGACATTTTGACGTGGGATTCGGGGACGTGCTCACGGAGCTTTTCTCCCGGATTCACGGGGAACTGATCCAAATGGGGCAAACCTACGGGGAATGTGAGGGAATGGGGACGACGCTCAGTCTGGGATGGTTTGCCCCGGGCCGGTTTTGTTTCGGGCACATCGGCGACAGCCGCATCTACTACCTGCCACACGATGGAAAAATGATCCAGCTCACCCACGATCATACCCGGGCGGGTGTGCTCCGGCGCCGGGGCGAAATCAATGAACGTCAGGAACGCACCCATCCGCGCCGGGGCATCCTCACCCAGGTGCTGGGCGCCGGGCATCAGTTCCTCGATCCTCATCTGGGCGCCCTCCCGTACGAGCCGGGTGACCGGTTTCTTTTTTGCACCGACGGGGTCAATGACGGTCTCTGGGACCATGCCCTGGAGGATTTGCTTCGCCTTCCCGTCTCCCCGGACTCCCCGATCTCCCCCGCCCAGCGGATCGTGGAAACAGCGGTCCTGGAATCCGGGAGGGACAATACGACGGCCCTTGTCGTCATGATTGAATAACGCGGACGATTCCTGCGGACGGGACCTTGGGGATGGCAACCCCCGCGTCTCCGGGTCCCTCCCCTCAAACCGAAATCGGATTCTCGTCGGCATGATAGGAGCTGCGCACCAGGGGGCCGCTTTCCACGTGGCGAAACCCCATGTCTCGCGCCCGCTCCTTCCATGCCGCAAACTCCCCGGGGCTCACCCACCGTTCGACGGGGAGATGTTTCAACGAAGGCTGCAAATACTGGCCCAGGGTCAGGATGTCCGTTCTGCACTGTCGCAAATCCCGCAAAGCCTCTCCGATCTCGGACTCCTCCTCCCCCAGGCCGAGCATGAGGCTGGACTTGGTCACAAACCCGTGTGCCTTCGCATACGTCAGAACCGAAAGCGATCGCTCATACGTGGCTTGCGGACGGACCCGGCGTTGAAGTCGGCGCACGGTTTCAAGATTGTGGTTCAGAATATCCGGGCGGGCATCAAGAATCACATCCAAATCCTTCTC
>JANRIZ010000044.1:0-12613 GCA_033764445.1 Verrucomicrobiia bacterium | reverse complement strand
CATGCCATGACGCTGTTGGTGGTCGCCTCGCCCTGCGCCCTGGTCCTCTCGATCCCCTCGGCCATTCTCAGCGCCATCGCCGCCGGGGCGCGTCAGGGAATCCTTTTCAAGGGGGGCCACGCGGTTGAAACCCTGGCCAAGGTCCGCTGCATCGCCCTGGACAAAACGGGAACGCTCACCACGGGCAATTTCCGGGTCACGGCCGTGGAGGCGTCCGGCCACGCCTCCGTCGGGGAGTGCCTGCAGGCGGCGGCAAGTCTGGAGGCTTTTTCGGAGCATCCCCTGGCCATGGCCATCCGCCACGAGGCCAAAAATCGGAATCTCCCGCCCCTGCCGGTCCGGAATTTCACCAGCCATCCGGGCCTGGGCGTGGAGGCGGAAATCGACGGCGCAAAATGCCGCGTGGGCCAGCCGGCACTCTTTGAAAAACTCGGCATCTCCCTTCCCGATCTGGCCTCCGCCGGGGAGGGTACCCGGGTCTGGATCCAATCCGGCGGGCATTTTGTGCGACTGACCCTTACCGACGAGGTGCGTGCGGAATCCGCCCGGGCGGTCGGACTTCTCAGGAAAATGGGCAAACGGGTGGTCATGCTCACCGGCGACCATCGTGCGGCGGCCGAACGGGTCTCCCGCGAGGTGGGCGTCGATGAGGTCCGGGCGGATTTGCAGCCGCAGGACAAACTGGAGGCCATCCGCGAATTAAAAGGCACGCACGGGTCCGTGGCCATGGTCGGCGACGGGGTCAATGATGCGCCAGGCATGGCACTTTCCTCGATCGGGATCGCCATGGGGGCCCGCGGCAGTGACGCCGCCCTGGAGCAGGCGGATGTGATCCTGATGAATGACCGCATCGGCAGGCTGGTGGAGGCGGTGCGCCTGAGCGAGCGCTCCCTGGCGGTCATCAAACAGAATGTCGCCTTTTCCCTGGGGGTGGTGGCGCTGCTGGTGACCCTGGCGGCCTTTGACGAAATCACCCTCACCCTCGGAGTCTTCGGCCACGAGGGCAGCACGGTCCTTGTCGTGCTCAACAGTCTGCGGCTGTTGAAAAAGGCAGACTGACCTCCCGCCCTCGCCCCGGTTCACGCCAGCCCGGTCAGCAGCGCCACGGCAATGAGGATCAGAAAAAGTGCAAAGACGATTTTGAGCCAGTGCCCCGAAATGCGTCTCGAAATGAGCGAACCCACCGGCGCCCCGGCCATGCTGAAAGGCACGACCATGAGCACGGCGGGCCAGTAGACGAGCCCCCCCACACCCCCAAGATGATTGGCCAGACCGGTCTGGGCCAGCACGTAGTAGGTCAGGGTGCCGGTCAGGGCCACGGGCAGTGTGAAAAAGGTCGAGGTCCCGGTGGACTTGCGCATGTCCAGCCCGAGATGATTCAGGAACGGGACACTCAGGGGGCCGCCCCCCACCCCGAGCAATCCGGACTTCAGACCGATGATCAGGGACATGGGAAGCATCTGCCAGAGGATGGACTTGTAGGTTCTCTCCCCCGCCTTCGGGCCCGGGGGAATGATCATCCTCAGGGCAATGCACAAAATGACGATCGCAAAAATGAATTTCAGCACGGCGGCATTGAGCCGGGCCGAAAGCAGCGTGCCCAGGACCACGCCCACGACAATCGGCAGGGTCATGATCCGGACCGGCTCCCAGTTGATGTCCCCTCGTTTCCAACGGGAAAAGGTGGAGGAGGACGCAGTGAAGATCATCGCCGCCAGCGACGTGGCCATGGCGGTGTGCATGTCGGAGGCCAGGTGCAGGTTCAGGACATGGAAAATGACCAGCAGCCCGGGAACAATCAGTGTGCCACCCCCGATTCCCAACAGACCGGCACAGATGCCCGTCAGAAATCCAAGCACGGCCAGCAGCAACATGGGTGTGAGTTCCATCACCCCCCCAGTCTATCCATTGGTCTCCCCTGTTGGCCAGAGGGATTTTCCGTCGGACAGGGCGACCGGCCCGGCCAATGTTTGGTTTGTATTTCCCGGCACATGGCCCAGACTCCCTTACGGGATGTGTACTGTCACCTATTTTCCTCACGGCAAGGAGAGTTATTCCCTGCGCTGCAGCCGGGATGAATCCTCCAAGCGCCCCGCCGCCCAGCTTCCATCGGTCCGGCGCGCGCAGAAATTGCTGGCTCTCTACCCGTACGACACCATGGGGGACGGAACCTGGATGGCCGTGCAAAATGACGGCACCTGTTTTTGCATGCTCAACGGCTACGACAAAAACAAGACCAAAAGCCGGGGAAAAAAAAGCCGCGCCCAGATCATCCCCTCCCTGCTGGGGCACACCAGCGAAAGCCAGATCCGCATGATCATGCGCACCAAACGGCTGGCGACTTTCGGCCCCTTCAAACTGATCTACGTCTCCGTCCTCAAGGACCGGTTGCCCAAGGTCTTCACCTGGGAATGGAATGGCACCACTCTCAATTCCCAGCACAATCTCATCGGGGCCCAGATATGGTCCTCCTCCGAAACAGCGGATGTCCAGGCCCGGCAGTACCGGCAGCATCTCTGGAAATCCCTCCTGGAGCAAAACCCCCAGCCCACACCCGAGGGGTTGCGCCCGTTTCATTTCGGTACGGAGACCCCCAGCGCCCTGACCCCCGCCATGAAACTCGATGACGCCCAGACGGTCAGTGTCAGTGAAGTCATCGTCAACAACTCAGGGATCACCTTCAACTACCACCCGGGTCCGCCCTGGAACAACCTGGAGTTTATGAGTTACTCTCTGGCGAGAAGGTGACTCTCCAGCAGGGTGTACAGTTCCCCGGGTCCGTCGGCATGGCGGCATCCGTCCCCGGCTCCCACAAGTCCGAACCCGGGACCATACGCCCGGCCATTGACCACACAGGCATCGGTCCGGTTTTCGGCGATTTGCTCCGCGGCATGGCGGAGCGCCCGGGCGGCATCCCCCTCCAGCTCATACTTCCAGCCCACGATCCGGGCCGCCGGGAAAAGGCCCCTCAAATGCGGGATCACCTTGGGGGCGGGTTTGAGCCGCAACACCAGTTCCCCCTCCCGCGAGGGGATTTTCGCACCCTCCAATTTCCGCCCCTGGGCATCATGGATGTCCGCGACCTGAAAGTCCCCGAGGGCGGCCACATGGAAAAGCGCCCGGGGCGATTCCTTCCCGGACCATTCCCGCAATCTGTCCAGCAGGTCCCTCCCGGTACCAAACTCCACCACCGCCTCCGCCCGGTTGGGCTCACGGAAGGTCCGGGTTTCCCCGGCAAAACAAATGACCCGATACCCGCGGTCGGCCAGAAAATTGCCCAGACCGGTCCCGAGTTTGCCGGTGGAAAAATTGGTCAGCCGGCGCACCTGGTCGAGGGGTTCGTACCCGGGTCCGGTGGTGATGAAGATTGTGTCGCGTGTCATCGCATTTTGGCTTTTACTTGGGAAAACAAACCCATTAAAGCCCCATTGTGCCGCGCAAACAAACCCTAAAAATCGGACTGCTCGGGGGGACCTTTGACCCGCTCCACAACGGGCATCTGACCCTGGCGGCGGATGCCATCGCCGGGGCGGGTCTGGACCGCGTGTATCTGATCCCCAGCGCCCGGCCCCCCCACAAATCCAAGGTCCGCCTTCCCGCCGCCGTCCGTCTGAAACTGGTCCGGGCCGCGGTCCGGGGCCGGAAAAACATCCTCGCCAGCGATCTGGAATACCGCCGCCGGGGTCCGTCCTTCACCTTCGAGACACTGGAGGCTTTTGGGAAAATCCATCCGGGGGCAAAACTGTACTGGATCATCGGGGCCGACAATGTGGCCGAACTCCAAACCTGGAGGGAACCCAAGCGCATCGCACAGAGGGCCACGCTGCTGATCGCCACACGTCCGGGCCACACGATCCAGCCGCGGCTTCTGGCGGATTTCGACCATGAGATGCTTCCCGCCCGGATGATGGACATTTCCTCGACGGAAATCCGCGAACGGCTCCGCCGGGGAAAACCCATTTTCGGTCTTGTACCCGGGGCTGTCGAAAAGCTACTCTTGAAGGGTCAATCCTATGCCTAAAAAAGCCAGTCCCAAAAAATCCGTCCCCGCCGCCGGAAAATCCCGTCCGAAAAAAACCGCCCGCAAACCGCTTCCCAAAGGGAAGGCGCCCCGGGCCTCCTCCAAGGGGAAAATATCCCGGGCCCCTTCAAAAGGAAACGCCGCCCGGAACTTTGCGCCCCGGGTGGTGACTTCCAAAACCCGCGCCAAAACGGCGGCGGCCCCGGCTCCCGCCCCGGCCCGGACTCCCGAGCGGGTGGATGCGGGATACAGGCTCGTCCGGGCCATGCACGGCCTCCTGGACGATAAAAAGGCGTCCGAAATTGTGGTTCTCGACGTGCAGGGCATTTCCAGCGTGACCGATTACATTCTCATTGCCACCGCCACCTCGGACCCGCATCTGAAGGTTCTGGCCGGGCATCTGGAGGAGGAACTCCAAAAGATCGGCGAAAAAAACATCGGTCGGGATGGGGGCAATGAAAGCGGCTGGATTGTCGTCGATTACGGCAACGTCATGGCCCATCTTTTTGTGCAGGACAAACGCGCCTACTACGGCCTGGAAGAACTCTGGAAGGACGCCACCCCGGTCCGGTTCTGAACCGCCAACCGCAGCCGGGTCCGTCGCGCTGAAGCGGACTGATTTTCGGCTTGCCAGCGGTTTCCGCCCATCTTTAGACTCCCGATTTCACTCATTCCCAGACAGACCCCCGACATCCATGGAAAACAAACCCGCCCCTGCACCTGCCGCCCCCGCCGCCCCCTGTTCCAAGGGAACCTGCCCGCCCTGCCAGGATTCCAAAAAATCCACGGCCAGTGCCGCCGGCAAGGGTCACGCCCCCCGGAATCTCAGTGCCAAATTCCGCAGCAACTACGACCAGATCAACTGGTCGGCCAAGCCCAAGTCCAAAACGGGCAAAAAAAGGGTCTTCAAATATTAAACCACAAAACGGCGTGTCCGTTTGACCGCCAGGTACATTTTGCGCAGGTCCCGCACGGGAAGCCGGGCCAACGAGGCAATGTCGGTCCCAAGCAGATGGTTGATGAGGCACGCCAGCTGCCCGGCGGTCAGAAAGTCCAGGTCCACCTCGACGGTCTGACCTTTTTGAATGACGGTGGAGGAGGGTTTGGGTGGAGCCGGAAAAATATCCCGGAAAATTTTTGAATCGGAAAATCCCTCGGCCTTCATCTTCCGGTATTGCGCCGCCTGCGGACCATTGAGCCGGGTCATCATCGCCGCATCGTGCGAATCCCCGCGGTGCTGCCAGTTGCGGACCGCATACAGTTCCCCGCCGATCTCCGTAAAACACCTGCCCACAGAAGTGCCGTTGGGTTCCATTTCACCCACTCTCGCCCGAAAACCACCCTAAAGCAAGTCCGGGGGAAGCTGGGGCACAAGCTTCTTGATCTCCTGCACCCGGTCCCGCGGACAGACCAGCACGGCATCGGCGGTGACCACCACCACCAGATCACGGACCCCCAGCAGGGCCACGGAGGTCTGACCCTCCGAAAAAACGATGTTCCCCGAGGAATCGTGCAGGGCGGCGGCCCCCCGGAGGGTGTTGCCCGACGGGTCCGCGGGCAGATGCGCGGGCAGCGAGGTCCAGGCCCCGACATCATCCCAGTCATATTCCGCCCGGGCGGCAATCACGGAAAGGGCCTTTTCCATGAGGGCGTAATCGATGGAGATTTTCGGGAGGGTCACAAACCGCTCCTCCAGATACGGACCAAAATCACCGGCGGGAAAATCCTCCACAAATTGCGCCAGCGCCGGGGCCTGGCGCCGGGCCTCGGCCATGAACGCGGAAACCTTCCAGACAAACATGCCCGCATTCCAGTCAAACCGGCCCGACCGCACGTACTCGGCAGCCGTGGCGGCGTCGGGTTTTTCGACAAACCGGCCCACCTGGAAAAGGCGGGTACCCCCGGCGGCCTGACCCCGTGGCGCCCCCATTTCGATGTAACCGAAACCGGTGGCGGGATGGGCGGGGGGAATCCCAAAGACACACAGACTCTCCCCCGTCGCAGCCGTTTCGATGAGGTCGCTCAAATTGCGCCGGAAGGTGGCCGTGTCCTTGATGAGCTGGTCGGCGGGCAGCAGAACGAGCACCCCGTCGGGGTTTTGCCGGCGGGCGAGCGCATTGGCCAGAGCCACGGCCGGGGCGGTGTCGCGTTTGGCGGGCTCCCCGATGATTTGGGTGACCGGCAAAAATGGCAGCGCCGCACGGGTGGCCTCCACCTGCTCCGCATTGGTCAGTACAAACACACGGTCCCAGGGGATGATCCCCTCCAGCCGACGGACGGTCATTTCCAGCAGGGTTTGGTCCCCGAAAAGTTTCAGCAGATGTTTGGGCGTTTTTTTCCGGCTCAGGGGCCAGAAGCGCTCCCCGCTGCCGCCGGCCATGATGAAGACACTGGTATGGTCGAGTGCGGACATGGGCCCTTATTTTTCGCGGCGGATTTTTTCCTTCTTCTCCTCGCACTCCGTCTCCAGGGCGCGACGGTCGCGGGCAAGCTGCTGGCGCAGGGCCTCGGCTTCTTCCAGACGGCCCCGGAGGGTTTCCCCGGCGATCTCGCCCTGGAGAAAAAGCTCCCGTTCGGCGATCCTGGATCTGTACAGGTTGTCGATCTCCGCAATCTGTTCCTTCTGCAGCGCGGTCAGCTTCACGGCCGGGCCCGATTTGTCGAGCCGTTCCATCGCAAGTTCGTAGGCGGATTTCATGGGGATCCTCGTCACGGCTGCCACTAGGGAAGCCTTACAAAAATCTCGCCGTTTTCTATCTTCACCTCGTAGACGGTCATGTCCGCCCCCGGAGCCGTCAGCGACTTTCCGGTCTTCACATCAAACCGCCACATGTGCCAGGGACACATCACCACACCCTCCTTCATGCTGCCCTGGGTCAGCGGTGCGCCCTGGTGCGGACAGGTGTTTTCCATCGCGCAGATGGTTCCATCGACATTAAAGAGACCGACATCCGTCCCATCGACGACCACCCCGGCACATTTGCCGACGGGCAGTTTTTCAACCGTGCTGACCTTGATGAATTCTCCCATATCCGTTTTGCCCTGTCATTTTATTGTTTCGGAAAGAATGCAGTCTCCAGTGCCCGCTGTCAAAATGATATTGCCCCTACGAGGTCCAGCTCCTGAGACGGCCGACCTGTTTGACGGAGGCAACGGTCAGCATCGGTGCGACCAAAATCCCCATCGGACGGAGACGGTATTGGTCGGACCAGTCAAAATGCGTGGCCCGGTAGGCTGTGGGAGCCCCCAGGGTACTCCAATGAAACCGGCCCGAATAATGGATGTTGCCAAACGCATTGAACCGGTTTCCGTACACGGTCAGGTCCAGTTTTTTCCGCCCCTTCCCCACCCGCCCCAGATTCCAGCGGTAGGGAGGAAAGGCAATCGGTGCCTGTTTCCCGGCCCCCAGGCGGGCGGTGATCAGAGGCCCCCGGAAATGGGGGATTTCCAGGGCCAATTCGGGTGCTGCGACATCAAAAGCCGCGTGATACGTGAGGTTCCCCGCATAAAAGGGCAATCCCTGCGGACACCAATCCCCCCAAGCCAGGGTGCGGACCGGTTCAATAATCGTGGAATGACTCCCCGCCACCCGGACCCCAAAATCCCCGAGAAGGTAGACGTATTCAAGGTCGGTTTTCCGGGTGAAGGGAATGGTGATTTCCAGGACGGAACGCCCCGGGCGGAGGGTCGGAAGTGTCACGGTTTGCAGACATTCATCAACCCACCATCCCCCGATCCTCACAGGCACCTCACGCCCCTCAAGATGCAGCCGCGCCAGAGCCGCCTTTTCCATGGCCAGCTTCGGGGAAACCACCCGGACCTGGGACCGGATTTCAAAACGCAGTGTCAGTTCCCCGGCCACCGGAGCCGGTGCCGTGTCCGTCCAGGGCTGGGCGATTGCAAAATCTTTGGCGGGCAAACCGAGTTTTTGACGGACCCCGGCCTCAAGCCTCAGCAATTCACAGGGGTCCTGCCACGGCCCGCGACCCAGCCGCCAGGCGGCGCGATCCAACAAAAGGACATTGGGCTCGGAAAGAGTCACCCGGACCGGATCCGCCACCCGCGCCACCTCGCTCCACGAAACCGGGCCCGCCGGAGGCACGGCGCGGACCAGGGGTTTTGCGGGTTTCAAACGCAACAGGAGACTTTCGATGGGCGCAAAATGCCACGGCAATTCCGTCCACCCCTCCCTCCGGACCGAAGGCAGGGAACGGATTTTTCCCGTGAGGGTGTTCATTTCCTCGACCTCCCAGCATCCGCGGAATCTCAAAACAAAGTCGTTTCCATAGGGATGACCGTCGCACCCCAGTCCGCGCGCGGTGTTGCAGACAAACACGTACCGGTTTTTTCCATCCTGGCGGATCTGGGCCGCAAACCCGTCGGCCAGATGGCCGTCCGGATCATACACTCCAAAATCCCGAAGCGGTTCAAGGGCCCTGCGAAGCCGAATGCGGCCCCACTCGATCCGTTCACAGCGGGAGGAGAGTCGGCGGACCCGATCGGAGGCCACGGCCCCGACGAGGGAGGGGATTTCACCCGCAAAAATGACGCGGCCTCCCGCCTGGACAAAACTTTCGAGTCGTTCAACCGTCGTCGGCCGCAGGGTGCGCATGGAAGGCACGACAACCACCTCGTACGCCATCCTCCCGACCTGGAATGTCCGGCCCTCCTGCCGGGGCTGGAGTGAGGGCAGCAGGGATTCACAGATGAAATCCCAGTCGCACAAATCGTGGACAAGCCAGGTCGTGAGATCCTGGAACCGGGTCTCCTGCTCGGCCCGCTGATCACGGGTCTGCGCCTGGGGTCCGTAGGAAAGCCAGTAACTTTCGATCGGGTGGATCACCCCCACCCGCACGCGTGGCACCCCGCGTGTGAGGGCGGCATTGACCCGGGCAAAATGATTTTCAACCAGACGGTACTGTGAATGCCAGGGGGACTGGTAAAAAATGGAGGCGGGATAGTCGCGTTTGGCCTCCCCGGCCATGCTCACCCAGGCCAGGTGATGCACCCGCACCGTCACCCCCAGCGCCGCCTGCCAGTCCCCCTGCGCCTTGTGCCCGGCAAAGGTGAAGTCCCAGTTGGTCACCCCGTACAGCTCGCTCATGACCCCGGACCGTCCGTACTGGCGGCAGGCGCTCTGGGCCTGTTTGGCGGTGGTGAACTCGATCCGTTGTCCGCTGCTCTCCGGATGATGATCGCACAGGATGTCGATTCCCGGCACATGAAAACCCCGATAGGACCTCATGGCCTCACCCAGTGCATGGGTCTGGGATTCCAGTGTGGGCTCCTCCATCATGTGCCCGGTCAGGGCAATGCCATTGTTTTCACACCACCGTCCCAGCGTATCCGCGTAGGCTGAGGCAAACCGTTCGGCCAGATGGTCATGGTAACGGTATCGCGCCAGGGACGGGCGAAAACCGGGCAACTCCCAAAACAG
Organism: Verrucomicrobiia bacterium; assembly: GCA_033764445.1. Taxonomy (GTDB): domain Bacteria; phylum Verrucomicrobiota; class Verrucomicrobiia; order JAWXBN01; family JAWXBN01; genus JANRIZ01. The sequence continues at coordinate 3,155 of JANRIZ010000044.1, read as the reverse complement.
CTCCGGAATGTGCGCCTCGAGTCTTTGGGCATACTCCCGGGCATAGGTCTCAAAAAAATCCCCGGTGATGGGAATGACCACGTCCTCGGTTGAAAAGGCATGGGGCAGCGCATACTTGTGGGCAAATTGCGGTTCATCCGTGAAGATGGCCGGAACGGTCCGTCCAAAATCCTGTTTCAGGGAATCCTTGTACACGTCATGGGTGGTCTCAATGAACCGTTCAATGGCCCGGGGATTGAGCGTATCCACATAGGTCTGGTGGTTGAACCAGGTCTGCTCAATGGCTGTTTCCAGATAGGCATACCAGAGGGTGCCCCGCGGCCGGGCAGGAGGGGAGGTGTACTGCCGGTAATTTTTGAGCACTCCCTCAGAGTCGAGTACAACGTCATACACCGCCAAGAGGACACCGTTGCCGGTCCGCCCGGTGCCCGCACTGCACACACGCACTTCTGCCGGGGCTTTTTCCGAGGAATCATAGGGCCGCGGAGTCAGCAGGAGATGGCGCGCCCGAAACGCAGGGTCCTTCGTGACCATCCCACCCCCGTATCCGCTGGGCCAGCGGTCCTCGTCATACAACCACACAAACATGCCGCGCTTTTTCGCCTCCGCCACACTGCCCCGGACCAGCTCCATGAATTCAGGTCCCATATAGGGCGTCTCCAAACCCGTCCGGCAATGGATGGTCATTCCCCCCATGCCCATTTCCTGGAAATAACCGATCTGTCTGAGATGCTTCCGTTCCATTTTTGTGTTCCAACACCAGAAGGGATACCCCCGGTATTCGGCGGGGGGGTTGGCAAACAGGTCCGCCCTGAAGGGTGTTCGACTTTTCGGATACAGCTCGATGCGTGAGGGACGTGTCATAGTATCCCCATTGAAATCCCTCCACCCCAAAGAGCAATTGCCTCCCTCAACCAAAATTGGTATTTTTGAAACATGCCAAACCCTCGGCTCACCTATCGGATGTGGATGAATCATCTGCCAAACCTCATCAATATGGGTTCCCAATCATTGCACGGTTCGGTTCCGGAGGAACACCTGCAGCATCGGCGACTGTGGATTCTCAACCTGCATCAGGGGGAGGGATTTCTTGAAATCGACGGACACAGGCAGGCCTTTTTTCCGGGGGACGCGACCTGGGTGCCTGCCGGCATCCCCTACCACTACCAGTTTCACGGCCCCAGCAAACTCTCCTTTCTGCATTTTGTCCCGGTTTGCCGGGGCACCCCGGTGATGTTACCTTCACGAATCGCCCTCGGGTTCCATTTTGAAAGTCTCCACGAACGCATCACCCGGTGCGCCCCGATCTGGACGCGTGAAAAATCCCGGGCCCATGCGCTCCTCTGGGAAACACTCTGGACACTCCGGGATCTGGCCCATGAATCCGGTACATCGGATTCCCCCCACCCGGCGGTGCGGCACTCGTTGCGGGAAATCGAAATGCATCTGGCCGAACCCCTGTACACGGACCGTCTGGCCCGTCAGGTCGGTCTGAGCAAAACCCATCTGAACCGGCTCTTCCACAAAACACTGGGTGTGGCCGTACAGGAACACATCCGCCTGCAACGTTGCCGCCGGGCCCGGGTGCTGCTGGAGGAAACCACGCTCTCGATCAAGGAAATCGGTCTGCAGGTGGGCATCCCCGACCCGCATCTCTTCAATAAAACCCTCCGGCGTGTGCTCGGGAAATCACCCATTTCGATCCGGAAACGGGGCCGCTGATCCTTTCGGGCCCCACCTGCCGGAAACATCCGCATTGCCAAGGCGCGGGGGGCGGCGTACGTTCCGGGAGAATGCCGGAATTGCCACAGGTTATCTTGATCCTCCCGGAAGTGATGCTCGGCCTGCTGCACCTGTGTTCACTTTTTTTCGCCGTCCACGCGGTCATGTACTCCCGCTCCCCCCAGGGGGCCATCGGCTGGGCGGTCTCCCTTTTGATCATTCCCCTGGTCGCCCTGCCCGCCTACCTGCTCCTCGGACGCTCCAAATTTGTCGGTTATGCCAAGGCGGGCTCCGGACTGGCCCTCCCACTCGATGACGCCCTCCAGACCTGCCACCGGGTTCTCGAGCCCTGGCAATCGCCCCTGCCCGGCTCCTGGCCGCAGCTGCACCGGCTCAACGCGCAGCTTCACGAACTCCAGTCCACCCGCAGCAACGACATTCGCCTGCTCATCGACGGGGCCGCCACATTTGACGCGATCTTTGAGGCGATCCAACACGCCCGGCAGACGATCCTGGTCCAGTTTTACATTGTCCGGGATGACCGGATCGGACGGGAACTCCGGTCGCGGCTCATCCAAAAGGCCGCCGAAGGGGTCCGTGTGTATTTTCTCTACGACCGGATCGGTTCCCATGGGCTGCCCCACACCTTTCTCCGCACCATGGAAACCGCCGGAATCCAGACCGCCGCTTTCGGCTCGAGCCGCCATTTGATCAACCCCTTCCAGATCAACTTCCGCAACCACCGCAAACTGGTGATCATTGACGGGGCCACCGCCTTTACGGGGGGGCTCAACGTGGGGGACGAGTACCTGGGCAAAAATCCCCGGTTCGGTCCCTGGCGCGACACCCACGTCAAAATCACCGGTCCCTCGGCCCTGGACCTGCAAATCTGTTTTCTGGAGGACTGGTTCTGGGCCACCGGGCAAACCCCTGCTCTGCCCTGGTCCCCCGCCCCCGCCCGCGAGGCGGATCAACTCGTCTACACCCTCAAAAGCGGTCCGGCTGATGAATTGGAGGTCTGTGCCCTGCTGCTCATTGACGCCATTGCCTCCGCCCGCAAACGCTTCTGGGTGGCCAGCCCCTACTTTGTCCCCGACCACGGCATTCTCTCGACCCTGCAACTGGCGGCCCTGCGCGGGGTGGATGTCCGCATTCTGCTGCCGGGCATGCCCGACCATCTGCTGCCCTACCTGACCTCCTACACCTATTATCCCTCCCTGCGGAAGGCCGGGGTAAAGGTCTTCCGGATGAAAGAGGGGTTCATGCACCAGAAAGTCGCCCTCATCGACGACTCGTTGGCCTCCGTGGGCACGGTCAACATGGATTACCGCTCGCTCCTGCTGAATTTTGAGCTGACCGTCTTCTCCCCCGACCGCGCCTTTTGCATGGAGGTCGAGGCCATGCTCCGGGAGGATTTTTCGCGTTCCCATCCC
>JANRIZ010000040.1:0-32571 GCA_033764445.1 Verrucomicrobiia bacterium | reverse complement strand
AAAATGGTGGAGCCGCCGGGAATCGAACCCGGGTCCTCAAATGGAGATACAGGAGCCTCTACAAGCTTAGCGGAGTTTTATTGTCGGCAACCCGTTACCTGTCCGCATCGGAAGACGGGCCGCTTAGCTGGCATGAATGTGTTTCGGGGTACCCCCGCCATCCCGGGGTACGGTCCCTACTCTCGCTGCATGCGCTCATCACAATAGCGAGTATCTCATGATGAACGTCGCAGCTAATTAGGCTGCGAGGGCCAATTCTTCGTTGGCACTTATGGTTTTTGACCGGGAGATTTACGAAGGACCGGCCGCCTTCGGCTTGCCACCCCTGATCAGCCGCTTTAAGTCGAAACCATTACGGCCCCTTTCAGGGAAAACAAGTCACACTAGTCGATTTTGCACGCCATGACAACCCCGGTTTTTCATGGCTCAAATGCACTAGGTTCTTGTCACAGAGCTGTCACGGGATCGACGCCCAGATAAAACATTGCATCTTTACCCTTTGAGGCATTGAAATACAAATTTTCCATAAATTTCATAAAACGCGGGGCTTTATATGCTCCGTACCTGCTGCTTTTCTTCGGATTATCCCCTCTCCATGCCCAGGAATATTACTGGTCATTCGACGGTTCCTCCCCCGCTGTCGGCGGATCGGGCAACTGGAATACCTCCTCTGGGACGTGGCTGTTTGCCTCCAACAACGGCACCGCCACCAACTGGTCAAACCTCAGCCTGACCAACACCGCCTTTTTTGAGGGAACCGCCGGGGAGGTCACCCTGACAACCGGCATCGCAGCCAACCGCCTCAATGTCAACGCCACCAGCGGCACCCAATACCGCATCCGAAACAACACACTCACCCTGCACGGGAGCAATGTGCAGATCGCGGTGGCCTCGGCGCAGACGCTTCTGATGGACTCACGACTCAAGGGATTTGCCGGTTTTGAAAAAACCGGGGCGGGAAATCTGATCATCACCAACAACGACAATCTGCTTCTGGGCGGCATCAAACTCAGCGACGGCACCCTCACGGTCTCCAATTCCTCCAACCGCACTTTGCGCAACAACAATCTTGAAATCGGTTCCACAGCCACCTTCACGAATGCAGGAGTGTCCGGCACAGAACTGCGCATCGGCGGACTGGGCGGCGCGGGCACCTTTCACAACGGAGTGGCGGCCAACGATGTCTTTCAATTTCTGCTGACCAACGCCACTTTTGGCGGAACCGCCACCGCTGATGACTGGACGGTCCGCGGTCTGGGAACCCAGACGTTTACGGGCAATATCGGACAGATCACCGGTCCGCTGGCCATCAACGGGGTCCAGACAGGCCCGGAACAATATTCCTCGGGCATCACCCTGGCCGGAAACGCACAGGCCACGAATGCCTCGATGGCCGTCGAACTTCGCGGGGGGACACTGACCCTCGACAACACCGCCATCAATTCGTCGGATCGTCTGGTGGATGGCGGAGCGATCACTTCCCTGGGTGGAAAAATCAGCCTCGTCGGCAATGCGGCGGGCACGACCGAAACCGCCGGGGCGTTGACACTCAACAGCAGCGAGACAACCATCCGCATCGAACACAACGGCGGTGGAGGCGGAACCGTTCTGACCTTGGCCTCCCTGGCCCAAAACAATCGCGGCACGCTCAATTTTTCCGCCTCCGGTGGCACTTTGGGCACTGCCGGTGCCAATCCCCGCATCCTTTTCACGTCCGCGCCCACCACCAACAACGGGATCATGGGCGGGACAGGTGTCTCCCGCGGTTCGGTCACCATCAATGGCAACCGGTTCGCCGGTTACGACACGACACTGGGCGTTTTTCAGGCCGCCACCACCAACGTCAGTGGGCTGCTTTCGTCACTGAATACCTCCAACGTGGTCATTACGGACAATGCGATTGTCAACGACACCGCCAAAACATTCAATTCCCTCGTCTTTGAGGCCGGAGCAAACAAAACTCTGACCCTCTCCAACGGCAACTTGGTTTCCCAAGGGTTCCTCCTTTCCGGGGGCGAAACCTTCACCATTGAAAACTCCGCCGGAGGCACGGGCGGGATCAGTGGTGGCAGCGGCAACCACCGCTACTTTCATGTGCATGACACCAACGGTCTGCTCATTATCAAAACCTCTCTCATACCGATCGCCACGGCGGGAGATGTTATCAAGGCTGGTGCCGGCGTCATGAGCCTCGACTCCACATCCAATCTACTCACCAACAGCAACGCACGGTCCATCGTTCTCAATGGGGGCACACTCCGCGCCACCACCACTGCCCTCGGCGGCGGAGGTTCGGACGGCGGAGCCAATACGACGATCAAAATGCGCGGAGGTGTCCTTGAAATCAACGGAGGGGGCACGTTTGCCCGGGCCCTTGCTCTCACCGGCACGGGCTCCGGGGGCGTATTGACCTTTGTCGAAGGGGCCACCGACCGGGGCAATGGTGGATTTTCCGCCATCAACGGCAATGCCGATGTCCGACTTGTAACCGCCGTGGGCGGCTCGACTCTCGCATCACTTCAATGGAACAACGGTGAGTTCCTCAACAACGGCTACGCGCTTCTGTTCGGTTCCTCCAAGGCCGACAGCGAGGTTCATCTCGCCAACAATGTGGCCCTCGACGGGGGCACGGTGGGCGATTATCAGGCCCGCCAAATCCACGTCCATGACAATGCCTCCTCCAGCGCCGATCTGGCGATTCTGGGCGGCGTCATTTCCGGTTCCGAAACCTCCGACCTCATCAAAACGGGTCAGGGCACCCTGGTCCTGACCAATAACAACACCTACAACGGCTTCACCCTCATCCGCGAAGGCACCCTCATCGCCCGCCACGACAGCGCCCTGGGCAGTGCCAATGCGGGTACAGTCGTCTTCGACGGTGCGACGCTCCGGCTGCAAAGCAACATCAATGTCGCCTCGGAGGAACTGGTCCTCAACGGGACGGGCATCGGGACAACCGGGGCACTTCGCAGCGACGCCAACACGACCAACGGCTGGGGGGGGGTCATCACACTGACCTCCGCCTCCTCCATCGGCACGGAGGCAGGCTCGATTCTCTCGGTCACGGGCAATGTGTCGGGGGTTGCCGCCCTCACGAAGGTGGGCGCGGGCAATCTGCGGCTCTCCGGGGACAAAACCTTCACGGGCAATTTTGTCCTCAGCAACGGGACCGTCTCCATCGACAGCGACGAGTCCCTGGGTCTGGGGGCCCTGACCTTTGTGGCCTCCGCCGCGCAGGGTGACAACAGACTTTTTGCCATGACCAATGTCGTCGTGGCCAACTCGCTGACAGTCACCGGCCAGACGGGACACATCTTCACGTTTGAATCCGGCGGCCACTCGCTCGAATTTTCATCGGCCCCCGTCTTTCAATCCACCGTCGATCTGGCCGTCCGCAACACCAACTCCTCCGGTTCGACCATTTCCCGCCTGGGCTTGAGTGCTTCGGGGCAGATGGTTTATTCCAATAACATCAGCCTGGATCAACATTCCGCCCTGACCCTGATGAACACCGCCGGCGGGACCAATCCCAGCACCAATATCGTCAACCTCGCGGGCACCCTTTCCGGGGCGGGCCGGGTGGAGCGCGGGACGGCAGGCGGCGGCGAGGCGGGCACACTGATTCTGTCCGCCAGCAATTCCCATGCGGGCGGCACCTATCTGTACGGCGGGGCACTGGGAATCGGCCACAGCAACGCCCTCGGGACGGGCACTCTCTTCATCAACGATTCCACCCTTGGCACGGCCCGCGCCCAGTTGTTTGCCACCAATGGAAATCAAACGGTCACCAATGCGGTCCAATACGCCAAAACCAGCAACACAACCTTCATCGGCAGCAGTGACCTGACCTTTTCGGGAGCCATCAATGTCCTGGCCACCAACCAATCCGGGGACACCCTCGACACCATCCGTCTGGTGGTCTCCAACTCGGGACTGACCACTCTCTCCGGGGGACTGACCGCCACCAATGGCACCCAGAACCTCTTCATTCGCGGTGGTCAAACCCTCGCCCTCTCGGGCACCAACACCCTCTCCGGTTCCATCACCATCACCAACGGCACGCTCCGTCTGACCAACACCCTCACCACGGCGACCAATGGCGTTTCGATCTCCAATGGAGCCACCCTGGTGGCCAATGGCGCACTCCGCGTGGCCAATTCCCATCTGGCCATCTCCAACGGATCAACCCTGGATGTCAATGGCAGTTTCGATGTGCAGGGGGATGTGCTCCTGGATGCGGGCAGCACGGTCAACAATCTCAACCTCAATGAGGCGACCGGGGACTTTTTCCGCATCAACGGAGACTTCACCAACAATGCCACCATCAACCTCGACAATCAGGCCGGTGGGGCGACCCTCTGGTCCACCTTCCGGGGCATCGAGGTGACTGGTTCCTTCACAAACCTGGGACTTTTCACCTGGAACTTCACAGCCCCTCCCTCCGGCACCCTCGGGACCGCAGCCAATCCCTACTACGGCGGGGTCCGTGCCACGACGGATATTTTCGCCCCCTACCAGGATGGTTCAGGATTCTTCCTGAGCGGATTCTCCGCCACGGGCCTCTCCGCCGACCAGTATCTGAAGGTTTACAACACCGGCGGCTTCTACTATCTGGCCATCATCCCCGAGCCTTCCACCGTCGATCTTCTCCTCCCGGGCCTCCTGCTTGCCGCCGCCCTCACCGCCTTGCGCAAATGGCGCCGACGGCAGGTGTGAGCCGCCCCTATCGCCCCCATTTTGCCGCCATCGCCTGCACCACCTCGGCGGGGACAAAGGGTGACACATCCCCGCCCAGCCGGGCGATTTCCTTGATGATCCGCGAACTCAGATACGTGTAGGTGTCCTTGGGCATCAAAAAAATGGTTTCAATCTCCGGGTCCAGTCCCCGGTTCATGAGGGCCATCTGGAATTCAAATTCAAAGTCACTGACCGCCCGCAAACCGCGGATGAGTGCACAGGCCCCCTTGGATCGCGCATAACTGACCAGCAACCCGGGAAATGAATCCACAGAGACGTTGGGCAGATGCCTGACGGCGTGTTCAACCATCCGGCACCGTTCCGCGGCGGAAAAGAGCGGATTTTTTTCATCATTGACCGCCACAGCAACAATGACCTCGTCGAAAATGCGGGCGGCCCGCTCGATGACATCCAGATGCCCGTTGGTGACAGGATCAAAACTTCCGGGGTAAACGGCAATGCGTTTTTGGCTCATGGACGGGATACAACCACAAATCAGCCCTCTTTCAAAACAAGAAACTGCACGCGCACCTGTCCATATTCCCTTTCCCGGACCAGCTCCCACTCCCGGGGCACCTCAAACCGGTCGAGATGGTACGAGTCGAGCACAAAAATCCCCCCGGGCGCCATCAGGGTCCGCAGGTCGGGATGATGGAGGAGTTCGGTGCTGTACTTGCGCAATTCCCGGTTGGAAAGGATGTTCTGGCTCACATCGGTCTCCTTCCAAAAGGGCGGGTCCGCCACGACGATGTCAAATCTTTCTCCCCGGGCCACGAGCTGACCCAGCGCAAAAATGGCATCCACGGCCATGATCGGACCGGTCAGCCGGGTTTTGGCCATGTTCCGCTCCAACAATTTCACGCTCATTTTGTGTTTCTCGACAAAAACACAGGAGGCGGCCCCGCGACTGATGGCCTCAAGCCCGATCGACCCGGTTCCGGCAAAAAGATCGAGGACCTTCGCCCCGGGCACACGGTCCCCCAGTGCCGAAAACAGGGCCGCCCGGGTGCGATCGGCGGCCGGACGCACCGACAGGTCCTTGGGAGCAAACAGGGGAACCCCCCCGGCACTGCCGGCGATGATTCTCATGGGGCGGCCGGGGAATTGACTGCCGGAGGCTCCACGGCGGGCGGGGCGGGTTCTTTTCTTTTGAAAAGGTTGTTGAGCAACTCACCCGCCTTTTTCTCAAGGATGCGCTTGCCGCCGTCCTTGAGCAGCGTATCCAGCAGATTCTGTTTCAGTTCACTTTGCGGCCCGTACACCTTGAACTCCGGGGTGGCATACGTCCCATCCTCATTCCTTTTGAAAGCGATTTTGACGTCGTTGGCCAGCAGGTTCATCAGCCGCTCACTCATGGTCAGGGTCAGCACCACATCGTACACCCGCTCAAAGGTGATGGTCCCTCCCCCAAAAAGACGGATATCCGGGCTTTTCAGGTCCGTGCCTGTCAGTGTGACCACACGGTTGGTGATGGAGAAATCCGTCCGCGCCTTTTGAAAGGGAACCTCCTGGAATTCCGAGATGTTGAAGACGGACCCGATCAGCTGCAGCAGGGGATTGCCCACCACCCGGCCATTGGCCAGTTCCGCCGCGCCGCCGCCCGAAAGTTCCAGGGGCGCATTGAGCGGAATCTGCAGCTTCACCGCGGCCTGCAGCGCTCCGGTGATCTGCTGCCCCCCCGAGCCGAACTTCTCGAGAATCTGCTGCAAATCCAGCCCGCGTCCCTGAAGCTCCAAAAACAACGGCATTTCCACCCCCCCCAGATCGATGGTCGCCTGACCCTCCACCCGGCCTCCAAAGGATTGTCCCTGCAATTTGCGGAGAATCGCCTTGCGTCCCTGCAGTTCAAAATCCGACTGGGCGGCGCTGATGGTCAGCTTGTCCGTCACGGTCAGTTCGTTGAAACTCACCGCCCCGGCGATGTGATTGATCGTGTCGTCAATGTTGATGGTGGACTTGAGATTCAGACCCCGGACAGAAAAGGGAACACGTCCATCCTGCCCGAGCATCACGAAGGAACCGTTGATGATCTGCAGCGTCTCCACCGAAAAGGGGAGCGGTTTTGACGGGACCGTGGCCGGGGTCGGTGCCCCGGTCTCCGGAACCGGTCCGGTGGGGACGGACTTCTGCCCGGGCAGATACCAGGTGCCGTCCTTGGTCTGCTCCATGGTCAGTTTGGGCTCTTTGAGTGTGAAACGCTCAATCTCTATTTTGCGACGCAGGAGGGCCAGCAGATTGTACTGGAAGGAGAAGGATTCCGCCTCAAAAAAGTGCGGGGTCATCATGCCGTCGGGATTCCGGACCTTGACCCCGACCATCCGGGCCCCTTTCCAATACGAAAACTCAAATTTTTCGGTGGTGATCTTCACCCCCAGGGCCTCGCCGGTCTTGTCGAGGAGCATGTTCCGAAAGCCGTCGGAACTCAGATAAAAGTGCAGGGCCACCGCCGCCCCTGCCAGAAGGAACAAACAGACCAGGCACAGAAGGGCGATGATTTTCAGTGCTTTTTTCATCGGGATTTTTACCATAGCGGCTTCATTTATGGCGACAAGCCTCCAGAACGAAATTTTTGTCATCCTCAACCCCATGGCCCGGGGGGAGCGTGCCCGTGCCCTGCGCAAAAATCTCGATCATCTTTCCGCCCATGCGATCATCAAACTCACCTCCGCCGCGGGGGACGCGACCCAGATGGCCCGCCGTGCGGCGGATCAGGGCTTTCGCACCATTGTCGCCGCAGGCGGGGATGGCACCATCAATGAGGTCATCAACGGTCTGGCCCTCTCCAAGGCCCGGCTGGGGATTCTTCCCCTGGGCACGGTCAATGTCCTGGCACGCGAATTGGGCATCCCCCTCCGGATCGACCGGGCGTGGGAACTGATTGTGCAGGGACATTCCCGCACCATTGATCTGGCCAGGGCCAATGACAAATATTTTGTCCAGCTGGCGGGGGTGGGCCTGGATGCCCAGACCATCCGCGAAACAACCTTCGGCTTCAAAAAAATATGGGGGCCTCTGAGTTATGTGCTCAACGCGGCCCGCATCGCCTCCTACGCCCCGCCCCGTGTGTATGTCGAGACCGGGGGGCAGACCCACGAGGGTTGTTTTGTCCTGGTCGGCAATGGCCGCTATTACGGCGGCTCCTTCCCCTTCTTCCGGGAGGCCGCCCTCGACGACGGTCTGCTGGATGTCTGCATCTTCAAAAGCCAGAAACATCTGGACCTGATCCGCTACTTTCAGGCCGTCCTCATCGGACGCCTCAAATACCTCAGGGATGTCACCTATCTGAAGGTTCCGGAGGTGCGGATCAGTGCCCAGTCCGAGGTGCCGGTGGAGGTGGACGGTGAATTTTCCGGGAGTCTGCCCGCCACCTTCAGGATCGAACCCGCCGCCCTGCAGGTCATCGTCCCGAAGCCTTGAACCTGCGTCGCACCCACCACCCCCCGGCAGTCAGGAATAAGGGCAAAAAAAGACCCGGACGATGATGTCCGGGTCTTTTGAATTCGCATGTGCGCCGGGCGAGGGATCAGCCGGCGATCTTGGATTCCTCGGTCTCGTCCTCGGTCTCAAAGGTCACAACGGGTTCATCAAGAGGCTCGCCCAAGAGGTCCAGCTCCACGCCCTTGTAGGTGCGGAAGCCGGTTCCAGCCGGGATCAGATGCCCCATGATGACGTTCTCCTTGAAACCACGGAGGTTGTCCACACGGCCCAGGGTGGCCGCCTCGGTCAGGACACGGGTTGTGTCCTGGAAGGATGCGGCGGAAATGAAGCTGTCCGTCTCAAGCGAGGCCTTGGTGATGCCCAGCAGAACGGGGGTCGCTTCGGCAGGTTTGCCACCCGCCTCGACCACACGGTGGTTTTCCTCGTCAAAGACAATCCGGTCAATCTGGTCGCCCCACAGGAGCTTGGTATCGCCCGGTTCGCTGACTTTGACCTTGCGGAGCATCTGGCGGATGATGATTTCAATGTGTTTGTCATTGATTTCCACGCCCTGAAGGCGGTAGACCTCCTGGACTTCGTTGACCAGGTATTCCTGCAATTCCTGGGGTCCGCAAATCTCGAGGATTTCGTGCGGCACGATCGGCCCTTCCGTCAGCTGGGACCCCTTCTTCACATGGTCGCCCTTGAAGACAATGATGTGTTTGGAGAGGGGGATCAGATGCTCCTCCTCGTTGTTGTCGGCATCGCGGATGATCAGCTTGCGTTTGCCGCGGACAATCCCGCCAAAGTCAATGGTACCGTCAATTTTGGCAATTTCGGCGGAGTCCTTCGGACGGCGGGCCTCGAACAATTCGGCCACACGGGGCAGACCCCCGGTGATGTCCTTGGTCTTGGCCACCTTGCGGGGTGTTTTGGCCAGGAGCGTGCCCGCCCCGGCCTTTTTGCCCTGCTGCACCACGATGTGGGCACCGGCCGGAATCGAGTAACTGGCCAGCACATCATCGGTTTTTTCCGCGCGAATGACGATCTGGGGATGCAGATCCTCCTTGTGTTCGATGACCACGGTTCCGAGGAACCCGGTGGATTCGTCGAGCTCCTTTTTGACCGTGACGCCCTCGATGACGTCCACAAACTCGATCTTCCCGGCTTTTTCGGTGAGAATCGGCACGTTGTACGGATCCCATTGGGCCAGGGTGTCGCCCTTTTTGATGTGGGAACCGTCGGCGGCGGAGATTTTCGAACCGATGACAATGTCATGGCGCTCCAGTTCGCGTCCGTCCTCCGTGAGAATGGCAATGGTCCCGTTTTTGTTGAGCACCACAAACCCGCCCTCGGTGGATTCAACCGTGCGCAGATCGTGGTAACGGACCAACCCGTCATTCTTCAGTTTGATGATGGGCTGCTTGAATGTCTTTGAGGCGGTCCCACCGATGTGGAATGTCCGCATGGTCAGCTGGGTGCCGGGTTCGCCGATCGACTGGGCCGCGACAATGCCGACGGCCTCGCCGAGCTTGGCCAGTTTGCCCGTGGCCAGGTTGCGTCCGTAACACAGACGGCAGACCCCCTCCTTGGCCTCGCAGGTGAGCACCGACCGGATCTTGAGACGTTCAATGCCGAGTTTCTCCAGCGCGGCGGCCTTGATCTCGTCAATGACCTCATTGGCCCCGACAATCACATGGCGTCCGACAGGATCGGTCACCTCATCACACGAAACACGACCGATGATCCGGGTCGAGAGACTGACAATTTCCTCGTCACCCTCATAAATCGGCTGGACCCAGATGCCGTTGACCGTGCCGCAATCCTCCTGCTGGATGATCACATCCTGGGACACGTCCACCAGTTTGCGGGTCATGTAACCCGAGTCCGCCGTCTTGAGGGCGGTATCGGCCAGACCCTTGCGGGCGCCGTGGGTGGAAATGAAGTATTCGAGGGTGGTCAGACCCTCGCGGAAGTTCGAGAGGATCGGACGCTCGATGATTTCGCCGGAGGGTTTGGCCATCAGTCCGCGGATTCCCGCCAGCTGGGTGACCTGCTGTTTGTTGCCGCGGGCGCCGGAATCGACCATCAGATAGACCGGGTTGGATTCAACCTTGCCATGGTTGTGGTCCAGGGTGCGGAACATGACGTTTGAAATCTGGTCACGGCAATGGGTCCACACGTCGATGATCTTGTTGTAACGTTCGCCGTCGGTGATCACACCGTTGCGGTACTGTTTTTCAACCTCGCCGACCTCCTTCTGGGCCCGTTCGATCTCCACCTTCTTTTCCACGGGGATGATCATGTCATCAATGCCGATGGACACACCCGACTGGGTGGCGGATTCAAACCCGGTGTTTTTGAGCCGGTCCAGAACGTCGACCGTACGCTGCTGTCCGATCTTCTGGTAGGTCTGGTAGATGATCTCACCCAGGAACTTCTTGGGCACGGGCCGGTTGACAAACCCGATCTCGCGGGGCCAGATCAGATTGAAGACCACACGTCCGGCGGTTGTTTCCAGGACCTTTTTGGACTTGTCCCCGTACACCGTGTCATGGCCGAAATCCGGGTTCTTGAAGTTGATCCAGCTTTGTTTGTGCAGGGAACCCTCGGCCAGGGCAAACAGGACGTCATCGGGATTGCCGAAAAGCGGCAGCCGTTTGGGTTTCACCTCGCCCTTGACCGCACGGGGATTCTGGGTGAGGAAGTAGCAGCCCAGGGGAATGTCCTGGGAGGGGGTCATGATCGGTTTGCCGTTGGAAGGCGAAAAGATGTTCATGGTCGACATCATGAGCATGCGGGCCTCAAGCTGGGCCTCCACCGAAAGCGGAACATGGACGGCCATCTGGTCACCGTCGAAATCCGCATTGTAGGCCGTACAGACCAGGGGATGGATCCGGATGGCCTCCCCCTCGATCAGGACCGGCTCAAATGCCTGGATGGACAGACGGTGCAGGGTCGGGGCGCGATTGAGCATGACACAGTGGCCGCGGGTGACCTCGTCAAGAATATCCCAGACCTCCGGGGCCTGACGCTCGATCATTTTTTTGGCCGAACGCACCGTGTGCACCAGGGACATTTCCTTGAGGCGGCGGATGATGAAGGGTTCAAAAAGCACCAGGGCCATCTTTTTGGGGAGACCGCACTGGAACAGACGCAGCTCCGGACCGATGACAATGACCGAACGACCCGAGTAATCGACCCGTTTTCCGAGCAGATTCTGGCGGAAACGTCCCTGTTTTCCCTTGAGCATGTCCGAGAGGGACTTGAGCGGACGGTTGCCCGAGCCGGTCACCGGACGTCCGTGACGACCATTGTCCAGAAGCGCATCGACGGCCTCCTGAAGCATGCGTTTTTCATTGCGGATGATCACGTCCGGCGTCTTGAGCTGGAGCAGATTGCGGAGGCGGTTGTTGCGGTTGATCACACGACGGTAGAGATCGTTGAGATCGGAGGTTGCAAAACGTCCGCCCTCCAAGGGAACCAACGGACGGAGGTCGGGGGGGATGACGGGCATCACCTCCAGAATCATCCATTCGGGACGGGTGCGGGACTGGGCCAGACCCATGATGTATTTGAGACGTTTGGACACCTTCTTCTTGGTCTGTTTGCTCTTGGTGTTGAGAAGCTGCTCCTCCAGTTCCTTGACCACGATGGAAAGGTCCATGGTCGTGAGAACGGCCCGGATGGCTTCGGCGCCCATTTTGGCGACAAACCCGTCCCCGTACTGTTCGAGGGCCTCACGGTACTCGCTTTCGGTCAGAAGCTGTTTCTTGGTGAGGGGGGTCTTGCCCGGGTCCACCACCATGTAATCCTCGTAGTAGATGACGCGCTCCAGAAGACGGGCGCTCATGTCCATGAGCAGGCCGATCTTGCTGGGCATGGCCTTGTAGAACCAGATGTGGGTGACCGGCACCGCCAGCTCGATGTGGCCCATGCGCTCGCGACGGACCCGCGAAAGGGTCACCTCGACACCGCAACGGTCACAGACCACGTTCTTGAACTTGATCCGCTTGTATTTTCCGCAGGCACACTCCCAGTCCTTGGTCGGACCAAAGATGCGTTCGCAGAAAAGTCCGCCCTTTTCGGGACGGAACGTGCGGTAGTTGATCGTCTCGGGATTTTTCACCTCGCCACGGGACCACGAACGGATGATTTCGGGGGCGGCGATGGTGATGGAAACCTGGTCGAACGTCGGCTTGGCCTCGGGTCCGAACAACTCGGTGACTTCGCTCGTGCTTTGTTCCTCGACGGTGGTGTCTTTGATCATAGGGTGCCTTGGGGTCTGGATTGGGAAAGGTTAATGGACGGTTGCGGGTGAGTCCGTCAACGGGGTTCAACCGTTGGCGGCGAGTTCCTCACGTTTTTTGGTCGAATTGTTCACGCGGACATCCAGGCACAGGCCCTGCATTTCCTTGACGAGAACATTGAACGATTCGGGTGTGCCCGCGTCGAGGGTGCTGTCCCCCTTGACGATGGATTCGTAGATGCGGGTCCGACCCTGACTGTCGTCGGACTTGACCGTGAGCAGTTCCTGGAGGGTGTAGGCCGCCCCATAGGCCTGCATGGCCCAGACCTCCATTTCCCCGAAACGCTGTCCGCCGTACTGGGCCTTGCCCCCCAGCGGTTGCTGGGTGACCAGTGAGTAGGGGCCGACCGCACGGGCATGGATTTTGTCGGCGACCAGATGGTTGAGTTTCATCATGTAGATGTACCCGACCACGATCCGCTGATCAAAACGCTCCCCGGTGCGTCCGTCATAAAGATAGCTCTTGCCGTCCTCATCCAGACCCGCCTCGTTGAGATAGGCACGGATCTGTTTTTCAAGGATGCCATCAAACACCGGTGTCGCGACCTTGAACCCGAGGGTTTTGGCGGCGATCCCCAGATGGGTTTCCAAGACCTGACCGACATTCATGCGGCTGGGCACGCCCAGCGGATTGAGCACGATCTGCACCGGCGTCCCGTCCGGCAGGAAGGGCATGTCCTCCTCGGGGACGATCTTGGCGACGACCCCCTTGTTGCCATGGCGTCCGGCCATCTTGTCACCCACGGAAAGTTTGCGCTTGCTGGCCACATACACCTTCACCTCCTTGATGATCCCGGGATCCACGTCGTCACCGCTCTCGATCCCGTCCATCAGACGGTCCTTGTCCATGTCCAAATCCTCGAATTTTCCCTCGAAGCTGGAGATGATCTCGCGGATCTTGATGCGGATGGGGCTGGGATCGATTTCCACATGATCGTACACCGTCGCCAGTTTGCGAAGCAGTGTCTTGGTGATCTTGCGGTTGGCCGGAATGATGATCTCGCCGGTCTCGGCATTGACCACATCCAGCGGGATCTTTTCACCGAGCAGGATGTTGGAAAGGGACTCGGTCAGTTCCTCCATCAGCGCGGAACGCTTTTTGTCGTAATCGTCATCGATCTCCTTTTTGCGGCGTTTGGCCTCATTCTCGGAAAGCTTGACCCGTTCAATGGCCGGCTTGTTGGAGGTCACCTTCGTGGACATGATGATTCCCGCCACTCCCGAGGGCACCTTCAGGGAACTGTCTTTGACGTCGGCGGCCTTTTCACCGAAAATGGCACGCAGGAGGCGTTCCTCGGGGGAGAGTTCCGTCTCACTCTTGGGTGTGATCTTGCCCACGAGAATGTCGCCGGGTTTGACCTCCGCACCGACACGGACGACGCCGTCATGACCGAGATTCTTGAGGGCCTCCTCACCCACATTGGGAATGTCCCGGGTGATTTCCTCGGGCCCAAGCTTTGTGTCACGGGCGCCGATGGCGAACTCCTCGATATGGATGGAGGTGTAGATGTCCTCCTTGACGATCTTCTCGGAAATGAGGATCGCGTCCTCAAAGTTGTAACCATTCCAGGGCATGAACGCCACCAGCACGTTGCGGCCCAGGGCCAGTTCACCCGCCTCCGTGCAGGGTCCGTCGGCAATGACCTGTCCCTTTTTGATGTGGTCCCCCTTGGAGACGATCGTCTTCTGGTTGACACAGGTGGCGGAGTTGGAACGCATGAATTTGCGCAGGCCATAGACCCAGATCCCCTTGTCGGGATCCGTCCGGAGCCGCTTTTTGCTTTCGGGAATCTTGCCGTCCTCGGTGATGATGATCTCATCGCCGGTGACACTGGCCACCCGTCCGGCCGCCTGGGCCACGATGACCACGCCCGAATCCTTGGCCACACGGGCTTCCATGCCCGTTCCCACCAGCGGCGATTCGCTCCTGAGCAGAGGCACCCCCTGGCGCTGCATGTTCGAACCCATCAGGGCCCGGTTGGCGTCGTCATGTTCCAGAAAGGGAATCAGCCCGGCGGCCACCGACACGAGCTGGCGCGGGGAGACGTCCATGTAGTCGATCTTGGAGGGTTCGACCTCGAGAAAGTCGCCCTTGTAACGGACCATGATGCGTTCGTCCTTGTAGCGGCCCTGATCATCCACCGGCACACCGGCCTGTGCGATGACATAGTTCTCCGAACGGTCTGCGGTCAGATACTCGATCTCACCCTGGACCCGCCCCTCCACAACCTTTCGGTACGGGGACTCCAGGAATCCGAACTCGTTGATGCGCGCAAACGCGCTCAGGGAGGAGATCAGACCGATGTTGGGCCCTTCGGGGGTTTCAATCGGACAGATCAATCCGTAATGGGAGGGATGCACGTCACGCACCTCAAACCCGGCACGGTCCCGGGAAAGTCCGCCGGGTCCAAGGGCCGAAAGACGGCGCTTGTGGGTCATTTCCGACAGGGGATTGGTCTGGTCCATGAACTGCGAAAGCTGGCTGCGCCCGAAGAAATCACGGATGACCGCACTCAGGGCCTTGGGATTGATGAGCTTCTGGGGGGTCATACCCTCCGTGTTCACGTCAAAAAGCGTCATGCGCTCCTTGACCAGCCGTTCCGTGCGGGCGAGGCCGACTCGACACTGGTTGGCCACCAGCTCGCCCACGGTCC
Organism: Verrucomicrobiia bacterium; assembly: GCA_033764445.1. Taxonomy (GTDB): domain Bacteria; phylum Verrucomicrobiota; class Verrucomicrobiia; order JAWXBN01; family JAWXBN01; genus JANRIZ01. The sequence goes on along the minus strand of JANRIZ010000040.1, from coordinate 17,454 downwards.
GGACGCGGCGGCTGCCGAGATGGTCGATGTCATCAATGCGCCCGTCCACACCGGCCTTGAGCTTGAGCAGGTACTTGATGGCGGAGACAAAGTCGTCGTTATTGAGGGTGCGCTGCTCCACATCCACATTCATGGAGAGCTTCTGGTTCATCTTGTAACGGCCCACGCGACCGAGATCGTAGCGGCGGGGATCAAAAAAGAGCCGTTTGATCAGGGCCTTCGCGTTGGTGACCGTGGGGGGATCCCCGGGCCGGAGACGGCGGTAAATCTCCTTCAGGGCCTCCTCCTCGGTGTGGGTCGGATCCTTCTTCAGCGATTTGATGACCGTGTCATCCTCCTTGATGTCGACGACACTGACGGATTTGACCCCCAGGTCGAGCAACTGTTTGAGCACCGCCTTGGACAGGGGTTCAAACGCACGGGCCACCACAATCTCACCATCCTTGATCTCGTTGACGAGCACCTTTGTGTTGATCTCATCGGCATCCACACTGGTCGAAAGCTTCAGTTCCTCGATCTCATAGAAGAGACGCAGGATATCCGCATCCGCCCCGAAACCCAGGGCCCGCAGGAAGGTGGTGGCCAGGAATTTCCGACGGCGACGGCGGCGGTCGAGAAAGATGTACAGGAGGTCGTTGGTGTCAAACTGCAGTTCCAGCCAGGAACCGCGGTCGGGAATGATGCGGAATCCGAAAAGGGTTTTTCCATTGGCATGGATGCTGGATTCAAAACAGATGCCCGGGGAACGGTGCAGCTGGCTGACAACCACACGCTCCGCCCCGTTGACCACAAAGGAACCGCGATCGGTCATCAGGGGGATCTCCCCCATGTAGACGGTCTCCTCCTTGGTGCTTTTGTCATCCTTCAGACGGAAGGTCACATACAGGGGCGCGGAAAATGTCTGACCCTCACGGATGGATTCAATGTCGGAAAGCTTGGGTTCGCCGATGTTGTAGCTGGCGAAATCCAGCGAACACTTTTCATCATAGCTGGCGATCGGAAACACCTCCTTGAAAACCGCCTGAAGACCGACATTCTTGCGCTTGCTGGCCGGAACGTTGATTTGGAGGAAATCCTCGTAGGATTGGAGCTGGACCTCGATGAGGTTGGGCAGCTCGATGACGTCTTTGTATTTCCCGAAGTACTTGCGTTCCGCGATCATATTTGAGGGGCCTTGGGTTGTGGTTCCTTCAGTGTTTACTGCTCAGTTGATTCTCCCTCCGGCTTCCGGGCCGGGAGGTCCGTGGTTGGTGACGCGGGTCGGATTCCCGCAAAGAACAGGGTGTTTTCCCATCCGGCCTCCCGGGGCACCACCTGAAGGCAGTGGCACCACGGGAGACTCGGGGAAAACGAGTGTCGAAACTACTGGATTTCGACCTTGGCGCCGGCGGCTTCGATCTTCTTCTTGATCTCCTCGGCCTCGGGCTTGGTGACACCCTCTTTGATGGGCTTGGGAGCGCCTTCCACGAGGTCCTTGGCTTCCTTGAGGCCCAGGTTGGTCACGGCACGGACTTCCTTGATCACATTGATCTTGTTGGGTCCGCCCTCCTTGAGGATGACGTTGAAGGAGGTCTTCTCCTCGGCGGGAGCGGCGGCGGCTCCACCACCGGCAGGGGCGGCGGCCACGGCCACAGGGGCGGCGGCGCTGACTCCCCACTTGGTTTCGAGGGCCTTGACCAGTTCGGCTGTTTCCAGAACGGTCAATCCGCTGAGCTGATCGACGATTGCATTGATGTCTGCCATATGTTTTCTCTTTTTTCCTTTAAAGAGTGTTCGTCGTGGAACCGCACCCGCAGTTCCCAATTAACCCCGATGGGCATCGGGGCGACGATTGACTCTGTTGTTTTGATGCCCTTCGTGCGGCCAGGGGTTGTCCCCGCCCGGCACGAAAATTGTCTTTTACTAATCCTGTTTCTCCGATTTGGCCTTGAGCACCTGTGCCAGCTGGCTGGCAGGCGTATTGAGGAGCCGGACAAGTCCCGAGCTGGGTGCCACCAGCATCCCGAGCAACTTGGCCTGCAGCACCTCACGGGAAGGCAGATCGGCAATGGCCTTGACCTGCTTCTCGTCCAGATACGCCCGGTCCAGGACGCCGAAACGGATTTTGGGTTTTTCAAACTCGGAGGAAAAGGTCTTGAGAATCTTGGCCGCAGCGGAAATGTCCCTGTCGCCGGTGACAATGGCCGTCTGGCCTGCAAGCTTCAGCTCGGGCAAACCATTCTGCTCGGCGGCAATCCGCAGGGCGGTGTTCTTGATGACCTTGTAGTCGGCCTGCACCCCGCGAAGGCGTTTGCGCAATTCGCTGAAATGGGTGACGGTCAGGCCGGTGTAATCGGTGACAATCAGAAAGGGGGAGGCATTGAGCCGGCTTTTCAGGTCATCGACGAGGACGGATTTTTCGGGTCTCATGGGTGGGTTCCTCTTGTGTTAATTCTTGGTGAAGGTGGACAGATCCAGAAGGATCCGGGGGCTCATCGTTGCGGAAAGAACCCCGTTCTCAACAAATGTCCCCTTGGCGGTGACCGGACGGGACTTGACGATGGCGTCAATGACCGCACGCAGGTTTTCCACGAGGGCCTTTTCCTCAAAGGACACCTTGCCGGCGGGCACGTGCAGGTTGCCGGCCTTGTCGAGCTTGAACTCCACACGCCCGGCCTTGACCTCACGGACCGCCTTGGCGGTGTCGTCGGTGACCGTTCCCGTCTTGGGGTTGGGCATCAGACCGCGCGGTCCAAGCACCTTGCCCAGTTTGCGGACTTCCTGCATCGCCTCCAATGTCGCCACCGCCACATCAAAATCGGCAAATCCCTCACTCACCTTCTTGATCAGGTCCTCATAACCGACAAACTCGGCTCCGGCGGCCTGGGCGGCCTCGGCGGCGGAACCCTTGGCAAACACCAGGACCCGCACATTCTTCCCACTGCCATGCGGCAGGGCGGCGGTGCCACGGACCATCTGGTCGGATTGTTTGGGATCGACCCCCAGTTTCAGCGCCAGGTCAACGGTCTGGTTGAACTTTGTGACCGGCATTTTCTTGAGAAGGGCGACAGCCTCCTCAAGTTTGTAGCGTTTGGCCGGATCGACAAGTTTCGATGCGGCCACATATCGTTTGCTTTGTTTTGTTGCCATTGTGGGGCTCCTGGTGGTGTGTGCCGGCGGCCTCGTCAGCCACCGGAGTTGCGTCCGCCCAGGGGCGGACTTCCACGGTTATGTTGGATTCAAAGGATGGATCGGGTTGGATTCCTGAAACAAGGGTTAATCGGTGATCTCAATGCCCATGCTGCGGGCGGTGCCGGCAATCATGCGGATGGCGGCTTCGTCGCTGTTCATCTGCAGATCCTTGCGTTTGATGTTGATGATTTCCATCACCTGCTTGCGCGAGACCTTGCCGACCTTGGTCTTGTTGGGCTCCTTCGAGGCGGTGGCAATGCCGGCGGCCTTTTTCAACAGGGCGGCGGCAGGCGGGGACTTGGTGATGAACGTAAAGGACTTGTCCTTGTACACGGTGATGACCACGGGAAGAATGTCCCCGGCGGCCTTCTGTGTTTCGGCGTTGAATTGTTTGCAGAAGGCCATGATGTTGACACCATGCTGCCCAAGGGCCGGACCCACCGGAGGGGCGGGATTGGCCTGGCCGGCCGGGATCTGCAAGCGGATGTATGCACTGATTTCTTTGCCCATAACTTTTTTCCTTTTTTCTGAAAACGGTTTGTGTGTTGGTTCTGTTTAGTCCGTAATGCGTTCCACCTGCCAGTACTCCAGTTCCACCGGCGTATTGCGGCCGAAAATCGACACGGAAACCTTGAGTTTCCCCTTCTCGGAATCCACCTCATCGACGCCCGCCTCCAGACTCATGAACGGTCCGTCATTGATCCGCACCTTTTCACCCACGGCAAAATCCACCTTGGGTTTGACCTTGTCATCCTTCTGCAGAATGGTCGCCAGCAAATCATCGATCTCGGCCTGTTGCAGCGGCGCGGGACGGTCCCCGCCCACAAAACCGATGACCCCGGTCGTCTCCCGCACAAAATACCAGCTCGGCCCCATCAACTGGCGCTTGTCATCATACAGGTGCATGTGCAGAAAGATGTATCCCGGAAACAGTTTCCGGACGACTTCCTTCTTCTTCCCGCCTTTGACCTCGCTCACGCGTTCGGTGGGAATGACAATGTCCTTGATGTAATCGCCCATCTCCTCGGTTTTGATCCGCCGCATGAGACTGTCCCGGACCTTGTTTTCCTGACCCGAGAGAACGTGGATGCTGAACCACTGAAGGGAACCTTCAATGACCTTGCCGTCCGTATTTTGTGTATTGGCTTCGCTCACAGTGTTGTACTTCCGATTTTTAAGATAAACCTGACCGCCTTCGAGATCATAAAATCCACACCAAACATGTAGAGGGCCAGCAGAAGCCCGGCCACCACCACCACCAGGGTCGAATTGACCAGAACCTGATACCGCGCATACCCTTCCTTGTCGGGATCCACTGGCCAGTTGCACTTGGCCAGCTCCGCATTCGTCTCCAGCAGAAAGGACCGGATGCTCCCACCAAACCGGGCGAAGACCACCACGGCGGCCACCACAAACACCAGCCACATAAACGTCTGGACGGGGTGCGCCCGCATCCATTCCATCAATGTCATCGATACGATCATGTTATTGTATTCCGTGTTTCCCAGATTGGCAGGCCAGGAGGGACTCGAACCCCCAACAAACGGTTTTGGAGACCGCTACTCTACCAATTGAGCTACTGGCCTGTGTGTTTGAGAGATGTTTCGGATGTCATTTCCTTTTGTGTGCGGGGACGAAAGCGCCGCCGGGTCGGGGAAAGACAGGTTTTCCCCATCCCGGCGGCAAATTTCTGACCGCAACGGTGTTACTCGGTGATCTCGGACACGCGCCCGGACCCGACGGTCCGTCCACCCTCGCGGATGGCGAAACGCATTGTTTTTTCAATGGCCACCGGAGTCAGCAACTCCACTTCGATGGACACATTGTCACCGGGCATGACCATTTCAACATTGGCCGGCAATTTCACGTTGCCCGTCACGTCGGTCGTGCGGAAATAAAACTGGGGACGGTAACCGTTGAAGAACGGGGTATGGCGTCCACCCTCCTCCTTGGTCAGCACATACACCTCGGCCTTGAACTTGCGGTAGGGTTTGATCGAACCGGGCTTGGCCAGAACCTGGCCGCGCACGATGTCGTCCTTTTCCACGCCGCGCAGCAGAATGCCCGCGTTGTCTCCCGCACGGGCCTCATCCAGGCTCTTGCGGAACATTTCAATGTCCGTCACAACGGTCTTTTTGGTGTCCGTGATCCCGACAATCTCGAGTTCCTCACCCTTCTTGACAATGCCACGTTCCACACGACCGGTGGAAACGGTCCCACGTCCGGAGATGGTGAAGACGTCCTCAACGGCCATCAGGAAGGGCTTGTCGATTTCGCGGGCGGGCTCGGGAATGTAGCTGTCAATGGCTTCCATCAAATCCAGAATGCACTTGGCATCCGCATGGGTGGGATCGCCGGCGGCCAGGGCCTTCGTGGCGGAACCCTTGACAATGGGAATCTTGTCGCCGGGAAAATCGTAGCTCGAAAGCAATTCACGCACTTCCATCTCGACAAGCTCCAACAGCTCGGGATCGTCAACCATGTCGCACTTGTTCAAAAAAACCACCATCGCGGGCACACCCACCTGGCGGGCCAGCAGAATGTGTTCCTTGGTCTGGGGCATCGGACCGTCCGCCGCACTGACCACCAGGATCGCCCCATCCATCTGGGCCGCGCCGGTGATCATGTTCTTGATGTAGTCGGCATGTCCGGGACAATCCACGTGCGCGTAATGGCGGTTGGTGGTCTGGTACTCCTGGTGGGAGGTGTTGATGGTGATTCCGCGCTCTTTTTCCTCGGGGGCGCTGTCAATCTGCGCATAGCTGCGGGCCTCGGCAAATCCCTGTTTGGCCAACACGGTGCAAATCGCGGCCGTCAAAGTGGTTTTGCCGTGGTCAACGTGCCCGATTGTGCCGACGTTCACGTGCGGCTTGCTCCGGTTAAACGCTTCTTTTGCCATCTGAATCTCCTGTTTCTGTTTTGCTTGGTTATTGTTTTGTTAAATATTTCGCCAGTACTGAACTCCCACCCGCACCTTCACGGCGCCAGTGACCATCTGCTCTCCTCCAACATGCCTGGCGGCATGATGGCAAATGGAGCCCTCGATCGGGATTGAACCGACGACCTCGTCCTTACCAAGGACGTGCTCTACCAACTGAGCTACAAGGGCCTTGAAAAGAACCGGGCCTGAAAGTCTTCAAATCCTCTCACGGATTCTTCAACCTCGGGTCCACATGAAAAGAGACAAAACCCCTCCCCTGACTCTTTTCAAAGCAGGTGTGATGGGCCGAATCTTTCCTATCTGGTTGTCCCAGAAACTACAAAAACTACTTACTGCAAAAAATCTGTCAACAGACTTTTACAAAAATTTCATAATTTTTTTGTGGATTTTTTGGCAAGAAAAAAATATTCACAGCGCCCCTGCCTGTTTTCCACCCGCATCATTCAAAAATCCGCACAAGGCTGCCAGAGCCCGACCGCGGTGACTGACCTCATTTTTCACACTCTCCCCCAACTGCGCGAAGGTCTGACAATACCCCTCGGGCACAAAAATCGGATCGTATCCAAAACCCTGCTCTCCCCGGTGATCATTGATGATGGTCCCTTCACAGACCCCCACAAAACACCCGATCTCCCGCCCCGCCCGGGCCAACGCCATCACACACTTGAACCGGGCCCGACGGGCCTTGCCCCGCACCCCGCGGATGTCCAGCTCCCGGAGCAATTTGCGGTTGTTGGCGGCGTAAAGTGATTCCCCCTCCTGACGGATCTCCTGACCGTAATACGCGGTGTGGACGCCCGGAGCCCCCTCCAGTGCGTCCACCTCCAGGCCGGTGTCATCGGCGAGGACAAAATCCATGGTCGGCGTCTCCGCCAATTTTCCCCGCTCAAATTGCGCCGAGACACCGAGGGCCTTTTTCAAGGCGTTGCCCTCCAGGGTCTGGCTGTCCTCGACAATCTCCCCCACCCACGGAAAGCGGGTCACGCTGTACAAGGCAAAGCGGTCGCCCAGTATCTGCGAAATTTCACGCAGTTTGTGTTCGTTCCGCGTGGCGACCAGGAGGTTCATGCGCCGCCTACATGTGGGCGATGATGTTGTCCCCGAACTCGGAGCACTTGATCTGCGTGGCCCCCGGCATCTGCCGGGCAAAATCGTAGGTGACCCGTTTGCTGCCGATGGCTCCGTTGAGTCCCTTGAGAATCAGATCGGCCACCTCGTTCCATCCGAGATGACGGAACATCATTTCCCCGGAGAGGACGACCGAACCGGGATTGACCATGTCCTTGCCCGCGTACTTCGGGGCGGTGCCGTGTGTGGCCTCAAAAATGGCGTGGCCGGTGACGTAATTGATGTTGCCGCCGGGAGCGATCCCGATGCCGCCCACCTGAGCGGCCAATGCGTCGGAGAGGTAGTCCCCATTCAGATTGAGCGTGGCCAGAACGTCAAAATCCTCGGGGCGCGTCAGCACCTGCTGGAGGGTGATGTCCGCAATGGCATCCTTGATCACAAGTCCGGCACCGGGTTTTCCCTCTGGAATTTTGCACCAGGGTCCGCCATCGAGTTCCACCGCGCCGAATTCGTTCCTGGCCAGTTCATAGCCCCAGTCGCGGAAGGCGCCTTCCGTGAATTTCATGATGTTTCCCTTGTGCACAAGGGTCAGGGACTTGCGCTTTTGCTCAATGGCGTATTTGAGGGCGGCACGCACGAGACGCTCCGTGCCGGGTTTGGAAACGGGTTTGATGCCCACGCCCACAAGCTCGGGACTCTCCGCGCCAAACCGGATTTTCTTGAATTCCTTCGGATAATTCGACTGAAGCCAGGCCAGCACGGCCTTGGCCGGTTCATCCCCGGCCTTGAAATCGATGCCGGCATAAATATCCTCGGTGTTCTCACGGAAAATCACCATCTCCACCTTTTCCGGAGCCTTGACCGGGGAAGGCACGCCGGTGAAATACTGGACCGGACGCAGGCAGACATACAGATCGAGCATCTGACGCAGGGCGACATTCAACGAACGGATCCCGCCACCGACAGGGGTGGTCAGCGGTCCCTTGATCCCGACCAAAAATTCATTAAATGCCTCCACGGTGTCATCCGGCAGCCAGTTGTCGAATTTATTCTTCGAGGTTTCCCCGGCGAAAACCTCCATCCAGGCAACCTTCCGTTTGCCCTGATACGCCTTTTCCACGGCGGCATCAAACACGCGCTGGCTCGCGGCCCAGATATCCGGGCCTGTCCCGTCACCCCGGATGAACGGAATGATCGGCGCATCGGGAACCTGGAGTGTCCCGTTCTGAATGGTGATTTTGCCGCCCGCAGGCACGGTGCATGTCGTATAAGCCATAGTGTGAATGCTTCTGGTAGAGGTTTGGACTCGTGTGTCTGAAAGCATTCCTTTTTATGACCCGCGGCCCCGGACGCAAGTAAAACCTTTTTTCAGCTCCCGACACTGACATGAAAAAAACGGCGTGCCCTCAGGCCCTGCACCCTCTACTCTCCCCGGACATGTTCCGACGCGAATGGAATACCTTTCTGACGGCGGTGATGTTTTTCACACGTCTCCCCGTGCCCAAAAACCTTCCGCATTCTGAAGAATGCCTCAACCGGGCCTCGCGTTATTTTCCGCTGATCGGCTGGATTGTCGGCCTCTGGGGGGGCTCCATTTTTGCCATCGCCCAACTTTTTTTCCCGATCCCAATGGCTGTGCTCCTCTCCATGACGGCCACCATCCTGCTGACCGGGGCCTTTCATGAGGACGGATGGGCGGATGTCTGCGACGGATTTGGCGGGGGATGGAATCCCGAACAGATTCTGGCCATCATGAAGGACTCCCGTCTGGGCACCTACGGGGTCACCGGACTGATCCTCATGCTGGGCCTGAAATTTTATTCCCTGTTCTGGCTGGCCTCGCATCTGACTTCTGTCTGGACCTTTGGCCTGGTCCTGGTGGCCGGCCACAGCATCAGCCGGCTCGGGGTGGTGGCACTGATGATGTCCCTGCCCTATGTCCGTGCGGATGCCGACTCCAAGTCCAAACCCCTGGCGACCCGGGTGGGGTCGTGGGACATGGTGTGGGCGTTTTGTTTTGGCGTGGCCCCCCTTTTCCTGCTCGACTTCACGGCCTTCACTCCTATATTTCCTCTTATAACGCTGTTGATCCTCATCCGGATTTATATCCAGAAGCGTCTGGGAGGATTCACGGGCGATTGCCTTGGGGCCGCCCAACAGCTCGCAGAACTGACCTATTACATGACACTGATCGCCCTATGGAACTCTACCTTGTAAGACACACCCGGCTGAACATTCCATTGGGCATCTGCTACGGTCAGTCTGAAATCCCGCTCGCCGAAACATTCCCCGACGAAGCCCGTCAGATCAGTGACAAACTCAAAGGCATCACCGAGGCCCACCTTTACACGAGCCCGCTGGAACGCTGCGCCAAACTCGCCGCCCACATTTCCAATGAACCGGCGATCATCGAGCCCCGCCTCAAGGAACTGAATTTCGGCCAGTGGGAAATGAAAAAATGGGATGCCATCGACCGCAAGGCGGTGGACAAATGGACCCAGGACTTTGTCAACAACCGCTGCCCGGGCGGCGAAAGTTACTACGACCTGAATTTGCGCGTCAAGGAATGGATGGCCGACCTCCACAAGGCCAAGGTCAAAAAGGCCATCGCGGTCACCCACGCGGGGGTCATCCGCATCTTCAGGGCCAAACACGCCAAACTCATGCTTTCGGAATCCTTCACCCTGAAGGTCGATCACGGCGACATCTACCGCGTGGTCACCGAGGACGATTTCATTTATCAGTGCGATCTTCTATAGGAGATCGGGATTCCGGGGCCCTTCCCCAAAAGGCACCGCCTTCCTCAAAATGCACCGCCGTCAGCACCGGGCACCGCTACTGGAGATATTGCGCCCCGAGGCTTCCGATCCGCGCCTGCGGCATCCGGAGGTCCTGGGTTGAAGCGTCCATGGGCACCAGGTCGAGTCGTCCGTCGGCAAATACCACCAGGGCCTTTTCACCCAGCCTGAAATGCACCGTTTTGTTGGCGGTGTTTGTGTCAAAACCATAAAACTCCTCGATCATCGGATTGGCGGAAGAAGCAGGGGCCTGAAAGGTGTTGACCTGTGCACTGGTGGCAAAAATCACCAATTGGCTGGCATTGGTGATGGATTCCCGGTTGCGCACAGTCCCCATGCCCATCCACCCGCCCCCCAGCAGAACGTTATAACCAAACCCGAAGGCTCCCGAGGTAAATTTTGGTTTGAGGGCCGCCCCGTATTGGGCAAAGGCGGGATCGGTTTTCAGCCGGGTCGACTCGCCAAAATACTGGCCCAGCGTGCCCTGCCGCATGTCCAGCACCCGCGTCCCCTCGGCATTGGTGACGGTCGTCTCCAGACCAAACCACCACTGCACGCCCAGCCCGGGGGTCAGTTTCCGGTACGGCCAGAAATCGCCGTTGTTGTCGTCCTGATACATCATCCCGGCCACACGGCACTGGTTGAGGGTGTTGACGGCAATGACTTTTGAGGACGCCGCACGCACCTGCCGGAAAACCGGAAAACTCATGGCCGCAAGGACTGCCAGGATCGTGACAGCCACGAGCAATTCCATCAGGGTCAACCCCCTGCAAGCGTCACGATCACCTGTCACAAGCCTCCCTCCCGGACCGCCTTTGCACGTCCCCGCATTTTGCGCAAACACAGGAGCGCGGCGGCCAGCCCGGTCAAAACCGTGGTGCGGGGCTCGGGCACGGCGGCGGCAGTGGCCACGGTCGGGGCATCGGCGCCATCAAAGGAAAAATCCTGGTCAAACCCGAGCGACTCCCAGTTGCCGCTGGTGAGGGTGTGGTCGCTCAAACCGACGCCGGCCACTGTCCAGGAACCGCCACTCATGGGGTTGCCGACCCCGTTGAAAAAACCCCAGAACCCGGTCCACCACCCTTCCTTGTAATGATCGGAAAGGTCGGTGGCGGTGGGGGCGGTAAATCCGGGAGGACCGTCCCCAAAGGTCGTGTTGGCTATGCCATTGGAATCAAACACGGTGCCGTCACTGATCCCGAACGTGCCATCATTGTCGCGGTCATATCCCAATCCGTACAGGGTCAGGCCAAATCCGGTGGTCTCCATCCGGGAATAGAGCCGGGTATCGGCCACCACAATGGCCGTGAGCATATCGGCGGCGGAGGCCGTCCCATTCCAACGGTACCCCCACGCGAGGGATTGGGGTGCGAGCGAGTCGTTCCAGTTGAGGATCATCACCGATTCATTGGTGCCGCTGCCGGTCCAATACTGGACGTCGGAAAAGCTCGTGACCTGGCCAGTCAAACGGCTTGTCAGAAGTGTAAACGCCACCAGCAGAAGGGCGGTGCGGAGAAGTTGACGGGTTTTCATTTTATTTTCAGGTCCTTTCCAAGGGGGTTGTGACACGTTGGGTTCGGGCCTGAAAAACCGGGCACCTGTTCCGGAAATGAAAAAGCCCTGAGCACATTTTGCAGAGGAGACGGGGGGTCTCCCTGCAGGTCACTCAAGGCTTCGCATCGGGTCCGGAGGGACGGGACGTTTTTTCGAGGCCTCATTCTTCTTTCGTGCGAAGAAGATTTTGCGCGGCCAGACACACCCGTGCCCGGCGCGAACGAGCATTGTAAGGACAGATATTCGGACTCCTGGCTGGTTAACCTCCCGCTCGCCTTCACCTTCCGGATGGAAGATTGGCTGTTCTGAGCGTTCGTCGCCAGATACCGCAGCGCAACTGTTGCCGGTTCACACGGCATTCCCTGCACCTTACAACGATCTGATTTTTTTGGTTTGATCCAAAGAACTGTCGCAATGATTAGAGCCGTCCCCGACACATGGCAAGCTGTTTTTCCACCCATGCGGTGTCGGTTGTCGGCCTCCCAAAAAAATCTGTGGTTCCCGGTTGCCGGATGTCCGTTCTGGCCTGAGTGCGTTGAGCGAGCGGAATCCGCCCATAGTCATTAGACATCCACCCCCCATCCCCCCTTGTGGCTTTTGTGCATTTTTGCGGCTAAAAATCCGCGGTTCTCTGCGACATCTGCGGGAAAGTCTCCCTCTTCAGCCCTTCAGCCGGTCCGAAACCGCCGCCAGCACCCGGGGAATGATCTCATCCAGGGTTCCGGACGGACGCGCCCCGGCGGCGGCGGCATGTCCCCCTCCCCCAAATTGCTGCGCGACTCCGTTGACATCCACCACCTGCGGATCCTTGGAACGGAGACTCAGCCGCACCAGCCCGCCCTCCTCCTCCTCAAAAAGAATGGCCACCATCACCGGACGGACCGAACGGATGACATCGATGAAATTCTCGTTGTCCTCGGGTTTGGCTCCGCTGCGGACATACATTTCCCGGGTGATCTTAAACCAGGCCACCCGGTCCCCGTCCTCAAAACTGACCGTCGCAAGGACTTCTTTGAGCAATTTGAGCCGGCGCAGGGGGAAGCTCTCGTAAATGAACTGGTTGAGTTGGCCGACCTTCAACCCCGTCTCCATCAGCTCGGCCACCACCCGCATGGTTTTCGAGGTCGTGTTGGGATACTGGAACGAACCGGTATCCGTGGAAATGGCCGCATACAGGCAGGTGGCAATGTCCAGGGTCAGCGGAAATCCGGCCTCCCCCAGAAGTTCGTACACGATCTGCCCGGAGGCGGGGGAGGAAAAGTCCATGCAGTTGAGATCGGCAAAAAGCGTGTTGCTCACGTGATGGTCAAGATTCACAAAAAAGGGTTCCGGTCCCTGGGCGGGGTCCTTCCGCAGCCGCGCAATCAGGTGCCGCATTCTGCCCAGACGCTCGAAGCTGGCGCAGTCCACACTGACGACGGTCTGAAAGGACGCTTCCTGGAGGGGCACCACCACCTTGCGCCAGCCGGGCAGGAAAAAGAATTTTTCCGGGACGGGGTCGGAACTCCAGTACGTGACCTTTTTGCCGGCGTTCTCGAGGGCGGCCCCCAGGGCGAGCTGGGATCCGGTGGCATCGGCATCGGGACGCATGTGCGTGACAACCAGAAAATCGTCGCGTGCGTGCAACTCTGCGGCCACCTGCGCCAGCGTGGCATTCACGAGTGTTCCTCCTCCTCCTCAAACTGTTCCGGGTGGGTCCGTTCCAGTTCATCCATGATCTGAAGCACGCGCACACCGCGTTCCACGGAGGTGTCCAGGACAAATTTCAGGACCGGGGTGTATTTGAGGATGACCTCACGGCTCATCAGATGCTGGATTTTCTCACGGTGATCCATCAGCAACTTGAGTGCCTGCGGCTCTGCGGAGGGGTCCTTCCCAATCACACCGAAAAACACGTTCGCGTTGCGGAGATTGGGCGCCACCTGGACATCGTTGATGGTGATCAGTCCCAGGTCAAAGGAAAGCTCCTTGCGGATGATTTCACTGATCGAACGTTTCACCAGTTCATTGACTCGGTCCATCCGGTTTTTCATGCGGGGGTCTCCATTCAAATTCCCGGGGTTTCCGGGAGGGGAATCGGTCCGTCAGCAGCCTACAGTTTCTGGGCCACCTTCTCGATTGAATAGCATTCGATGATGTCTCCGACCTCGTAGTCCTGGAATCCCTCCAGACGCAGACCGCACTCCAGACCGGACCGGACCTCGCCCACGTCATCCTGGAACCGGCGCAGGGTGCCCAGCGCCCCGGTATAGATCAGCAATTTGCGGCGCAGGAGACGCGCTTTTCCCTGGCGGCTGATCCGTCCGTCGGTGACCACGCACCCGGCCACATTGCCGCCCTTGGAAAGCTCGAAAATCTGTTTGACCTGGGCATGACCGATGACCGATTCCTTCAGTTCGGGGTCCAGACGTCCGGCCATGGCCTCCTCCACATCCTGGATCAGCTCATAGATGATCGAGTAAAGGCGGACATTCACATCCTCGCGTTTGGCCAGCTCGGCGGCCCGGGTCTCCACCTTCACGTTGAACCCGAAAATCATCGCCTCCGAGGCCGAGGCCAGCAAAATGTCGTTTTCAGTGATCGGCCCCACGGCATTGTGGATCATGTTCAGATCAATCTTCTCACTGTTGATTTTCGAGAGCTGACCGGCCAGGGCCTCCGAGGAGCCCATCACATCGGTCTTGAGGATCAGATTCAGCGATTTGCGCTGGCCCTTGGCAATGGATTCAAACAGGTTTTCCAGGGACACCTTTTTGCCCTGCTGCAATTTGCCCTGGCGCAGCTCCTCCAGGTCCTTTTCAGACCGGGACCGGGCCTCCTTTTCATCCATGACGAAAAATTCCATGCCCGCATCCGGCACACCGGTGAGCCCGATGATCTTGACCGCACCCGAGGGGCCGGATGCGCGCGTGCCCTTGCCGTGCTCGTCAAAGAGACCCTTGACCTTGCCCCAGTACGGACGCACATAAACGGCATCCCCGACATGCAGGGTCCCGTTGCGGACGATGACCGTGGCCGTCGGGCCGCGTCCCTGCTCCACCTGGGACTCGATGATCGTCCCCTTGCAGGGTCCGTCCGGACTCGCCTTGAGTTCGAGCATTTCAGTCTCCAGAATCATCCGCTCGAGCAGGTCACTGATGCCGAGGCCCTTGGTGGCGGACACCTCGATCATGCCCGTTTCCCCGCCGAGGTCCTCGCTGACCAGACCCATTTCCATGAGCTGACCCTTGACCTTGTTGACGTTGGCCGAAGGCAGGTCCACCTTGTTGATGGCGACAATGATTTTGACTCCCGCCGCCTTGGCATGGCTGTAGGCCTCGCGGGTCTGGGGCATCGGCCCGTCGTCGGCAGCCACCACCAGCACGACAATATCGGTGACATTGGCCCCGCGGATCCGCATGGCGGTGAAAGCCTCGTGACCGGGGGTGTCCAGAAAGGTGATGGGGTGGTCGGCCCCGCCGCTTTTGACGACGACCTGATAGGCCCCGATGTGCTGGGTGATGCCTCCGGCCTCCCCGGCGACCACGCGCGTTTTGCGGATGGCATCCATGAGCGAGGTTTTGCCGTGATCCACATGCCCCATGAAGGTGACCACCGGCGGGCGGACGGTCTGGAGACGGACCTTGTCCTGGATCATTTTTTCAAGTTCCGTCTTCTTTTCGACGTCCTTGATCTTGACCGCCTCCTTGACCTGTTCGACCGACTTGCGTTTTTCACGGTCGAGCTCGTACCCATGCTTGTGACAGACTTTTTTGGCGGTTTCGATATCGGTCAACACCCCGTCAATCTTTTCAAAAATATTCAGTTCCATCAGGTCCTGGATGACACGGAAGGGCTTGAGCGGTTTCCCGTCCTTGTCCATGATCTTGGAGGCCAGTTCGCGGATGGGCACATGGAACACACCCTTGCCCTTGACATGGATGAACTTGTTGTCCTCGACAACCAGCTCGCAGTCATTTCCACTCACACCCGCCGGTTCCACCGCTGCGGGAGCCGGAGTGGCGGCAACGGGGGGCACGGAGGTTTCCGCAGATGTCACCACTGGTCCGTCCGGGGCTGCCGGAATGGAAGCCTCGGGAGGGACCGCCGGAGCGGCCGTCTCCGCCGGGGTTTCAGCGGGGACCGTTTCCTTTTCCTTGGCCGGTTTGGCCCGCGAGGCCGCCGGTTTTTTGGGGGCTTCGGACGAACCTTTGGCAGGGGCGGACTTGGGCGTTACAGAGCGCTTGGCCGCGGCATCAGCCGGCTCGGCCTTGTCTTTGGAGGTGGTTTTTGACTTGGGCTCTTTTAACGCCATAGATTCGGTTGCTTCTTTCTGGGTGTTACTGCGCAGGGGTGGCCGTGCGGCTCAGCGCCGCATCGCGGATGGTTTTGGCCTCCTCAGGAGACAGACTGGCCGCTTCAACAAGGTCCCCCTCATCAACCTGGGCCAGATCCTCGACGGAATGAAACCCGGAATTGACAAGCTTGCCGGCCTTCTCGGCATCGATGCCAAGGTCGCGGGAAAGGGTGCTGATCGCCTGGGCGACCTTGTTCTGGAAATCGGCCTGGGAGGAGGTGTCGCGCTCAATGTCAATCTCGTACCCGCACAGTTTTTTGGTCAGTCGCGCATTCTGACCGCGTTTGCCGATGGCCAGGGAAAGCTGGTCCTCATCAACCTTGACCTTCACCCGTTTGCCCGCCTCGTCGATGTCGATGGCCTTGAGCTTTGCGGGCTTGAGCGATTCCGCCACATACTCGCGGATGTTGGTGTAGAAACGGACGATGTCGATCTTTTCGTTGTTGAGCTCACGGACGATGTTTTTGACGCGGGCACCCCGGATGCCGATGCAGGCCCCCACGGGGTCGATCTTGTCATCCTTTGAATGCACCGCCACCTTGGTCCGGAACCCCGGCTCCCGGGCGATGGCCTTGATCTCAATGGTCCCATCGGCGATTTCGGACACCTCCAGTTCAAAAAGGCGGCGGACAAAATTCGGATGGCTGCGCGAGAGGACAATCTGGGAATCGCGGTGGGCGTTGGGGGCCACCGTCAGAACCAGGGCCCGCACGCGGTCCCCCACGTTGTAGTCCTCGGTGGGAACCCGTTCGTCGGAAGGCATGACCGCCTCAAACTTTCCGAGATCGATGATGACATCTGACCGGTCAAAACGACGGACCGTGCCACTGATCAGATCCCCTTCCCGGTCCTTGAACTCGACAAAAACCTTGTCCCGCTCAATCTGCCGCAGCTTGGTCATCATGGCCTGCTTGGCTGTCTGGGCGGCAATGCGCCCGAAATTCGAGGGGGTGACGTCCACATCCAGCTCCTCCGAAACCTGGGCATCGGCCTTGATCTTCCGGGCGGCGTTGAGGGTGATCTCATTGGCGGAATTCTTGATTTTCTCCACCACCACCAGTTTGGCAATGGCCTTGATGTCACCGGTTTTGCGGTCGATCTCCACGCGCAACTGCCGGGCGGGGCCCACACTTTTTTTGGACGCGCTCAACAAGGCATTCTGGATCGCCTCGATCAGCACCTCGCGGTCGATGCCTTTTTCGCGTTCCAGATAGTCCAGTCCTGCAATGAGTTCGGTGTTCATAATGTCGTTCCCGTTAAAATAAAAAAAGTGGGTCCTTTGGGATTCCCACTCTTACGGAAGGGTCAATATAGCGATTGGACCAAACCAAGTCAACACCCCAATTTTTAAAGATGAACCGCGAGGTTTGTGGACCCAGTGGATGGGCTTTTCCATTCAGGGGGTAGCCAGAAAGGGTGTTTGCGCCTACGCTGTGGACCATGTCGGAAGTTGGCGCATTGTTTGTCGATCTAAACTCCTATTTTGCCTCGGTGGAACAGGAGGTCCGCCACGAATTGCGCGGAAAACCGGTCGGGGTCGTGGCGGTGGAGACGGACCACACCTGCTGCATCGCCGCCAGCTACGA
>JANRIZ010000030.1:0-18472 GCA_033764445.1 Verrucomicrobiia bacterium | reverse complement strand
AGTGTGGCGGACTCCCGGCCATCAGCCAGAGCCATTTTGCAGGAGACCCTCGCTCCGCTCGGACCTCCTGCAAAATGGCTCTGGCTGTGAAAAGTCCATGTTTGCTCGCCCATAGTCCGGGTTTGATCGCACCGCCACAGCCCGGGATTTGAAATACGTCCCCACGGATTTGCGGCCCGCCCCGGGTCTGCTCAATCTCCCTGGCAGGTGGTCCGGGGCAAAAATGGCCCGCGCCATCAGGGCCGGGTCGCTGACCCCGGGAATAAACGGCCTGTCTCAAAACTCTTCCCCAAGGCGGGTGTTCCAAAAAAAGAACCTCGGCTTTGTCCCGAACTGTGCTATTTTCCGAACCAACCAACCCCAAGGTCCACGATGAAAAATCTCCCTCTCTGGAAAAGGATCAGTCTGATCCTCATGGCGGGCCTTTTTTGCGGAGCCCTCATCATGCAAGCGCGTTCCTCCAAGGAATCCCCCAAATCCTCCTCCCCGGGCCGGGTCACGGTCTGTCTGCTCTCCAAGGACGGCACCCTCGAGGCGCCCAAAACGGTCGACAAGGTGGTGCATACGGAGGCGGAATGGATGAAAATCCTCACTCCCGAACAGTTCCGCATCCTGCGTTCCTCGGGCACGGAACGCCCCTTCTGCGGGGGGCTGCTCAAAAACAAGTCGGAGGGGGTCTATGTCTGTGCCGGGTGCGGGCTGCCGCTCTTCAGGTCCCAATCAAAATTTGAATCGGGCACGGGCTGGCCGAGCTTCTACGAACCGGTGGCCCGTGAAAACATTGCGGAGGTCCGGGACGTGAGCCATGGAATGGAACGGACCGAGATCAACTGCGCCCTCTGCGACGGTCATCTGGGCCACGTCTTCAACGATGGCCCCCCGCCCACGGGGCTGCGGTACTGCCTGAATTCCGAGGCGATGAAGTTTGTCGGGACGCCCAAACCGAAGGCGGGACCCTGACCCGGGGCCGCCTTTTGTTGTGTGGGAAAACGGATAGGTTTTGCATTGCGCGACTCTTTGCGATATGAAGTGTTCGTTCTCCATGAAGCATTGCCTTCTTACCCTTGCGCTCCTCCTCGGCTGTTTTTCCCCGGCCCGGACCCAATCCGTGCCACCCCCCCCTCCGATCATGCCCCTCGGGGAGGTCAAACCGGGGATGAAGGGGGTGGTTTACACGGTCTTTCAAGGCGGGAAGATCGAATCCTTCCACGTGGAGGTGACCGGCATTCTGGACAACTTTCTGGGTCCGAAAAAACACGTCATCCTCTGCAGGATGCCCGATCCAAAAACGTGGAATTCCGGGGGCACGGCCGGGATGAGTGGCAGTCCGCTGCTCATCGACGGCAAATTGGTCGGGGCTCTGTCCTATGGTCTGCAGGTCTTTGAAACGGAACGTTTCGCGGGGTTCACCCCCATCGAGGACATGCTGGCCATCAACGAATACGACCGGTCAGTCCCGTCCAAAACCGCCCGGATTCCGGTCCAATGGCCTCAGGCGGGGCGGCATTACGATTTTTCGGGACTGCGCCCGATTGCGACTCCGCTGGTGGTCAGCGGGGTCAGCCCGCAGGTCTTCAACCTCTTTGCCCCCTATTTCCAATCGCTGGGGTTTGAGCCCCTCCAGGCGGCGGGAGGGTCGGATACGGAAAAAACCATCGACGCCCCCTTCCTGCCGGGCGCGGCGGTGGCGGGGGTGCTCGCATCGGGCGATGTGGGCATGGCGGGCACGGGCACGCTCACGTGGCGCGAAGGCAACAGGGTGCTGGGGTTCGGTCATCCGTTTTTTTCGGGGGGGGCGATGGAAATGCCGATGGCCCAGGCGGAAATTGTCACGATTCTCCCGAGTCTCTACCGCTCTTTCAAGGTCGCGAATACCCGCCAGATCATCGGCACGATCACCCAGGACCGGCTCTCGGCCATCAGCGGGGAGGTGGGCAAAATCACACCGATGATCCCGGTCAAAATCACACTCAACCACCCGGCGTCAGGCTCCCGGGTGGTCCGCGCCCAGGTCATGCAGCACACGCAGCTGACCCCGGCGATCATGACGATGGTCCTGGCCAAAACACTCATGGGCTCCCCCGACCTCTCCAACGAATTCACGACACGGGTCACGGGCCGGGCCAAAATCAAGGGTCACCCGGACCTGGTCTTTGACGACATCTACTCCGCCTCCAATACGGGGGGGCTCATGCTGCTGCTCATGGAAACGGCCTCCAAACTGACCAGTGTCTACGCCAATCCCTTCGAAATCCCCAGGATCGAATCCCTGGAGCTGACTCTGAACATGTCCGAAAAACGGTCCACACTCTCACTGGACGATCTGGTGGTCGATCAGACCCGGGTCAAACCCGGTGACACGGTCAATCTCCGCTACTGGACCCGCTCCTTCCGCGGAGACAGGTCCCCCCACACGTTGAAGGTCAGGATTCCGGAGGAAATCAAATCCGGTTCCCTGCGCCTCCAGATCGCCGATGCCCGCACGGTCAACAACGGCGGTCCGGGAGGCGGTTTGCTCGCATTGCTCATGGCCGGGGGCCAGGAGGAGGCGCGTCTTCCGGAACTGATGAGTCGGACGCTCTCCCAGCCCCGCGTCCCGCTTTTCAGCCGTGGGGAACGCCCAAAATCGGTCACCCAGATTGTCACCCTGCTCAACCGGGAGGTTCCCCAAAACGCCTTCTACGCCCGGTTGCTCCAACGGACGCCGGGGGTGGTCATCGAGGACAAGGTCTCCGAAAATGTGCCCGCCTCCCTCCTCTCGGTCATGGGCGACTCCCGTCATCTGGATGACTCGACCCCGCTGGCCGATGCGGAAATTTTCCGCGAAACCATTGAAATGCCCGGCGTCGCGGTGGGCTCCAAAACAATCACCCTCGAAATTGAATGATGATCATGTCCTCCCCCCTCCGGCGCCTCCCTCTTGGGTTCTTTCTGATGCTCTTCCTGCCACTGGGGGCGGTCGAAACCCAAAAGGCGACGGATGACACCTATGCGGATTTCAGCAAGGGCACGGCACGCGGGGTGACACTGACCGATGACGGATTTGTGGTTCTGGCACCGGCTCTCAAAAAAATTTCCGATGTCTCCTCGCCCAATCTCTGGAGTGCCGTGCGGGCAAAGGACGGCACGCTCTTTATTGGGACAGGCGATGAAGGCCATGTCTATCGCGTCAAAGACGGCAAAGCCGAGGTCTGGTACGATTCGGAGGACGCCCACGTCTTTGCACTGGCGCTCAACGGCAAGGGGGAACTTTTTGCGGCCACCTCCCCCAACGGCAAGGTCTACAAAATCCCGGCCAAGGACAAGGCGGAGGTTTTTTTCGATCTCAAGGAAAAAAACATCTGGGCTCTCTCGTTCGACCGGGAGGACAATCTCTTTGTGGCCACGGGGGACAAGGGTCTGATTTACAAGGTCACCCCCGATGGAAAGGGCCGGATTTTTTACGACAGTGACGAACCCAACATCATCGCGTTGGAATGGGATAAAAAGGGAAACCTCCTGGCGGGGTCCCAGGGCACGGGGCTGCTCTACCGGATCGATCCGAAATCGGCGGAGGCCTTTGTGCTTCTCTCCAGCGGCCAGAAAGAGATCAAAAAAATGGCCCTCACTCCGGAAGGTGCGATTTACGCGGTCGCCCTCGGCGCCGCCCGGCCCGCCGCCCCGGCTCTGTCCAAAATGACCAAGCTCCCGGGCAAAGCCTCCAAGGATTCCCACCCGCAAAATGCGGCGGAGGATGAGATGATGGCGATGATGAATGCGCTCCCGGGTGCCGGAGACAGGTCCCCGGATGCCTCCTCCGGCAAGGGGGGGTCCAGCGACCTGTACCTCATTTTGCCGGACGGATATCCGGAAAAAATATGGTCCTCCAAGGCGACCACCCACAGCCTGGCGGTCCGCAACGGAAATGCCCTTCTGGGGACGGGGGACGAGGGTTACATTTTTGAGGTCGATCCACGGGGCAAGGCCCGGACGCTTCTGAAACTGGATTCCAACCAGATCACCGCCCTTTTCCCGGAGTCCGACGCCAGCGGAATGACGGCGGCAGGCAGCAATCTGGGCGCTCTCTGGAAAATCGGCCCCGATCCGGCCTCCGAGGGATCGTTTGAATCCGAAGTGTACAATTCAAAATCCTTTTCCCGCTGGGGCAATCTGACTGGCCGCGCCTCGATTCCCGAAGGCAGTGCGGTGACCTTTGAGACCCGGACCGGCAACACACCCAAGGCGGACAAAACCTGGTCGGCATGGACGGAACTCAAAAAGAACCGGATCCAAAGTCCCGCCGCACAGTATTTCCAGTACCGGATGACGCTCAAGGGCAATGCCTCCCCCAAGGTGGATGAAGTCGCCGTCTACTCGCTGCCCCGCAATCTGCCCCCACGGATCACCCAGGTGAATGTCGTCAGCACGGGCGCCATGCCGCCGGGCCTGCTCGGGGCGGCGGGCGGACCGAATATGGCTCAAATGGCGGCACAGATCGGTCAGATGGAAATGGCGAAAAATGCCGGCAACCATCCCGCGGGTCTGCCGGCCCCGGGGAATCCCCTGGAAATGTTTGGCGCCCCGCCTCGGTCAACCCAGCGGCCCAGCCAGGACAACATGCATTTTGCCTACTGGAAGGTGACTGATTCCAACCAGGATTCCCTGGAGTACAAGGTCCAGTACAAGCTGGCGGGCGACAGGGAATGGTCCTTGCTCGCGGAAAAAACCGCCACACCCTACCTCGCCTGGGATACCTCGGGATGGCCGGATGGCGAATACACGCTCCGTGTGTTGGCCTCGGATGCCCCGGACAACGCCCCGGCAGAGGCCCTCTCCTCGGAGGCGGAAAGTCTGGTCTTTGTCATCGACTCCACCCCGCCCAAACTCGAGGATGTCTCGGTCAAAAGGCCGGAGGCCACCTTCACGGTCCGCGATGCGGTCAGCAACGTCAAATCCGTCACCATCTCGCCGGACGGACGCGATTACAATGTCCTCATGCCCGAAAATGGCATGTTCGATTCCCGGACCGAAAGTTTCCAATACAAAATCCCCAAGGACCAACAACGGCTCTTCATCCGCATGGAGGACGAGGAGGGTAATGTCAGCGCGGGGAAAATCGAATTTTAGGGCCTCTCCCAAAATCTGAAACCGTGAGTGTTTCAGTGAAACGATCGGTGGCAGAGCCACGGACTTGTCCCGGATGGTTCGGGATGTCGCAGGGAACCGCAGATTTTTTAACCGCGGATATCACGGATAACACGGATGGAAGAGCCTGAAAATGCACAGAATTGTGTCACCAATCTGATGATGGAGCGTCTCTTGCATTGAAAGCGAGGGCGCACATGGAAAACAGTGGGACAAAACAGCCTGCTTATCTATCAGGTTCGAATCGTGTCTGGCATTTTTCTGACCCGTGTTCGATCGGTGTTTCATCCGTGGCCTCCGATTTCACCAGACTCTTTGAGAGCCACGGATCAAACACGGATTTTTAGGAGGGTCCCCCCCGTTGATCATGGGACTCTTGTCCCATGGGCGGCCCGACACAGCCGGTCATTCAGGGCGCGTCCGAGTCCGTGTTCGGGAAACGGCACGGCATAAATGCCATCCAAACCCAGCGCATCGAGTTCCCGCAGCGCCTGGAAAAACCGCGCGGCGGCCTCCTCCAAATCCCCGCCCGGGCTGAGCAGACGCAGGGCGTGGAATCGTTTTGCAAACCCCACCCGCTGCGGGGTGTCCATCGGGCGCACCCGCAGGGCCAGCAGACCGATCCGGAGTCCCGTCTCAACGGGGTCGGTTTCCTGCCACAGTTTCAACGGGGTCCGCGGCGCATAATGCGAGGCGATATTGCCGGGGGCCAGCCGCGGATCCGCTTTCTCCTGAAAGGCAATGCGTCCGATCACCGGCTCCATCTGTTCAAGGGTCAATGCCCCCCACCGGAGCACACGGGGTTCCGGTTCCAAAAAGGAAACAATGGTCGATTCTATTCCGCAGGAACAGGGTCCGCCGTCGAGGACGATGGGGACCTCCCCCCCCAGCTCCGCCCGGACAGCCCCGGCGGTGGTCGGTGAAATGCGTCCGAATTTGTTGGCACTGGGCGCGGCCAGGAATCCGTCAAACTTCCGCAGCAACGTCTGCGCGACCGGGTGCGCGGGCACCCGAACGGCGACGCTGGGGAGGCCGGAGGTGGCGAGATCGGGCACCCAGCTTTTTTTGGGCAGAATGAGGGTGAGCGGCCCCGGCCAAAAGACCTCCGCCAACGCCCGCGCCTTTTGCGGAAAGGTATCCACAGCCTCGAAGACCTTTTCAAATGTGGCGGCGTGCAGGATCAGCGGATCAAATTCCGGCCGTTGTTTGATGGCGTAAATGCGGGCCAGAGCCGAGGGATTCCTCGCATCACCCGCGAGTCCATAAACCGTCTCTGTGGGCATGCCCACCACCTCCCCCGCCCGAAGCACGGCCACAGCCTCCTGAATGATCTGTTGTGGCACTTCCACCCCCCATTGATTAATCATTGCAGACAAATAGACAAAACGATTTTTTGGGGGGGCCTGAAGTGGTTCGGTTGCCCACCCGGAAAACAACGTGTCCGTCCCAGGGGCGGCCTTGCCCTGGCCAGGAGGCTCTGTATGCGGGGAAGCGCCATGACGGTGCGGAACGGGTCAGCGGTTCCCGGTCACGCACACGACTTCCGGAGGGTCTCCAGATGCCACAGTCCCGCATACACCTTGTAATCGACCGTTTTTCCCAGAGCCGTTTGCGCCGCAAGCCAGTCATTCATCTGTCCGATGGGCACCTCGTGGACGGTGATCTGCTCATGGGCGTCACCTCCCCCCTCGGACACCTTCCTCAGTCCTGTGGCCACAAAAAGAGTCAGGACCTCGCTGCAAATGCCCGCCGAGGGTACTCCCTCCATCACTTTGTGCATCTCCGCCGCCTCGTATCCGGTTTCCTCCAGCAACTCCCGGCGTGCGGCCACGGCCAGGTCCTCGTGTTCCTGGCCGGGAATGTCCCCCGCCAGCCCTGCCGGCAGCTCCACAACGATCCGGCCCACGGGCGGACGATACTGTTCGACCATGATGACCCTTTTCTCCGGGGTCATCGCCGCGATGAAGACGATCCCGCACACCCGCGGCCGCTCCGCAAATTCCCAGCGGCCCTCGGCCACCAGATTGATGTGTTTCCCCTGAAACAGGATTTTTTTGCCGGTCATACCCTTTCCTTTCCCTTGTGAATGTGCCTCTGCGTTTGGGTGGCTGTGATCAAAACGGCCTTATGGGCGGTAGGTGGCGGTGCGGTTGAGCCATCCGTCGCGCCAGCGCTTTTCACCGCGCTCCACGGGACTGTTTTCAATGCGCCGCACCAGCACCGCCCCGGCGGCCCTGGAAAACTCGCGGGCCGCCTCCCGCCCCTCCACCGGCATCGTCATCTCCTGCAGAACCTGCAACAGTCCCCAACCCTGACCCTGATACCGTTCCGTCTCCTTGATGCCTTCCCCCTTGAAATTGACGTAATCCATCAGCGCATAGAGTCCGACCGGTGTGGAGGCAACGAGGTAAAACTTTTCAGCAATGGGTTTCCGGTCCGGCACCGGGAGGGTGGCCAGCATTTTGGGCAGGGCCTGCTCCAGGCGCCGGGCGATAAATTCCGCCTGCAAGGGCACATTCCGGGACAGGAAGTCGCGCAATTCGGTCATGGGCTTCTGATGGAATGCCTTCCGGAACTCCTCACGCGAATCCCAGGGACAGTCCGGGGTTTTGAGGATCCACGCCGGAATGACCGCCCCCCGGTCCCGGGCAAATTGCACAAAGGCGGGGAAACTTTCCTCAAAGGCGAACTCGCGATCCTTGGGATACCAGATGAAATGACCGATCCCCAGGGAAATGAATCCCTCCCCGGCATTCCATGTGGTCAGTCCGTCAAAGGTGCCCCCGCATTCATTCTTCCAGATGCGGCGTCCGATTTCCAGATACTGCCCGGGTGTCATCGTCAGCCGGGACTTTTCCACCGGCGCCGGCGCCGCCCCGACCATCCCGGTCAGCAGGATGAGTCCGTACAGGAAAAATATTTTTTTCAGGGGGTCAGTCATGCCTTGGATCCTTTCTTGGAAATTTTCAGCCGATCTTTCGGATGCGGCCCATCAGTTTCTCCTTCAGCCGGTCGGGCTTCAAGCGCGAATACAGATATCCGTACAGCGGACGGCAGAAAATGCGGATTTGGTTCATCAGCCAGAACCCCGGGAAATCCCCCACGGTGAACCGTTTGATGCCAAAGCCGCCGCCCCCCCTGAGATTGACGCCACGACGGACCAGGTAGGTGGCCTGCACCCCCTCGGACCGGGCAATGAAGGAGGACTGCAGATCATGGCGTCCCTTGGGCCAGCAGAGATGGCGGCTTTCAATGCCCAGGTTGATTCTGAGGGCCTCACGGGCGCGGCGGATTTCCTCGCGCAATTCCTCGGGCAGCATCCGGGTGGCCTCCCGGTGCGAGGCGGTGTGCATTTCCACCCCGCACAGGCCGCTCCCGATCATCTCCCGCAGATGGGGCCATCCGCAGATGACCTCCCCCGCCCGTCCCTCGGCCAGGAGTCTCTCGGCCTCCGCATGCGGAGGAAACTCGGAGGGGAGCACCGCCGGCGCATTGTGCGTCGCGGCCTCGGTCCAGTCCGTCACGACAAAGACGGTGAATTTGAATCCGTGCCTTTTGAGGATGGGAAAGGCGTGCACATAGACATCCAGCCAGGCGTCATCAAAGGTGATGACAAAGGACTTGGCCGGCACCTCCTGCTTGCCGAGCATGTACCCGAGCAGTTCCGCCGCGCTGAGCGTGGTGTAGCCCTCGCGTGCCAGGGTCGCCATCTGGTCCGCAAAATGGTCGGTATGGACCGTGATAAAGTCCCGGGCGTTGCGGTTGACGTGGTGATACATGCCCACGGGAACCGAGGGATTCATGGCTCCCCCCGGATCCGGCGGTACACCGCCACGGTTTTTTCCATCAGCCGGTCAAAGTTCATCTCCCGGAGGGCCAGGGCGTGGGCCTTTTCAACCATGGCCGAAACATCGGTGGTCAGGACCCGCACCAAGGCGGCGGCAATGGCCCCGACATCCCCCACGGGGCAGAGCAGTCCGTTCTCCCCATCGGTGACAATGTCCGGAATGCCCCCCACACGGGAGGCCACCACGGGTTTTCCCATGGCAAAAGCCTCCGGGATGATTTTGGATTGCGCCTCCGTCTCCGAAGGCAGACAGATGACATCACTGGCGGCGATGAACTTTTCAACCTCCCGCTGAAAACCGGTGAGAATGATCCGGTCCCGGTGTCTCACCCGGGAAAGATGGTCGTTGAGGGAATCCACGTATTTCTGTTCTGTCGCCCCCCCCACGAGCATGAACCAGACATCCGGACATTGTTCAAGCACCCGGTCCGCAGCCTGCACGAGATATTGCTGACCCTTGTTGCTGCGGATCATCCCCACCAGCGACACGACTCTGGCCCCGGTCGGAATTCCAAAATCGGCCCGCACAGTGCCGGGGGAGACACCCCGGTGAAAAATCTCCTGATTGACCGATTCCCCGACCACCGTGATTTGGGACGGGAGGGCCAGGCCCTGATCGATCAGGCGGCGGCGAATGCTCTGACTGGTCGCAATATGCCCGTGGGCACCATGTTTCCAGATCAGTCGCCGGAAGAAGTCGTCCTTGAGCCGTTTGCAGATGTGGGTGCTCCGGACCACACGGGTTTTCATGAACGGGCGTGCCAGGGCCACGGCACTGGCATCCCGGGAACTGTGGCAATCAATGACGTCGATCTTTTCATGGGCACAGAACCGCACCAGTTTGAAAAGACCGCGGAGGTTGAATGACCCGCGAAATGGCATATCGATGACAGGGACGCCGCGGTCCCCGGCCATGCGGTAGATCGCGGAATCCGCGCGGGCGGCAATCCAGGCCCGGTGTCCGTGCGCGTTGAGCCACCCGGTTTCCTGGATGATGCGCAACTCCTGCCCGCCCATGTGGATGGAGCTTTCGGTGTGGAGGATGTGCAGGGGTTTCAAGACAGACCATCATTCCTTTTTGATCCGTCCGCTGTCAACCCTTCTCATGTCCTGATGTTTCAACTGACGGTACGCCCGCGGGGGATGGCCCACGAAGCGCCTGAACTGGGTGTTGAAATAGGCCACATCCCGGAATCCACAGTCGCCTGCGATGGACAACACCTTGTCCTCCGTGGAACGGAGCAGGTACATGGCCTTTTGAATGCGCCGCTGCAACAGGTAATTGAACACGGTCTGGCCCGTGTGCCGTTTGAAGCTCCGGCACAGTGACTGCCGTTTCAGACCGGCCATGGAAGCCAGTTCCGACAGGGACCAGCTCCGGGTCACATCCTTCTCCAAACACTGTCTGATTTTTTCGGCCGGAAACGACACATCCCTCCCCGGAACGTAGGGCGGACGTTTGCGCAGCAGGGACCGCACACATTCGATCAGAAACACACGGAACAAATCGCGGGACGCCTCCTCCCATCCTGTCCTCCTGCAGGAAAGCTCCTCGTGCAACGCCTGAAGAACCCGGAGGGAGTGTTGCACATTTTCCTGCTCAAAACGCACCACGCGGTTGAGGTGATGCCCAAGGTTCCGGTGCAGACTGACCAGTCCCGGCAACAGTTCATTCAACGGATCGGGCAGGCGTGGCAGGGGGTGATTCACAGGGTCGATGTACAGGTTCATCACATCAATGGCGCCATGGATCGTGTCAAAATAATGGGATTGCCCGTAATGCACCACACTGACCGACCCGGGCCTTTCAGGATAGCGGGTCTCCTGCAACACGTGTTCACAACGCCCGCGCATCACAAAACTCAGATACACCACATCATGCTCAAACCGTATCCGCTTCGGATTCCGGTAGCGCGGGAAAAATTCCGCCGCCACTCCGGTCAGCGCGAGGCTTGGAAACTGCTGTTTCAATTTCACCCGCTGGTGCGACCCTGCGGGAGGAGGTGTGAACCGGCTCATACTTGAATGTTAATATTCGCAAAGATTTTATCAATTGTTTTGTTATCGTACTGACATGATCCACACCCCCGACACCTCCCATGCCCCGGCCACCTCTGTTGAACTGGAACAAATCAGACGCGAGGGATTTTTCATCCGCCGCCAGTTTTTCACCCCTGATGAGATGG
This sequence comes from Verrucomicrobiia bacterium, assembly GCA_033764445.1. Taxonomy (GTDB): domain Bacteria; phylum Verrucomicrobiota; class Verrucomicrobiia; order JAWXBN01; family JAWXBN01; genus JANRIZ01. The sequence goes on along the minus strand of JANRIZ010000030.1, from coordinate 7,315 downwards.
CGGCATTTGTCAGCATCGCCGACGCGGCTGTGGCCGATTACGAATCCCGCCTGCAATCGGATGGATTCATTTCCAAAAAAGGGAAGATTTCCTTTGTCAACTCCCTGGATGCACATGTCCTGCACCATGAGGCCATCGACACTTTCAGTCTTCAACCCAAGGTGGGAGCCCTGGCACGGTCCGTCGCGGGACCCCGGGCGGGATTGTTCGCTTGGCAACTCGTGTACAAATATCCGAACCCGGATGTGTTTCCATGGCATCAGGATGACAATTACTCCCAGACATCCAGAGGTTATTTCTCCATATGGGCGGCCCTCAACCGGGTCAAAATCGAAAACGGCTGTCTGTGGGTTCACCCCGGCATGAGTCTGGATTCCCTGTTGCCGGTTCGGAAAGGTCCCCTGGGTTTCGAATGCTGGTCGGTCAATGATCCCAACCAGGGGCAGCCGGTGGAGCTGGAGGCAGGCGATATCGTGGTGTTCACCTCCAAACTTCCCCATAAAAGCGGTGTCAATGTTTCCAATGACGTTCGCAAGGGACACATCATCGCCTTTGCCGACGTCGGGCAGACATTCGGAGGCAAGGAAATGGCTCCTGCCTGCAAGGCATTCACCTGTTGATGCGACCGGGTGCCATGGGTCTCCCGTACATTTTGATGGAGGTCGGCACCGTGCCCCCTGAAGGCGCTTCCCAAGTGGAGGATGTGTCACAATTCCCCGCTTGAACCCCGTCCCGTAAGTTGCTTGATTGATGGTCCTTCACCAACTCCAACCCCTCGCAATTTTATGCCCAAAACCACCCATCAGACCATCTATCTTGTCGCCAATGGCGATCTTCGCACCACAGCCAACGCCAAATGCTGGGCCAAACAGGAGGAAATGGAAAAACAGATCGTCAAGGCGGTTGAAAAGGAGGGGTTTTCCGTCAAACGCGCCCACGGCTTTAACAAGGAACTCCAGCATGGTTTCATCGACAGCCAGAAACTGGGCATGAAGGTTTTTGAAAACATCCCGCAGGACGCGCCACTGATTGTCGCCGAGGCGGTCTGGCAATACAGCCATCATCTGCTCCCGGGGCTCTCCACCCATACCGGGCCGATCCTGACCGTTGCCAACTGGAGCGGCACCTGGCCGGGGCTGGTGGGCATGCTCAATCTCAACGGGTCCATGACCAAGGCGGGGATCAAATATTCCTCCCTGTGGAGCGAGGATTTTCAGGACGAATATTTTCTGACCGGACTGCGCAGCTGGCTGCTCAAGGGCAAGGTCAAACACGAGACCGACCATGTGCTTCCCCTCAAAAAAGTCACCATCCCCCGTCAGATGGAAAAACTCGGTCGCGAGCTGGCCCGGGAACTCCAGCACAAAAAGGCCATCATGGGTGTCTTCGACGAGGGCTGCATGGGCATGTACAACGCGATCATTCCCGACGAGCTGCTCCACCGGACGGGTGTCTTCAAGGAACGTCTCAGCCAGTCGGCCCTGTACGCACGGATGCTGACGGTATCCGACTCGGAGGCCCGGGAGGTCTACCAGTGGCTGCTCGACAAGGGGATGACCTTCCATCTGGGGTCCGACGAGGAGACGGAACTGACGGAAAACCAGATCCTGCAACAGTGCAAAATGTATGTGGCGGCGGTCCGCATCGCCGATGACTTTGGCTGTTCGGCCATCGGCATCCAATACCAGCAGGGCCTCAAGGACCTGGCCCCGGCCTCGGACCTGGTCGAGGGTTTGCTCAACTGCTCCGACCGCCCCCCGGTCAAACACGAAAAAACCGGCAAGGTGCTTTACCCCAACCAGCCTCTGACCCATTTTAATGAAGTAGATGAATGTGCAGGCTTGGACGGAATGGTCACCAAAATCGTCTGGGACAGCCTGGGCTACCTTCCCGACAACACACTGCATGACCTGCGCTGGGGTCGCCAGTACAAGGACCTGAAACTGGATGCCTACGTGTGGGTGTTCCTGATCTCCGGTGCGGCGCCCGCCAGCCATTACATTGGCGGATACCGCGGGGCCAGCGGGGAACGTCAGCCTGCCATGTATTTCCGTCTGGGCGGCAGCACGCTCAAGGGAATCAGCAAACCGGGCTGGATTGTCTGGAGCCGCGTGTTTATCGAGGATGAAAAACTGAAGTTTGATACGGGCATCGGCGAGGTCGTCGAGCTTCCCCGGGAGGAAACCGAGGATCGTTGGAAGGAAACCACGCCCCAGTGGCCGATCATGCATGTGGTACTTCAGGATATCAGCCGGGATCAGATGATGGCACGGCACAAGTCCAACCACATCCAGGTCGCCTATGCCCCCACGCTCGCCGAAGCCCGCAAGGCGCTCTACGCCAAGGCGGCCATGATGGACGAGCTGGGTCTGAAGGTCGCCCTCTGCGGCAAAGTCTAGGGTCGGTTGCCGGTTCTTGGTTGCCGGTTGTCGGCGTTTAAAAAATCCGCGGTTCTCTGCCTCATCCCGATCCGTCCGTAACAAGTCTGAGGGGAAGTCCCCCTTTAGTGGCAATTCCGTTGAGCGTTGTGCGCCTGCTCGCGACGTATGTCGGAGTTGAACGAGCGGAATCGGCCAATAGTCATTAGACATTCGAAATGAGACATTCTCCCCCTCCCTTGGTGATCTCCGTGTTCTTTGTGAGAGTCTTTCCCCATCTACGGGCAGTCCCCTTTTTGTGCCACCCAAAGCACCCAAAGATTTCATTGCCCTCTCACGCCATAAACCGTAAATTGCCGGAATGTCCGTTTCGAGCCAAACCCACACCACACCCCAGCAAATCCACAACATCCGCGTCCGTGAGATTGTCAGGATCAGTTCCCCCCAGGCCCTGACTTTGGAGGAGCCGATGACGCCCGAATGCCTGGATACGGTCATGCGCGGACGCGAGGAGGTGGCCCGGATTCTCAAAGGGGAGGATTCCCGTCTGCTGGTCATTGTCGGTCCCTGCTCGATTCATGACCCGGTCAGCGCCCTGGAATACGCCCGGCGTCTGAATGCCCTGCGGCTGGAACTCTCCGCCAAAATCCTTCCCATCATGCGCGTCTACTTTGAAAAACCCCGCACGACCACCGGATGGAAGGGGCTGGTCAATGATCCGGACATGAACGACTCCTGCGACATCGAAAAGGGGCTTCGCACGGCGCGACACCTTCTCAAAACAGTCACGGCCATGGGCCTGCCCACGGCCAGTGAGTTTTTGGATGCGATCACCCCCCAGTACTTTGGTGATTTTGTCTCGTGGGCGGCCATTGGGGCCCGCACGACGGAGTCCCAGTCCCACCGCGAGATGGCCAGCGGCCTGTCCATGCCCGTGGGTTTCAAAAACGGGACCGATGGCAATCTCCAGGTGGCGCTGGATGCGATGAAAGCCTCCCGCAATCCGCACAGTTTTCTGGGAATGAACGAGCAGGGCCAGATCAGTCTGATCCGGTCCCTGGGCAATCCCCTGGCCCATCCGATCCTGCGCGGGGGCAATTCCCGTGAAAATTTCGACCCGGAAAGCGTGCGCGACGCCCGGGAACGTCTGGTCAAGGCGGGGCTGCCTCCGTTCCTGATGATCGATTGCAGCCACGGCAACAGCCGCAAATTGCACGACCGCCAGGAAATCGCCTGGAAGAGTCTGGTCGAACAGCGCAAAAACGGGGACACGTCGATCATCGGGGCCATGCTCGAAAGCCATCTGCACGAGGGCAGCCAGTCGATCCCTCAGGACCTCTCCCAACTCAGATACGGCGTTTCGGTCACGGATGCCTGCATCGGCTGGGAAAAAACCGAGGAACTCCTGCGCCACGCGGCAGAATAGAGGCATTTTCGATTTCCAATTTCTGATGGCCCATTGCCGATAGGGTGGAATGGGTTCTCGGTTGCCGGTTCTCGGTCACTCAAAAAAATCTGCGCTAATCTGAGCCAATCTGTGTTTAAAACTCCCCCCATTTGTGTTTTCTGTGTTCTTGGTGAGAGTCTTTCCCCATCTGCGGCTTTCTGCGACATCCCGATCCATCCGGGACAAGTCTGCGGGGGACTGTCATCCTTCCCGCCTCAGTGGACCGTTTCCTTCTTGTGGCACACGCCCCGCTCCTTGAGTTCCTGGCACGATCCGCGCAGTTGAAGGATCTGGTTGGAGAGTTCAAAGCCAAACTCCTCGGCCACGGCATTCTCAAGCTTCTCTATCTTCTTGCTGGAAAATTCAAAAATCCGTTTGCAATCCGTGCAGACGATGTGGTTGTGGCTCGGATGCTCGGCGTAGTTGGGATCGTAGTACTTGCTGTCCCCCCCGAAATCCATCTCCTTGAGCATCCCACTCTCCACCAGGATCGGCAGGGTCCGGTACACGGTCGCCCGGGACACGCTGGCATCCAATTTCCGCGCCATGTCCAGGAGCTGCTCCGCGGTAAAATGCTCCGTGGTGTTGAAAGCCGCACCGAGAATGGCCTCCCGCTGCGAAGTCATCCGCAATCCCTTCGCCTCAATAAACTGGGTCAGCCGGTTCCTCTGTTCCTCATTCATTGCTATTGAGACTAAATTGAGACTGGGGCGGGGTCAAACCAAAGAAGACGGATTCTGTCTTAAATCGGTCGAACCGGAAAAAATGTTTACCTTCAAGGAATAATAAAAAAAACTGGAGATTTTACATTCATTTGCTTAATAATCCCCTATGCCGAAAGCCTCCACCTCAAAAAAAGCCCAGGACCCTGTCATCCAATTTTCTGTCTTTGTCGAAAACAAAGTGGGGCGTCTTCTGGACCTGGTCAAACTCTTCTCCCAACACAATGTCCATGTGGTCGCCCTCTCGATTGTCGACACGACGGACTCGGCGATCAACCGCATCGTGGTGGACGATCCCGACACCGCCCGCATGATTTTTTCCGAGCACGCCTACGCCTTCAGTGAATGCGCCCTGCTGGCGGTGGAAATGGAGCGTCCGGAGGTGGACTTCAAAAATGTGCTCACCGCCCTGGTCCAGGCGGAATGCAATGTGCTTTTTGTCTACTCCTTTCTGATCCAGCCCCGCGGCAAATCCTGTCTGGCCATTCACGTTGACGACAACGACATCGCCGTCTCGGTCCTGCATCAGGCAGGCTTCAATATCCTCAACCAGACGGATATCTCCCGGTAACGGGCGACGACCCTGCCCCCTCCTTCCCGACTCCCTCCTTTGCCTTTGGCGCATTTTGTGCCAGATTTCACGCTGACATGGGACTGACCTACCTCCAATTTCATCTCTGGTTCAATCTTCCACTGACCCTGCTGCTGCTGTTTCTGGCGTGGAAAAAAATCCGGTCCGCCCATCTTCTCTGGGCCGGGGCCGTGTTGCTGATTGTTTTCGCCTTCACGAGTCCGTGGGATAATTATGCCGTCTTTCGGAATATCTGGAATTTTCCCGAGGGGCGTTATTCCTTCCGGATCGGATACCTGCCCCTGGAGGAATACCTCTTCTTCGTCTTTGAAGCGGTCAATGTGATGCTCCTGTGCATTTTGATTCTCGCCCGGGGCAAATCCCTGGCCCCCTCCACCCCAAAGGAGCAGTCATGATTTTTGCCTACCTGTCGGAACCCCATCCGACCAACTACCTCTTCCATCTGCTCGTGTGGATGCTGCCGATCGTCGGCATCCAATGGGCGCTGGCTTGGCGAATCTATCTGCGCAATCTCCCGGCCATCCTGATCCCGGGCCTGGGCTTTGGCACTTACTACACCGTGGTTGATTTTATTGCGGTGCGGGACGGCGTCTGGATATTTGACCCCGCCCAGAACCTGGGCATCAAACTTCTGGGGGTGCTCCCGCTGGAGGAAATCCTTTTTTTCTACATCACGGCCTTTCTGGTCGCCCAAAGTTTTGTCATGTTCCTCCCGGAAAAATTGCGACGCTGACCAACACGCCACGGCCTCACCCCAGAAACCTCTCCAGCAGCAGTTCCTGCATGTCCTTCCACCCGGCATGCTGCAGTTTGTACCCGCAGTGGCCCTGACGGTACATGCGGTAGTGGGCCCCCCACTTTCGGGCCAGGGCCTCGACATACTCGGGCGGACCGATCCGGTCATATTCCCCGGCCAGAAAAAGCATGTCCCGACCCGGCACCCGGGTGGTTTTGACGAGGGGATTGACCTTCCGGATCATCGGTGAAAGCAGTTCGCGTGTCACCCCCCGGTCCTGCAACTGACGGCGCATGGTGCGGGCCGCGAGGGATTCCCACATGACATGTTCGATGTCCACAATGGGTTCGCAGAGAACCACCATGTCGGGGGTCTCCACAGAGGCGGTCAATGCCGAGACCCACCCTCCGTAACTCATCCCAAAAAGGCCCACCTTCCGGGCCCCCCGGTTCCGCAGGGTCTGCAAAACCACCCGCTGTTCCTTCACGGCCTGACGCAGCCCCTCGGCCAGACGCACGATGTTGGAACTGATCGCCAGCTCCCCGCTGACATACCCGGCGGGTCGTCGGGCATAGTGGTAGGGCAGGTGAAAAAACAGGGCATTGCTCCCGCGGCGATTGAGCAGACGCGCCCACAGACGGTAACCGGTGTCACTGGCAGACATGAATCCGTGCAGAAAAATCAGTACGGGGGCCCCCTCCCACGGACGGGTCTGAAAGACATCCACCACCACCCGGTTGTTTTCACCGATATCACACGGATGCGGCGTGTCAAAGATCAAGGTCCGGGGTCTTCCATCCGGACGGTCCTCAAGGGGGACCGCCGCGGCCCCTTCGATTCCGAAATAGTCCGCATCGGTCCGGTCGGAGGCGTTCAATCGGTATTCCTCCAGTTCCCGGGGCGTCGAGGCATGGATGTGGTGACGCCAATGCCAGAAATTGAGCATGCGAAAGGCCGCATAATCGACGGCCAGACCCAGTGGTTTGTGTATCCAGGGATGCATGAACCCGCGTTTATAACCCAAATGACGCGAATGAAAACAATTCAATTTGTTTGCTGTTTACTGTTGAGGGCCGACTGTTTACTTCTTTCCCATGGGCAGGCGAACAGCGGTCATCATCGGTGGCGGACTCGGCGGTCTGGGAACGGCCATCCGGCTGGCCTCTGCCGGCTTTGCGGTGACCATCCTGGAAAAAAACGCCTCGACGGGTGGAAAGGTCAGCCGCTTTGAAAAGGACGGATTCACCTGGGACACGGGTCCTTCGCTGATCACCATGCCGCATGTCATCGAGGAACTTTTCTCGTCGGCCGGACGAAATGTGTCCGATTATCTCACCCTGCTCCCCGTTTCCCCCACCTGCCGGTATTTCTGGTCCGATGGCAAAATCATCAACGAGGACGAGGATTTTTTCGGGCGGCCGGATGTGGAGAAATTCATGA
>JANRIZ010000024.1:0-28919 GCA_033764445.1 Verrucomicrobiia bacterium | reverse complement strand
CATTCCCGGATTTCCTGGTGCCCACTCACAGGCAGCCACACTGGATGAGTTAAGCCAGAACTTGAAAGAGGTTGTAGAAATGCTTTTGGAGGACGGCGAGCCCAAGTTGGAGGCCGAGTTTGTTGGCACGCAGACCGTGACTGTGGCGTAGGCGGTATTAAAGCCACGCGAGATCATCCAAATTCTCGAAAGCTTGGGATTTATCGAGGTCAGACAGCGCGGATCACACAAACAGTATCGACATCCTGATGGTCGGGGCACAACGGTTCCGTTTCATATGGGAAGAGATGTATCACCTTTTTTACTGCGTCAGATTGCAAAGGACATCGGAATGACCATCCAAGATTTTATCAGTCGCAGATAGTTGAGCTTTGACGCTCTCAAAAGCCCGTCTCCGCGAATCCGGAGCGTCCGGAAAAATATGAAAGTCGCAATCATCGGCAATTCAGGCTCTGGAAAATCGACCCTGGCAAGCAGACTGGCGGCAGGCGGTGCGGCCACAATCCTCGACCTTGACCTTGTGTTCTGGGAGCCCGACACCCACATTGAGCGGCCCAGGGCGCAGAGAATCGATGAAGTTCAACGTTTCTGTCGTGAGCATGATTCATGGATCATTGAGGGCTGCTACACGGATTTGATTGAAGCGTCTTTTCCATGGGCTCCGGAACTGATTCTTCTGGATCCGGGACCGGAAGTTTGCATTTCAAATTGCCGTCGGCGCCCACACGAACCACACAAGTTTCGAACCAGGGAGGAACAGGATCAGAGATTGGATTTCCTGATCGGATGGGTTTCTGATTACTATCACCGCGACGGCCCAATGTCCGATCGCTCGCACAAAAGTCTCTTCGACCGCTACGAAGGACCGAAGCGAAGAATACAGCGGCAGGAGCCAGCCGAACAAGGCGATGCGCCTTATTCCAACACCTGCAACACCACGTCCTGTGCCCCGGCAAATCCCGATTCCGCATCGGGTCCGCGGGGCCAGGACCGATCGGCAAAAGGAATATGACAATCGTATACGCCTCCCTCATCGTGAACATTTTGGTGGCGGGATTTTGGGGTGTTGTCCTCGCCTTTACGCCGAGAGTCAGTTTCCGGCTTTGGCCCTACGGCTCCGATAACCCGGGCAACCGGATTCTGGCTTCCCTGTATCTGACCATCACAGTGTTGAGTGTATTTGCCGTGATTCAGGTCGATCAGTCCGTTCAACTCTGCATTTTTCTCTTCGTTTTTCAAATTTTGTACAAGGTCATGACTGCCATTACCGTGCGTGACTTTAAAAACCCCGTGGTCCTATCGAATCTTGCCATTGCAGTCTTGCACTCTTTTTCTCTGAACAGGCTTTTACAATACGTTCAAGAGCAGAGATGAATACAAGGCCGAACAAGGCGGTGCATCCAACGTGCCAGGTGCGGAATCCTTTGAGGTGAGCCACTCTGTTTCCGCTTCTTCCACGGTTGATAGGGGCTGATTTTCCTGAGTGGTTGGAGCGGTTGTTTGTCCGATCAAAAAATCACAAAACCTTCATCTGGGTGAAATTCCTTTCACCCCACGAGCCCCGTCCCGTTTCCCAGGCGGTCAGAAATGCGTCAATCAACCCGGGCAGGTCGCGGGAGTAGCCGCCCTCCAGAATGCATCCGACCGGGACCGGGCACCCGTGCAGCCAGCGGCCGATCTCGGCAAAGTCCCCGCGTTCCAGTGTCATTTCCGTGATGGGGTCCCCGACGTAGGCGTCGAAGCCCGCCGAGACAAGGATCAGGTCCGGTTGGAATTCCAGAATTTTCTCCCACGCCGTCCGGCAATCCCGCAGGTGTTCGTCGTGCGGAGTCATCGGACGCACGGGCCAGTTGAAACAGTTTTTTTGCGACCGTGTTCCCGTGCCGGGGTAGCCGGGGAACTGGTGGACCGAGGCAAAACGGATTTTGTCATGGCCCATGACAATGTCCTCCGTCCCGTTCCCATGGTGCGCGTCAAAATCGTAGATTCCCACCTTCAGGCCCTTTGCCACCGCCTCCAGGGCCGCGATGGCGATCTGGTTGAGGTAACAGAACCCCATGGCGCGGTCCGGTGTGGCGTGGTGGCCGGGCGGACGCATCAGGCTGAAGGCCTTTTTTCCTTCCAGGGCCAGTCGCCCCGTTTCGAGTGCCGCCCCCGCCCCGCGCCGGGCGTGGGCTTCGATCCCCGGCAGGTCGGGCGTATCCCCGTCAAAATCCTCCCCTCCCTCCCGCAACTGGCGCAGGTGTTCCGCCCGGTGGGCCCGCAGCACCGCCTCATCCGGGGCCGGAACCGGTACGGACCACGTCCAGTCCGGATGTTTTTCCCTCAGAAACGTCGCGGAATCCCGCACGCGAAAAGGTGCTTCCGGATGGCCCGGGGTCTGGTAGTCCGCACAGTGGGGATCGTGAATGACAAACATCATGGGGTGGTCAGCTTGATGAATTCCGGATGGGTGCACAGCGGCAGGAAGTCCTCATCCTCCTGGGCGATCCGCACGTAGGGGGGTTCCAGTTCAATCGCCCTTTTCAGGAAATCAAGGGCCGTCCGGTGCTGCCCGAGCTGGGCGCAGTAGCAGGCGTAGTTGTAGAGAATCAGGGCCGTCTTGGGAAAAACCGTCACCGCCGCGTGCAGGATCTGGTAGGCCTTGTCGAGGGAATCCGCCCGGCGGGTGGCGAAGGCGAACTGGATGATCAGCGTGTCGCACTGCGGATGTTCCGGCACAAAAGGACCCAGAAGCAGGAGGGTTTCGGAATACCGTCCCAGCGAATTGAGCACCTCGGCCTTGAGCAGGACCACCGCCAGCTCCTCATCATGCTCTGCGGAGACCCGTTGCAGGGACTCCCATGCATCCCGGAACATCTTCAGACCCGCATACCCGAGGGCGTCATTAAAATGGCGCAGGCTTTCGGGATTCATCCGGGTTTTGAACGGGGTGGAGGACATCGTGCGCCCCATTGAACAGGGTCCGGGTCCCGGAGTAAAGAAAACGTCCTTGCTTTGGCGTCCCGCAAAAATTATAAACCGTCCATGACACGGTGTCTTTTGCTGCTTCTGTTGCTCCTGGGTCTGGCCCCCGCCCCCGTACTTCGGGCGCAGACCGATCAGGATCATCGCCTGATTCTGGAGGAGAAACGGATGCTCGAAAAGGACCTGGACCGGGATGTTCCGCCCAATCCCTCCATTGCCGGAACCTTCAGGGTCGGGGACATCAAGCGGCTCTACCTGGATCGCAACCTCGACCAGGGTCCGGTGGATACCAACGAACGGGCCGTGTTCCAGGACCAGCTCGCGCAGAACCGTCCCGCGCAGTACGGTCAGCGTTTTTACATCCATTGGGTGGCCGATACGAAGGAAGCCCTGCCGGGCATCACCCTCCGCCTGGAGTTGCGCGGACTGCGCGGCAGCCAGCCCACGCGCAAGACCGTGGACATGGCTTTCCCCAAAAAACTCCGCAAAATGTCCCAATCCACGAAGTTTGATTTGATCGGTGAGGAATACCAAGCCCTGGGCGAAATTGTTTCCTGGCGCGTCCAGATGCTCGCCCCCGACGGCGAAGTCCTGGCCAAGCAGCAGTCCTTCATGTGGAAACAGTAGTCTCCCAGAGGTTCACCCGCAGATAAACGCTGATGGGCGCAGATTCTTTTTTATCTGTTTCGTAAACGATATTCATCTGTGAAATGCTTTTATCCCGAGGCTCAGTCCCTGGCGCCAAGACAGCAGAATGTTATGATCGGTCCAGGTGGAGCCCAAGGAAACCCAAATAAAAATCTGTGAAAATCTGCGTTCCTCTGCGGGTGAACTTCCCTAAGCCACCTCGAACCAAAAAGTCTTCAAGTACGGTTTTTTACCGGGGACACAAAAATCCCACGGTTGGGTCTGGAATCGTTCGGACGTGATGCGGCGTCCGGTCTCCTGAATGGTGCGGTGCAAAATGCGGCGAAAATCGGCGGCAGGAAGTGTCGCCATGTTGGTGGAGGCAAAAAGAAGTCCGCCGTGGCGGGGCAACAGTCGGAGGGCGAGCCCGGCCAGTTCGCCATAGTTTTTGTCGGCCTTGAAAACACGTCCGTTCTTGGCCGTCGAAAAGGTCGGAGGATCCAGCAGCACAGCATCAAAGGTCCGTCCCTTTTTGTGCAGGCGCGTCATCCATTCAAAGGCATCCCCGAAAATGAAGTCATGGGCGTCGGGATCGAGTCCGTTGAGCCGGAAGTTGTCCCGGCCCCATTCGAGAAAACTTTTGGAAAGGTCCAGACTTGTGGCGCGCGCCCCCCCAAGGGCGGCACAGACGGAGAATGCGCAGGTGTAGGCAAAGGTGTTGAGGATCTCGCAGCCGGGTGGACGCGCTTCGCACCAACGCCTCAAGTCCAGACGGTTCTCGCGCTGATCGGCAAAAATTCCCGTGGAGTAGCCGCTTTCCATGCTGATGCCATAGGAGACGCCGTTTTCCCTGATCGTTTTTTTGCCGGAGACCGGCACCCCCGAGAGGAGCACGGGGGAGGCGGATTCACCCCGGGCGGATTTGAGGGTTTTTTTAAGGTAAACCGATTCCGGCGCAAAAGCCTGCAAGGCTTCGGTCAGATCTCCTGTGTCCCCGCCCTCTTCCGCAGCCAGGATGAGGGCAAGGCTTCCATACAGGTCCACATCCGCCGCCTGGGGCAGACGCAGGCGGAATATCCCGGTCTGTTCCCCGTCAAAGACCGTCTCCGCAAATTCCCGTGCGACGGCCCCCGCCGAGGGCGAAAGAAAGGAGCCGGGCAGCGGAACCTCCAGGCGGAGGGGCTGACCCGTGTGCGGGTGGAGGATTTCCAAAACCGCCGCGTGGAGCAACAGGCGCGGCGCGGGGGCACCCGGTCCGTGTTCCGTGTCCCCGGCCACCGGACAGCCCGATTCCGCGGCGTGCAGGCGGATCTGATGCGTGCGGCCCGTGCGGGGTTGGGCCCGGTAGAGAAACCCGGTGGTGACGGCCCTTTCGAATGTGAAAGCCGTTTCCGCATTTTGCCCGCGCACCGGCGTGGAAACGGTCCATTGATCCTGCGGCGTGCGGGAGGCGGAGACAAAAAAATATGTTTTCCGGACCCGTCCCTCCGCAAATTGCGCGGTCAGTGCGGCATCGGCCTCCGGGGATTTTCCAAAGAGCATGACCCCCGATGTTTCCTTGTCGAGCCGGTGGAGCAGGCTCAGGTGCGGGAGCCGGAGGCGGCGGCGCAGGAATTCGTGCAGGCCCTCGGGTTCGAAGGGGTCCGGGCGGTGGGAATTGATGCCGGCGGGTTTGGAGACGGCCAGCAGGCTTTCGTCCTCGTGCAGGAATGTGGGCATTGCCTCCACAAAAGCCCTGTAAATTTCTGCTTGCAAGATCAAAGGGCGCATGCATATTGTCTCACCAGATTCTCCCTGAATTTTTTCCTGATTCAGGATTTTCCCAAAAAGGTCCCCGGTTCCGGAGATCCAAACCCAAACAAATTCCTGGAATTTTTCCCGTAAGCAGGCCCTGCGCCATCGCTTATTCTGCGTTCGGCATGTCCCGTGACGTGTGTCCTGACGCATCCTTTAATATGGCTAGAACCGCTAAAATCACCGATCCGAATGCCCCCAAACCCCGCCGGGGCCGTCCACCGAAAAAGAAAATTGCCGAAGGTCCAGCCGATCCGCAGGCCCTCCTTTCTCCCGCCGCGGAGCCCGCACTCAATGGCAACGGGACGGACCATCCGTCTCCGGCCGTCCCCGAAAAAGAGGACATTTCCCCCGCTCAAACCGCCGTGGCTCCGGCGGCGGAATCCCCCGCCCCGACCCCGGCGGCGGAGGAAAACACCGCCACAGCCGCCGCCCCGGTGCCGGGGATGATCACCCTTTCGGAATTGCGGGCCGCCGCCCAGAACCGTCCGGTCCCGGCCATTGCCCGGAACACGCCCGCCCCGGCGCGCGAACCGGTTTTGGCGGAGGGCCTGCTCGAGATTTCCGACAAGGGTTACGGTTTCCTGCGCGATATCAAAACAGGCTTTGAGCCCCAGCGTTCGGATGTGTTTGTCCTGCCCGAACTCATCCGCAGCAACAATCTGCGCCCCGGCCTGGCCGTCAAGGGCGAGGTGACCACCAGCAACAAGGGTCCGCAAATGCGCGTGCTCCTGAGCGTCAATGACGAGCCGGTGGACCGGTACCGCGGGCTGATGCCCTTTGAGCAGCTGACCACCATCAATCCCAACAAACGGTTCGTGCTCGAAACACGGCCCGAAATCCTCACCACGCGGGTCATTGACCTGATGACCCCCATTGGGCGGGGTCAGCGCGGTCTGATCGTGGCCCCGCCGCGCACGGGGAAAACGACCCTGCTGCTGCACATTGCCAACGCGATTTCGACCAACCACCCCGACTGCGATCTGATGGTGCTGCTGGTGGATGAACGGCCCGAGGAAGCCACCGAGGTCCACCGCAATGTCAAGGGCGAGGTCATCGCCTCGACCAACGACATGAATGTTTTCAGCCACACGCGCATCTCGGTGATGGCCATTGAAAAGGCCAAGCGGATGGTCGAGTACGGCAAACACGTGTTTCTGCTGCTTGATTCCCTCACCCGTCTGGGCCGGGCCTTCAACAATGCGATGAGCAATTCCGGGCGCACCCTTTCGGGCGGCATGGATGCCCGTGGCATGGAGGTGCCGCGCAAGATTTTCTCGGCCGCCCGCAATACGGAGGAGGCCGGGTCGCTGACGATCATCGCCACGGCCCTCATTGACACGGGGTCGCGCATGGACGAACACATTTTCCAGGAGTTCAAGGGGACCGGCAACAGCGAGATTGTGCTCGACCGCAAGCTCGCCGACGCCCGCATCTACCCGGCCATCGACATCGCCAAGTCCGGCACCCGCCGCGAGGAACTGCTGATCCCGCCCTACGAGCTGGAAAAAACCAACAAGGTCCGCCGCGGCCTGGCCGGTCAGCATCCCGATGTGGCGATGGAGCGGCTGCTGAGCTTCCTGCAAAAGCACCCGACCAACGCCGATTTCCTGCGCCAGATTCCCTGAGCGGAATCCCGCCGTTTTTCCCAAGGGGGGGTCACCGGAATGTGATCCCCCTTTTTTTGTCTTTCCGATCCCGGTCCTTGCCTGTTGACTCTCCCCCATGTTTCTCTGGTACCGATTCTGGGCCCTGGTTTTCCGGCTCTTTTACCGCTGGTATTTCTGGGGCAAGGTGTACAACGTGGAGCGGATTCCCAAAAAGGGGGGCGTGCTGCTGTGCATGAACCACCAAAGCTACATTGACCCGCCCCTGGCCGGGGCCGTCTGCGAACCGCGGCGGGTGATCTGGTACCTGGCCCGCAAAACACTCTGGAACAATAAGGTCATGGGCAAATTGCTCGACTGGGTCAATGCCTTCCCCGTCGATCAGGACCGTCCGGATATGGCCAGCCTCAAAAAGGTGATCCGTCTGCTCAACGAGGAAAAAGGGGTGCTGATTTTCCCCGAAGGGTCCCGGACCGCCGATGGCAATCTCCAGCCCGGGGCCCCCGGTGCGGGTCTGGTGGTGGCCAAAACCGGGAAGCCGGTGGTGCCCGCGCGGATTTTCGGTGCCTACGAAGCCTATCCCCTGGGCGGCAAAATGCGGCGTCACCCGGTGATCATCAAGTTCGGGCACCCGATCGATTTTTCCGACATGATCCGTGAGGGGGGCAAGGACAAGGAACTCTACAAAAAGATCGCCGACCGCATCATGGAGGAGATTTCCAAACTCGAACCCAGGCCGGACTGACCCGGAGCTTCATCCGCAGTTGAACACAGATTCCCTCAGATTCACGCAGATTTTGGGAAGAGTGCTCTTTGTATTCTGCTTCGTGAACACATTTTGCCCGAGAATACACTTTCCTTCCCGATGATCAGTTACCGACGCAAGAACTGGGAATCTCGACAATACAGACTCGATTGACCGTTCAGACCCAAAAAAAGAATCTGTGCGCATCGGGCCAATTGGTGTTCAGACTTCCCCTTCAGAAGCGTTGGGTCCACTCCACGGTGCCGTAACGCGAGTCGGCGGCATTTTGCGCAAAGGCGGACTCGGCGGGGGTCAGTGCGGAAACATTCAAAGACTGCCCGAACAGCCGACCGACCGACCGCGAAAGTTCCTCCGCAAAATGCGCCGGGAGAGGGAGGGGGGTCAGGAGACTGCCCTGATGGAGCAGACCGGTTTTGCCGCGTTTCTGGGCGCCGCCCCCGATTTTTGCGCCGTGGAGCAGCAGGTCGTATTTGGAGGCGGCCTGGAAACAGGCGATGGATTTTTCGGGGGCACAGCAGGCGGCCAGGGTGGCGGTCAGCCCGCAGGAGCCCAGAGCCTGGGCGACGCCCTCATGGATGGTCGCATAACTTTCCGGGGCCGTCATGCGGGCGAGGCGGTGCCCGGAGGGAAGGGTGAGGGTGAAGGTAAAGTCGCGGGTGTGGTCGACCAGACCCCCGCCGGTGATGCGGCGGACGCAGGGGCGGTCCGAGGGACTGATTTCGGAAATTTTCTGGAAATAACCCAGGGAGAGGCAGGGCAAACCCCATGAGTACAGACGCAGGACGGGTTCCGGGGAAAGCTGCCAGAGAGCCTCGTCGGCCCCCATGTTCCAGGCCGGGGTCCCGGCGGGGTGCAGGATCAGACGCGCCATGGAGGGGCCGGGCGGCTAGAGTTGTTTGCCGGTGACCTTGAACGTGCGGTAGAACTCCTCGTTTTCGGCGAGGGTTTTGCGGACGAGCACCTGAAGCTGGCTGATATCGGCGGGGTTCAGGGTCAGACCCACACTGTAGATGAAGCCCGAGATTTTGTCCGCCGTGGCCAGGGACTCGCTCAGGAGGATCGTCAGCTGGGAACGGCGGGCGCCCATGGGCTGGCTTTGGACCGTTTTCAGGACGGGATTGTCCTCCATGGTCGCCCCCATGAAGTTGTCGGCAATGATGAGGATGTCGTAGGTGTGGTTGGACATTTTGGCGGAGATATCCTCCAGGAAAACGCCGACATGGACCTTGAATTCCATTTCCGTCAGGGCCTCGACGAGCGGGTTTTGGTGTTCGATATTGTCCACACACACCAGGGCCGTCTTGTCACCGACATCAAAAAAGAGGTTGTTGGCATCCGTCACAGTCCCCCGGTTATGCCAAAGCACGGGAAAAAATCAAGGATTGATCGGGTGCGGGCCCTGGCGGAAAAACCACGCCGACGGAGGTTGCCGGGGGGACTGATCCGGCAGTTGCGCTTCGGCCAGGTCGGGGTATGGTTTGATCCCTTATGCCAGTCCCAGAGTCGATCAAAATCCGCGGTGCGCGACAGAACAATCTCAGGAACCTGGATGTGGACATCCCCGTCGGGAAACTGACCGTCATCACCGGCCTTTCCGGATCGGGAAAATCATCCCTGGCCTTTGACACACTCTACGCGGAGGGTCAGCGCCGGTATGTGGAAACCTTCAGCCCCTACGCGCGTCAGTTCCTCGACCGCATGGACAAACCCGCCGTGGATTCCATCGAGGGCATTCCCCCGGCCATTGCCATTGGGCAGGCCAACGCGGTCCGTTCCTCCCGATCCACGGTCGGGACCATGACCGAGATCAATGACTACCTGAAACTGTATTTCACACACCTGGCGCGGTGTTACAGCCCCGGGACCGGACGCGAGATCCGGCCCGAAAGCCCCGAGGATGTCTGGCGCGAGGTGGCGGCGCAATTTGCGGACCGGGAGGTGTTCATCACCTTTGAGGTGTTGCTGGGGAAAAGGATCAGGGCCGCCGAGGCGTTTGAATTCCTGAACAAACAGGGTTATTTGCGCATTTTGCACGAGGGACGGGTGCTCCGGACCGATGCCCCCTCCCCCGATGGCCCCAGGTTCCTGACAGGCGTCCGGGTCATCCAGGACCGGATCCGTGTGGAGGAAAAGCAACGGTCACGGTTTGTCGAGGCCGTGGAGGCCGCCTACCGGTATGGACGGAACCGGTGCGGGATCGTCTCCGAATCCACCGGGGCCGAGGGGAATGTGACACTGACCCGGATTTTTTCCAATGACTGGTATTCCCCCGAGGACGACCGGGTATTCCGGGCCCCCTCCCCTGCCCTCTTCAGTTTTAACAATCCGCTGGGGGCCTGCCCCGCGTGCCGCGGGTTTGGCCGGGTCATTGAGATCGATTATGATCTGGCCCTGCCTGACAAGGGTCAGTCGATCTCCGGCGGGGTGGTCAAACCCTTTCAGAGCGCCTCCGGTGCGGATTGTCAGCGGGACCTTTTGGCCGGGTGCAAACGGGCGAAGGTTCCCACCCAGATTCCCTTCCGGGAACTGACCCGCGAGCAGCAGGATTTTGTCATTCTGGGCGAGGACAGAACCAGGACCCCCGATCAGTTGTGGCGGGCGAAGAAATGGTACGGGGTGCGCGGGTACTTTAAGTGGCTGGAGAGCAAGGCCTACAAAATGCACGTGCGGGTGCAGCTGGCCCGGTACCGGAGTTATCTGACCTGCCGGGAATGCCAGGGGGCACGGTTTGGTCCCGAAAGCCTGCATTACCGTGTGGAGGGCAGGACCGTCGCGGATCTCTGCGGGATGCCCGTCGGCGAATTGAAGCGATGGATGGAGACGGTTCCCCTCCCCCCGGAAAACCATGCCGTGCGGTTGCTCCAGCAGGAGATCACCTCCCGCCTGGGGTACCTGGTCCATGTGGGGCTGAACTATCTGACACTCCACCGGGCGACACGCACCCTCTCGGGTGGGGAGGTGGTCCGGGTCAATCTGACCACCTGTCTTGGGACCAACCTGGTCAACACCCTCTTTGTCCTGGACGAACCCACCGTCGGCCTGCATGCACGCGATGTGGGACGCCTTGTGGAGGTGCTGCGGATGCTGAGGGACCGGGGCAACACCGTTGTGGTTGTCGAACACGAGGAACAGGTCATGCGTGCGGCCGACCACATCCTGGACCTGGGCCCCCACAGTGGCACACACGGCGGGGAAATTGTTTTTGCCGGGAATTTTTCCGCGCTGTTGCGGGACACCAGATCGCTGACCGGGCAATATCTGAGCGGCAAAAGGAAGGTTGGTGAGAAGACCCGCGGACCGTCCGAAAAGGAGCGCGGCTGGCTTCGTGTTTTCGGGGCGAGGGAACACAATCTCAAAAATGTCGATGTCGCACTGCCCCTGGGCAAAATGGTGTGTGTGACCGGCGTTTCCGGGTCCGGAAAGTCGACCCTCATCCACGATGTCCTGTACAAAAATCTCCTCAAGATGCGGGGGGAGCCCGTTGATGAACCCGGGGTATGCGACCGGATCGTCGGGCAGGAGCAGATTGGCTCCATTGTTCTGGTGGATCAGTCCCCTCTTGCCAAAACCCCCCGGTCCACGGCCGCCGTCTATCTGGGGGCGTATGATGCCATCCGCGAACTTTTTGCCAAAACCGACGAAGCCATCAGTGCCGGGCTGTCGGCCGGATATTTTTCATTCAATGCCGGGGAGGGACGGTGCCCGCGCTGCACGGGCAACGGATTTGAAAAAATTGAGATGCAGTTTTTATCGGATATCTATGTGCGATGCCCGGTCTGCGAGGGGCAACGATTCCAGCCGTTTGTACTCAAGGTCCGGTATCAGGGGAGGAACATCAGTGAAGTTTTGGGCATGACCATTGATGAGGCGATGGACTTTTTCGGGGAATTTCCACGGGTGACCGCGCCATTTGGATATTTGAAGAAGCTTGGGTTGGGATATCTGCGACTGGGCCAGCCGCTCAACACACTTTCGGGGGGCGAAAGCCAGCGGCTGAAACTCATCGGCCATTTGGTGGGAGCCGCGCAAAATGAGGAAGAGGAACCGGGAGGGCAAAATCCACGCAAAGGGCGGTCCGTCAAGGAGACGGAGAAGCAAACACGTCCGGACACAAAAAATGGTTCCACGTGGAAACCGGGGTTGTTTGTTTTTGATGAACCCACCACAGGACTCCATTTTGAGGATATCCGACTGCTGCTGAATGTTTTCAGGGAGTTGGTGTCGCGCGGACATACCCTTCTGGTTATAGAACATAATCTGGAAGTGATCCGCTCATCCGACTGGATACTGGACCTGGGGCCTGAATCAGGAGAAAACGGGGGAGAAATTATTTATTCGGGGTCAGGGCTTGAAATTTTAAAAAATGACAAATCGTTAACTGGAAAAGCCATTTCTGGGACCGGCTACAATTTGAATGATTTTGATTCGGTGATGAAAGTTGAAGAAAAAACGAGTCAGTACCTGGACCATCAGGAGGATGCGATCCGGGTTTATGGGGCCCGTCACCACAACCTGAAGAACATTTCCCTGAGCATTCCCCGGAACCGGATGGTGGTACTGACAGGGGTTTCCGGATCGGGCAAGTCCACCCTGGCCTTTGACCTGCTTTTTGCGGAAGGCCAGAGGCGTTTTATGGACAGCATGTCCGCGTACGCCCGGCAATTTGTGGAGCAGATGGAGAAACCGGAGGTGGATTTGATCGAGGGGATTCCCCCCAGCGTGGCCATTGAGCAGAACATGACCCGGGGGGGAGCCAAATCCACCGTGGCGACCGTGACAGAGGTGTACCATTTTATGCGGCTGCTGTGGGCGAAACTGGGCGTGCAGTATGATCCGGATGCCCAGGTCCCGGTTGAAAGGCAGACATTGGATGAGGTACTGGCGCAGGTTCGATCGGAGGTTCAGAAAGACGACTTGGTGATCATGGCACCCATGGTCAAGGCGCGAAAAGGGTTTCACACTGATGTGGCGGAGTGGGCCCGGGAGAAGGGGTTTGGAATGATGAGGGTGGATGGAAAACTGATTGAGACCAAGAAGTTTAAGAAACTAAGCCGGTATCAGGAACACAGTATTGAGGTGGTAATTGGCATTTTGCACAAGAAACTCAAAGGAAATAACGATAAAGATGTTATTGAATATGTTAATACAGCTTTAAAATTTGGGAAGGGCACATTTTACGGGCTTAATAATTCATCAAAATTGCGTATCTTTAGCACAGAGCGATTCTGTCCTGAAACAGGAAGGGCGTTTGAGGAGTTGGATCCCCGGGTCTTTTCATTTAATTCGCCCCATGGCTGGTGTCCGACCTGCAAAGGATACGGATATAAATTTTCAAGCTCCGACCCCGATAATGAAGGATCATCGCAGGAGATCATGGATGAGTTAAAAAATGAGGGGCAGGCATTGGAAGTTGGGGAAGAGGGAGAGGAGGATACGGTTTGTTCGGATTGTCAGGGAATGCGATTGAACCGGATCAGTCTGGCGGTTCGTGTGCAGAATCGTTCGATAGGGGAGATGGCCAGGGCTTCCGTGGATGAGGCGCATCAATTTTTCAGGAAATTGAAGTTCAAAGGGTCACAGGCCGTGATTGCCCGGGATCTGATCCCGGAAATTCTCAGTCGCCTAGAATTCATGAGACGCGTGGGATTGGATTATCTGACCTTGGGACGTGCGGCCACCACATTGTCAGGCGGAGAAAGTCAGCGAATCCGTCTGGCCGCGCAGTTGGGTTCCAATCTGCGGGGGGTGTTATATGTCCTGGATGAACCCACCATTGGATTGCATCCCCGGGACAATGACCGGCTGCTGAACACACTGGAACAGCTTCGGGACAGGGGCAATTCCCTCGTGATTGTCGAGCATGATGATGAGACCATGCGACGGGCCGATCACCTCATCGACATGGGGCCCGGTGCAGGGACGCATGGGGGACAAATTATTGCACAGGGACATTGGAAGGACTTGGCTCGAAAAGGGGGTTCGATGACAGCCGACTTTCTGCATGAGCCCATGAAACATCCTCTGAGGGGTGCGTATCGGGAAATATCAGATAAAACCCAATGGATTACGCTGGAAAATGTAACAAAAAACAATATATTTAACCTTAAAGTAAAGATTCCTATTGGAAAATTGACGGTGATTACAGGTGTATCGGGCTCTGGAAAAAGTACGTTAATAAGGGAGGTGCTGATACCGACGATAAAATTGAATTTAAACGAAAAATCAGGTAAAAATCAAGTAGATAATAAGGTTAAAGTTTTAGGAATAGACCAAATTGATTCAATTTATGAGGTGGATCAGTCTCCCATTGGGAAAACCCCGCGATCAACTCCCGCGACGTATGTGGGTTTTATGGATACGATCAGAACCCTTTTTGCCCAGACCCCGATGGCAAGGATGAGGGGATACACGGCCTCCCGGTTTTCGTACAACAACAAAATCGGAAGGTGTGAGGTGTGTGAGGGGGCCGGTGCCATCAAAATGCAGATGTCATTTTTGCCCACGGCGTTTGTCCATTGTGAAGTGTGTCACGGACAACGATTCAACCACGAGACATTGGAGGTGGTTTGGAACGGTAAAAACATCTCCCAGGTCCTGGAAATGACCGTGGAAGAAGCCGCAGAATTTTTTGATCGGGTCACCCCCCTCGCGATGCCGCTTCGACTGTTGATGCAAACAGGATTGGGATATTTGAAGTTGGGGCAATCGAGCCCCACTCTTTCGGGTGGGGAGGCCCAACGCCTCAAACTGGTCACGGAACTTTCACGTCGGAATCTTGAATCGACCCGGAGGAAAGCCCATTTCAAGGGGAATATCTATTGTTTGGAAGAACCGACGATCGGCCTGCATATTTCCGACGTCAAAAAACTTCTGGAAGTAATTCACAGTCTGGTGGATGCAGGTCATACAGTCATTGTGATTGAACATCATTTGGACCTGATTGCGGAGGCTGATTACGTGATCGATATTGGACCCGAGGGCGGGTCAGGAGGGGGGAAGGTGATTTTTGAGGGGTCGGTTGATGATTTGAGAAAAAATATCAAATCACACACAGCAAAATACTTGAGAAAAATGTAAATGATAAAAATGCATAAAAATAGCGCGTCACAGGGACGCGCTATGGATCAAAAGGCTTAAGGCGAAAGACCTGAAGCAGGGAGGATTTACTCTCCCCGGGAATAGGTATCGCCTTTTGGCAGAAAGCTGTACGAGGCAATGACCTTCGTATTGTCTTCATCAATCTGGGTGGTGTGCAGGCGGTTACTCGAACCAAGCACCTCCACGCGCAGTTTTTTCTTTCCAAACACATACATCTGACGGGCGGAGACGTTGGGGATATAAACATCAATATGTTTTCCTTTTACGCCACTTCCACGGTCCATGACCGTAAAGACCCTGTCACCAAACCCTTCGATCTTGACACGGGACCCAGGCTTGAGGACGCGCCAGTCGGCGGCAATCATGCCCCACTTGAGCCTTTGGCCTCCGTAAGCTGCGTAGGGACCGTACTTTCCATTGCAGGCAGGACCTGAGGAATAGGCGGTAATGACCCAGCGCTCCGAGGATGAGGCGGATTTTTTTTCGGTTCCCTTCGAACCGGCCCACAAGCCACTCATGCTGGCTGCTACCAAGAGGACCCCACATAACAGGGATAACTTTTTCATACTGTTCCTTTCTAGATGCCTATATCGCATCTGTTAGGTTTTGTTTTTTTGCAACGAACATTTTCTCGTTGGCATGACCTCTGATAAGGACCAAAAGAATACAATTTTTAAGACACACTGCAAGCGCAAATAATGCAATGTCAAGTTATTATAGGAATCAGACTTGGACTGATTTTCGGACACTTTAGGTTTGAAAACAGGAGACCAAGGCTTTAAGAAACTCGTTGTGGGAGAACTCAAACATTGGATGCCGCGCCACTCATATCCGTATTGGATGCCATTCATCGTTTTCATAGGCTTCTTTTTGTTGCAGGACTTGGGCCAGGTTTTAATTTCCGGATTAAATAATATACAAATCATTGATTCAAAAACAGTTGAATACATCAAAAAAAACCAGATCTATTTGATTTATCCTCTCAAAACGGTAGTGGTCGGTGCCTTGTTGATCCTATTTTTCAGAAACTATCCCGCACTCAAACCCGTCCATTTTTTGAGCAGCCTTGGGATTGGAATTCTGGGGTTTGTGATTTGGGTGGGATTGGACCCCCTGCTGGTAAGACGTTCCGGGGAGCCGGAAGGTTACAACCCACAATTTTTAAGTCAGGGACTCAATGGGCTGCTTTTGACATTCCGGGTGGCCGGGGCCGTGCTGGTCGTCCCGCTGATGGAGGAGGTGTTTTGGAGAGGATTTTTGATGAGATACCTGATCCGAGAGGAATTTGAGGAGGTAAGGCTGGGGACCTATTCGCATGTGTCGTTCTGGGTGACCACCGCCTTTTTTGTGAGCATCCACGGAAATCAGTGGACACTGGCCATCCCCGTTGGACTGCTTTTTGGATGGTGGTTTTTGCGGACAAAAACCCTGGGGGACGTTGTTCTGGCGCATGCCGTGACAAATTTGTTGTTGGGCCTGTATGTGGTTTACACGGGAAAATGGTATTTTTGGTAGGAATCGGATTTCCAGGAGCAGACACAGTTCGGAACCCGTATGGATTCGGTCCGTCGCCAACAAACCAAAACCAGGAGATCAGCGTATCAGAATTCTTGAAATTATAAAATTTAGACATCGTGACCAGAAAGAAATAGTTCATATATAATTTTATTACAAACACTTACATATAAATTAATATAGAAATAGAATCAAAATTTAGTAATTATGGTATTTTATGATTATAGGCATAGACAGCATTTTTGTGCATAGTTTCCTGCATTGAATCAAAAAAAGGAAGCTATGAAAAAATACCTGATGATCGCCAGTGCACTTGCAGTCCTTGGATCTGTGACTTTGTTTTTGAACATGACTTTTTTGGCTGAGCCGCTGATTGAATCCGGAAGGGAGATGATTGCCGTGGGCCTGACCGTGACCGCCATGACCCTTTCCTTTTCGTCCGTCATGACCGTTCTGGGTGGGGTGATTGCCTCCTCACCGATGATGAGCCGGTCCAAACACGTCGGTACATCCTCTGAAGACGCCCTGTTCTACTGTTTTAATCATGTGGCTCCGATCACGGCCCGCGTCGCCGCCTAACACAATCTTCCCTCAGTATCCGGATTGAGCTTCTCCTCTCAATCCGGATTTTTTTTGCCCATGGCTGACAGGTCAGACAGGGTTTTTAGGGCGTTTTTTCAGGTGGTTTGATCCAGAGAGCCACCAGGGTTCCCCGGGAGGCCTGGGGCGGGGAGGATTTGAAATCCGGGACGGCTACAAAACGCGGTTCATTGGGTTTGAGGAAGAGGGTTGTTTTGGGCAGGGATTCCGGCGGACCTTCCTTCCCCTTTTCCAGCAGGGCCACATCCGCCTCATATTCCACCAGCAATCCGACAGGACGCTGCTTGATCAGACCCTTGACCTTGTGGGTGAGGACCCCGTTCATCCCCTCCTGTTCGTACGGTTGGTCCCGCTCCAAAAGTTCAATCCGGTTGATGAGCGTGCAATGGGGTTTTTCCCCGGCATCCACCATCCAGTAAAAACGCAATTCCTCCTGCAAAACCTGTTTTTTCCCGGCCTCCTGCAGGATCAGCTCCGACTGCTTTTGGGTCAGGGTCCGGGGGATATCGGTTTTTTCCGTGGCCACACCCACAGCCGCGGAACACAGGAAAAGCAGGATGAACAGGGGACCCCTCGGATTCATGACAGGGGATGACTAGCACAATGACGTTCAAAAAGCACGTGGAACTTTGCACAACGCGGACGATGACAGCCGGAGGCAGGGAGGGCGATTACGGCTGATAGCGGCCATGGGCGGCGAGGGTGCATTTGATTTCCCCGTAGGTGAAGGAGGGAAGCAATTCCTTGATGGGGCTGAGGGCCTGGACACAGGCCGGGGACTTGCTGAGGATGATCCCCTGGCGTTCCCGTGGGACCACGGCATCGATGTGCAAACCCTCGGATTTGGAGGCCAGCAGACGGGCCAGATGATCCTCTATGGTGCGCGGGTCAAAACCGCGGATTTTGGCGATTTCCTCGATGCTGCACCCCCGTTTGAAAAGGGAAAGGGTTTCCTGCAGGGTGGTTCCCGATGAGGCCCGGGGGCGTTTTGACCCGGCCTCGATTTTGGGGGGGGCCTCATGGAATTCCGGCCAGCAGAGGCGCGCGGATTCGGTTCCCTTCATCACGGCCTCCCCTTTGGCGGTGAGCCCGATGAGCGGATATTCCCCGCCCGAACTGTCGATCAGGTCGGCCACCTTCATGGCCTCGAAAAGGTCGCGCAGATAATTTTTGGAAAGGTGCCGGAGCCGTCCGTACGGGGACAATTCATCCAGGCGGTTGTTGAGCACCTCCTGGGAACGGCTGCCCTGCAGGACCAGCAAAATGCGGCCCACGCCGAAACGACCGCGCCAGAGACCCCCTTCGCGGTGGCACATGCGGGCGACGGCGCTCAGGGCGATGCGCAGGGTTTCGATTTCCCGGGCGGACCCCTCGCGCAGCAGAAGGACCCGGCCCGAGGTGCAGGCATCACACGATCCGCATGGTTCGGGATTCTTCTCGCCGAAATATTCCAGGATGAACTGCTGGCGGCAGCTGCGCGCATAGGCGAAGGAGACCAATTTTTCGAGCTTGGCCGCATCCCGCGCCGCCTTGCGCAGGAGGGCCTGATCGTCGAGCTTGAGCTGTGCGGCTGTGACGGTGGGCTGGGTCAGACGGGTGCCGCGCATGCGGGTGCCCGGGATGTCGTAACGTTCCAGGTACCCCCTCCGTTCCAGCAGGGAGAGGGCCGAGCCGAGAGCCATGTCGTTTTTGAGGTCGGGAATTTCCTCCGCCATGTCGGCCAGGGTCATCTGGACCTCGTGCTGGGGGAATCCCCCCAGCCACGCGTAGATGCGGCGGATCAGTTCCGGCGGCGGATTGGCCCCCTCGATGAAAAATTCCTGCGTGCGTTTGTCGGCAAAATTAAAAAGGAGCAGGCACTCGCTGGGTTCCCCGTCGCGTCCGGCCCGTCCGACCTCCTGGTAATAGGCTTCGATGCTGCCCGGGATGTCAAAATGGGCGACAAACCGGAGGTCTCCCCGGTCGATGCCCATGCCGAAGGCATTGGTGGCCACCGCCACGGGGACCGCACGGCTGATGAATTTCTCCTGTGCCGCGTGCCGCGCCTCCTCCCCCAGGCCGGCGTGGTAGGCGATATGGGGGATTTTCCGGGCGGTGAGATGGGCGGAGATTTTTTCGACATTTTTGCGGGTGGCCGCGTAGATGATGCCGGTTTTCCGGGTTTGGATCAGACGTTCAAGGCGCGTGAGCTTTTCATCCGTCCCGGATACCTCCGCCACCGAAAGGCTCAGGTTGGGACGTTCAAACCCCGCGACAAATTCCCGTGCCTCGCGCAGGCCCAGCTGGAGGAGGATATCCTCGCGCACGTCGGGTGTGGCCGTGGCCGTCAGCGCAACCACCGGGGGCCGTCCGAGAGCCTCCAGGGCGCGTCCGATGCCCAGGTAGTCGGGCCGGAAATCGTGTCCCCATTGGGAGACGCAGTGGGCCTCATCAACGGCGACAAAGCTGATGCGGGTCCGGGCCAGGGCCTCCACAAAGGAGCGGTGACGGAACCGTTCCGGGGCGATGTAGACGAGTTTGAACCGGCCCTCGCGCATGTCCCCGATGCGCTCACGCTGTTCACCCGGGCTGAGGGTGCTGTTGATCAGGCAGGCCTCGATCCCGCGACGGGTGAGGGCATCCACCTGGTCCTTCATGAGCGCAATCAGCGGGGAGATGACCAGGGTCACCCCCTCCAGCATCAGCGCCGGGAACTGGTAACAGAGCGATTTGCCCCCGCCGGTGGGCATGATCACAAGCGTGTCGGCTCCGCTGAGAACCGATTCGATGATCGGTTCCTGTTCGTCGAGAAACTGGCGGAACCCAAAACGTTCCTCCAGGATTTGATACGCCCTCTCCTCCAGCATGGCCGCCATCAAAACAGTCCGTCGCCCGGTCCCGCAAGCAGAAACGGCGCCGATTTTTGCGGCGGATTCTCCGGCCACAGGCAAAAAACAGGCGGTTGACGCGGGCCGGATTTTTTGTTTAAACCATACCCCCCTTGGTCGGATGGATACTCAAGCGGTCAACGAGGGCAGACTGTAAATCTGCTGGCTTACGCCTTCGAAGGTTCGAATCCTTCTCCATCCACCACTTTTTTCGCCAGAACGACGCGTGACACTCCGCACCGGACAGGATGCCCACGGACCGGGTCGGTAAAGTGAATTATGCCTTGTCGTCAGTTTTCTGTTCTTTCTGATAAAAAATATAAAATCAATGGGGATTCTTTACATTTTTGGAATGAACCATTATTCGGGGTTTTTGGGAAAATCCACCGGGGAAGTCAGTTCGGTGACCTGGAAACAGCGGAAATTTTCGGATCACTGAAAGCCGCGATAATAAAGGCCGGCACACCCGTCCCCATCAGTGACTTGTGGATTGCCTCCCAGGCCCTCGAACACGGAGCGGTCCTGATCACCGAGGATGCGCACTTTTCCCACATCCTCGGATTGCGCATGGCGTGGTAGGGGCGGGGGAGGGGAATTGTCACGATTCCGGGGCAAAAAGTTTCGGGCTTGAAAGCGGAGGGGAATGAGCTAGGGTCTGGACAAATAACTTAACAAAAGGGTGGCTCTATGGCAGGGATCGGAATCGGAATCGCAGTCTTGGTTGTCCTCGGAATCATTGTCGCGGTGGTGGTCGTCGTCGGCTTGTGGGTCATGGGCATCTACAACCGTCTTGTCACCCTGCGCAATCGCTTCAAAAACGCCTTTTCACAGATCGACGTGCAGCTCAAGCGCCGTTACGACCTGATCCCGAACCTCGTGGAAATCGCCAAGGGCTATATCAAACACGAACGCGAAACCCTTGAGGCGGTCATTGCCGCGCGGAATCAGGCTTCCGGCGCCCGGGAAAAGGCGGCCGCCAATCCGGATGATCCCCAGGCCATGCAAAAACTCATCACCGCAGAGGCCGGACTGGGTGGGACCCTTGGGCGGCTCTTTGCCGTGGCCGAGGCGTATCCCGACCTGAAGGCCAACCAGAACATGATGCAGCTGACCGAGGAAATGACCTCCACGGAAAACAAGATCGCCTTTGCGCGTCAGGCCTACAACGATTCCGCCATGGAGTACAACACCAGCCGGGAAATTTTCCCCAACAACCTGATCGCCGGTCCGTTCAACTTCCAGGGGGCGACCCTTTTTGAAGTGGCCAACGAGGCGGAAAAACAGGCCCCAAAAGTGTCCTTCACCTAGGCGGAACGCTGCCCCGTCCCCAGACCGGGCGGGGGTCCGTGGATCCAATCCCCAATCGCACGCCGCATGAATTTTTTCGAGCATCAGGACCGGGCCCGCAGACGGACCGGGGTGTTGCTGGTCTATTTCGGCATGGCCGTGGCGGGGACGATCCTCTGTGTGTACCTGCTGTTTGCCGCCGTCATCGGAATTGCCGAGGCGGACCGGGCCCGCGATCTGGCGATTGCCACCGGGATGCCCGTCAATGAAAACCCACTCGCCTGGCTCTGGAATCCCGTCATTCTGCTGTGGTCGGTGGTGGGGGCGGGGGGACTGATCCTGTGCGGAAGCCTTTTCAAGGTGGCCATGCTCGCCTCCGGCGGAAAAAGCGTGGCAGAGATGCTCGGCGGGGAATTGGTGGACGTCAACACCCGCAGTCCCGATGAGCGCAAGCTGCTCAATGTCGTCGAGGAAATGGCCATTGCCTCCGGCACGCCCGTGCCGCCGGTTTATATTTTGAATGATAATGGCATCAATGCCTTTGCCGCCGGATTTTCCCCCCGGGATGCGGTCATCGGTGTCACGCGAGGGACGATCCGCAACCTGACCCGGGACGAACTTCAGGGAGTCATCGCCCATGAGTTCTCCCATATTTTCAACGGGGACATGCGGCTGAACATCCGCATCATCGGGCTGCTGCACGGCATTCTGCTCATCGCTCTGGTGGGTTATTGGGTCATCCGGATTTTTGCCCAGTCCCGGTCGGGGGGTGGGAAAAAAAACAACACGATGGCCTTTGTTTTGATCGGGTTTGGCCTGCTGATCATCGGCTATGTCGGGGTGTTTTTTGCCAACCTCATCCGGTCGGCCATCTCCCGCCAGCGCGAATTTCTGGCCGATGCCTCGGCCGTGCAATTCACGCGCAATCCCGCGGGCATCGCCGGGGCACTCAAAAAGATCGCCGCCGGAACCGGGTCCAAACTGGAATCGCCGCATGCCGGGGAGGCCGCCCACCTGTTTTTTGCCGACGGCATCTGCGACTTCATGTCCTCGATTTTTGCCACCCATCCGCCGCTGCCCCAGCGCATCCAGGCCATTGAGGGGAAGTGGAGCGAATTCAGGGACGACCCCGCCAAACCCCGGCCAGTGGAGACGCCGGCTTCCACCCCGGCCCGTCCGGCAATCCCGGCCATCGGCGGATTGGGCGGGGCACTGGGTTTTGCCGCCGCCGCAACTCCGGCAACCCCTCCCGCTCCGCCGCAAAATGTTCCGGCCTCTCCGGTGCCCCCGCCTGCCGTGCCCAAACCCGCCGCCGCAGCCGCCACCGTCGGTCAGGCCGGCCACGGCCATATCCAGTTTGCCCGGCATGCCCTGGAGGCAATCCCCGAGACCCTGCGTCAGGCCGCGCGCGAGGCCTTCAGTGCCCGGGCGGTGATGGTCAATGTTTTGCTCAGTGACGATGAGGACCATCGTCAGCGGCAGATGGAAATTGTGGGACGCTTTGCCGATGCGTCCTTGATGACCCAGATTGTCCGGCTGGGGGAACCGGTGCGTTCCCTGGACCCGATGTACCGGATCCCGCTCATCGATTTTTGTCTGCCCGGTCTGCGGTATCTGGCCCCTGCCCAATACGTCACATTCCGGGAGCTGGTCAAACAGCTCATTTCCTCGGACGGGCAGGTGGAGCTCTTTGAGTATGCCGTGCAAAGGATCATGATCCGCCACCTGGACATGCACTTTGGCATGGCCAAACCGTCCAAGGTCCGCTTCAGGAAATTGGATGAGATCCGGCCGCAGCTGGAAATCCTTCTCTCCGCACTGGCCTATGTGGGGGTCGGTGACGGGGAAGCCGCACAGGCCTGTTTCCAAGCGGGCTCCGCCGCCTTCCCGGCGGGGAGTTTTGGGCAGCCGCTGGCGTTGCAGCCGCTGGCCAGCTGTCATCTGGGGGCGATCGAAGAAACCCTCAACGGCCTGTCGGGGCTGGCGCCGATCCTCAAGGAAAGCGTGTTGAACGCGTGTGAGGCAGCCGTGATGAGTGATCTGGAACTCAATGTCTCGGAGGCCGAACTCCTGCGGGCGGTCGCTGATTCGCTGGACTGTCCGCTTCCCCCGCTGCTCCGGGGCGAGCAGTTTCAGCAGGCCGCGTAGGATCTGCAGATTCACGCAGAAGGACACAGATTCACGCAGATTTTTTTGGGTTCTGCCGTGTCATTCCAGTCAGTTTTTTAAACAGACTTCCATTCTGACATGAGACTGGGTTGACGGCCCCGAAACAAATCTCCCGGACAGAAAAAGATTTTACGTAGCGGAGCAAAAAACCGCCTAAAATCCCTGAAAAACCGCGGATCACACTCTTCCGGCGATCAGGCCAGCGTGGCCTCGATCTGGGAGACAAGGCGGGCCTTGTCGAGTTTTTTGCCGATGACAACAATCTGACATTGTTTTTTCTCGTTGGGGTTCCAGGGTTTGTCCCAGTACATCGAGAAGCGGTTGCAGACACCATGGAAGATGGCCTTGCGTTTGTCCCCCTTGACGGAAATGATGCCCTTGCTGCGGAGGATTTTTTCCTTCGAGCTGATCTCCTGGACAAAGGCCTCGAATTTTTGGAGGTCCACGGAGCGTTCCGTGCGGTAGGAGACCGAGCTGACCTCCTCATCGTGGTGATGGTGTTCCTCGCTGAGAAAATCCGGTTCCATCTCGAGTTTTTCCCCCACGTCAAAGGCTTTGACATCCAGGAGACGTTTGAGATCGACGACGCCCTTTTGGGAGCGGATCATTTCCGCGCCGGGATTCATCTCGCGCAATCTGCGTTCGAGGGTCAGGACGTCGGAAAGCGGCACCAGGTCGGTTTTGTTGATGATCAGGAAATCGGCCATGCGGACCTGGTCCTCGGTGGTTTCGCTTTCCTGCATGTGACGTTCAAAGTTTTCGGCATCGATGACGGTGACAATCGAGTCGAGGCGGACGAATTTCTGGAGTTCCGGGATGTTGAAAAAGGTCTGGGCCACCGGGCTGGGATTGGCGAGCCCCGTCGTTTCGATCATGATGTAGTCGAAATTGCCGCGCTCGAATATTTTGCGGATGGACTTGACCAGGTCCGTGCGGACGCTGCAGCAGATGCAGCCGTTGTTCATTTCCAGGACCTCCTCCTCCGCGTTTTCCACGAGCTGGTTGTCGATGCCGATCTCGCCAAATTCGTTGACGATGCAGGCCATTTTGTAGCCGTGTTTTTCTTTGAGGATGTAGTTGAGCAGGGTTGTCTTGCCCGCACCGAGGAAACCGGTGAGGATGGAGACGGGGATGACCTTGTAGGTGTCGAGAGTGTTCATAGGATGGGGGGACTTTTTTAACCACAGATGCACCGGGAAGAACACAGAATTTTTTTGCAGAACTCAATACATGCCGCTTTTGCGGAGCTGGCCGGGGGATTGGCCCAGGGATTTTTTGAAGGCCCGGCAAAAATAGTTATAATCCGTGAACCCGCAGCGCTGGGAAATTTGTTTGACGGAAAGAGGGGTTGACAGGAGACGGGTGGCCTCGGTCATGCGCACGGAGTGCAGGTATTCGCCCGGGGGCATTCCCTCGGAGACTTTGAAGACACGGCAGAAGTGGTGACGGCTCAGCCCCGCCATCTCCGCCATCTCGGGCACGCCAAAAGGGCGGTCGAAGTGGCGGCGGCAGTATTCAGCAACCCTTTTGATGCCGGGATGCCGGGATTGACGTGGCGGGGGGGAAAACAGTTGTTCCATCAGAAGCATGGCCAGGGCATAGGCTTCCGCAGAGGCGACAAAGGGCGAGGAAAGTCTGTCGGTGACCACCATTTCCCACAGCCTGACCAGTTGACGGACCGGGGCGGAGTCCTCCGGCAGGAACACCAGCGGTCCGGTCCGCGCCTCCAGTTGTTTCCAGAGGCGAAGCAGGTCGCTTCCGTTGAGGCACGCATAGACAAATTCCCATGCAGGCCAGCCCAGTGGCAGCCGGTAACGATGGTTGTGGGGAAAATGCAGCAGCATGGCCTGGCCCGGTCCCACCTCCCGCTCCTGCCCCTCGTACTCCAGAAGACCGCGTCCGGAGAGGGTCCACTGGATGAGGACAAACTCCGCCGCCCCGCGTTTGAGCCCGTGCCAGTCGTAATCCGGACCCGTGACCCGTTCATAACCCACCGAACAGGGCATGGCGTGAAGGGTCGGCGCCCGTTTGAGGAAGGGAAGACCGGCGGAACGCAGGCCGAGAGTGGAGAGGGCCTTGAGCATCATAGTGCTATATTTCGCAAAAAACTCCAACTATTCAAAGAAAAATGACGTGTTAATGTGGGCGAAATCAAACAATAAAACAAAAACATCCACCCCTATTTGCACAAAATATGTCCTTCAAAATCACCTTTATCGGCGCCGGCAGCATTGGATTCACGCGGACCCTGATGCGCGACATGCTCTGCGTGCCAGAGTTCCGCGACATGGAGGTCGCCTTTACGGACATCAACACCGCGAACCTTGAGATGGTCCGGCAGCTGTGCCAGCGGGACATCGACGAAAACGGGTTGAAGATCAAAATCCGCGCCACCACCAACCGCCGCGAGGCCTTGCGTGGTGCCAGGTATGTTTTTGTCGTGGTCCGGATCGGCGGACTGGAGGCCTTCCAGACGGATATCGACATCCCGCTCAAGTACGGGGTGGATCAGTGTGTCGGGGACACCCTGTGTGCGGGTGGGATCATGTATGCCCAACGCGGCATCAGCGCCCTGCTTGATTTTTGCAGGGATATCCGCGAGGTGGCCGCTCCGGATTGCACGCTTTTTAATTATGCAAATCCCATGGCCATGCTCACGTGGGCGGCCAACAAATACGGAGGGGTCAGAACCGTGGGTCTGTGCCATGGAGTGCAGGGGGGCGCCCGCCAGATTGAAACCGCCCTGGGTCTGCCGCAGGGCCAACTGGATTACATCTGTGCGGGCATCAACCACCAGACCTGGTTCATCCAGCTCCGGCACAGGGGCAAGGACCTGACCGGGAAACTGCTGGCGGCCTTTGAAAATCACAGGGCTTTCCGGTCCGATGAAAAGGTCCGGATCGATATGCTGCGGCGGTTTGGATACTATTCCACGGAGTCCAACGGCCATTTGAGCGAATACCTGCCCTGGTACCGCAAACGCACCGGGGAAATCAAAAAATGGATCAATCTCAACTGCTGGATCAATGGTGAGACCGGCGGTTATTTGCGGGTGTGCACCGAGGGACGGAACTGGTTTGAGACGGATTTTCCAAACTGGCTCAACGCCCCCGCCTATCGGTTTGAATCAGGGGAGCGCAGCCACGAACATGGCTCCTATATTCTGGAGGGCCTTGAAACAGGGCGGGTGTACCGCGGTCACTTCAATGTCGTCAACAACGGCACAATCACCAATCTGCCCGAGGACGCCATTGTGGAGGTGCCCGGGTACTGTGACCGCAACGGGATGAACATTCCCAGGGTCGGGGCCCTGCCGCTGGGCTGTGCGGCCGTGTGCAACGCGAGCATCTCCGTCCAGCGCCTGGCGGTGGAGGCCGCCGTCCATGGCGATGATGGGCTGCTGCGTCAGGCCATGCTCATGGACCCCTTGGTGGGGGCCGTGTGCAATCCGCCCGAGGTCTGGCAGATGACCGATGAAATGCTCGTCGCACAGGCGGCCTGGCTGCCCCAGTACAAAAAGGCCGTTCAGGAGGCCCGCAAGCGACTGGCCCGCGGACCGTTGATTCCCACCCGAAAAACCCGGGGGGCGGCGCGGCTTCGGACCAAGACCATTGCGGAGC
The DNA here is from genome assembly GCA_033764445.1 of Verrucomicrobiia bacterium. Classification (GTDB taxonomy): domain Bacteria; phylum Verrucomicrobiota; class Verrucomicrobiia; order JAWXBN01; family JAWXBN01; genus JANRIZ01. The sequence goes on along the minus strand of JANRIZ010000024.1, from coordinate 2,002 downwards.
TCAAGCGCAATGCCCATGAAGCGACCAAAAATGCCGCACAGGCGGACAAAGGCATGGAACGCCACAAAAAACCGCTCCGGGTTGGAAAAGGGTGATGGTCCCAGCGGATGGGGTGGGGGATTTTTGTTTTGAAGCGGCGGCGGCGGCGCGTAACATCAGCCCATGCCCATTTACGAATATGAACCAGTCGGGCCCGGCCCGGGTTGCAGCACCTGCGGCGGGGGTTTTACCGTGCGCCGGTCCATGAGTGAACCGGCTTTGACCCGGTGTCCGGACTGCGGCCAGCCCGTGCGCAAGATCATTTCCGCCTTCAGCACCCCCAACTCGGGCACTGTCGATGGGGCGCATGCCAAGGCGAAGGCCAACGGGTTCACCGTTCTCAAGCGCGAAAAAAAGGGCAAATACAAGATCGTGTAACCGGGGATTGCGGAAACAACCTTTGTTCCTTTTGCGTTTTTAAGGGTGGCGGGACCGGAAAGTCCCGTTACAAGGAACATGTGATACACGCGGTCTCAAGATTGTGGGCGGTCATCGGCAGCCTCACCCTGTTTTTTTCCGTACCCGGCCTGTGTGCGGAAACCACCCCCATTTATGATCCGTGGGATGTGGTCCGTCGCCCTTCCCCGGAGGATTGGACGGCTCTGGCTCAATTCAACGGAGCATTTACACGCGAGGAATTCGAGCGGCGGCTCAGGCGCTATTACGATCCGTCCGGGGGCATGGACCCCTACCTGGAGATCACGGACCGGTCCGTCAAGGTCTATGAAAAACCCGGCAGGTCCGGCGCGGTGCTGGCGGACATCGCCTTCACACCCGAGCGCACGGTGATTTTTCCGCCGCATCGCGAATTTCGCACGCCCCTGGAATATCAGATGACCCGGCCCAAGGGAGTCCTTCCCCTGGCGGGCTTGAATATCGCCATCGACCCGGCGGATATCGGCGGCGCCTGGGGGAGGATGGAGGACCGGTCCTCCTTTTTCCGGGGGTATGGTCTGATCCAGGAGGGGGATCTGAATCTGCTCGTCGGGCACAATTTGCGGGCCTGTCTCGAAGCGTACGGGGCCCGGGTGATGCTCGTGCGCGATAGCATCCATCCCGTGGCCGGGCTGGAGATTGAGCAGGTCCTGGAGGTGACCGGATACATCATGAAAAACAGGCCGCAACTGATGCCCAGTTCCTATTCCAAACGCGCCCGGGGCCTGCCCCAGAACAGCCCCCGCCGGTTCCGGATCGGGGCCGAGGCGATGCTGACAAAAACCATTGAAACGCGCGCCCGCGCGGCCCGGATACGCCAGGTGATGAAGCCGGACCTGGTCATCGTTTTGCAGCACAATGCGACCCCGGCCAGTGCGCGGGCGGGTCTGGCCCGCATCAACCGGAACATTTTTTTTGTCCATGGGGCGTACACCAAAAAGGAGCTGGAGGAAATTTACCAGCGCCAGCGGCTGATGTATAAACTGTTTGCCGATGTCCTGCCCACCGAGACCCTGGTGGCCACCCGGATCGCACGGCGGTTCAAGGAAGCCACCGGGTTCCCGCCCGTGATGTACGGGGATACCGCCACCACCCGCATGGTGCGTCCCGGCGAATATTTTGTCGTGGCCCGCAATATTGCCGTCAATCGCGAGCATTTCGGGCCTGTCGTCGTGACCGAACCCTATTTTATGAACCAGTCCACCACCTTGCGCCGCCTTCTGGCTGGGGATTATGACGGGAGGAGACAGGTGGCCGGGGAGGAGCGGATCAGCATTTACAAGGAATACGCCAACTGTGTGGCGGAGGGGATTCTCGATGCCTACGCCCCGGGCTGGAAAAAGACGCAATAATCAAAGATCAAGCCCCTGGTTCAATGAATTTTGTCGTTGATAATCAGATACTTGCAACTATTTTAAATATTTTTGAACGTTTCGGCCATCACCCTGTCTATACTCTTAGATTTAGTTAGTTATCTCCTCAATTGGTTTAGGTTTGGCGCCGGATGAATAATCCGGCGCTTTTTTTT
>JANRIZ010000021.1:0-14870 GCA_033764445.1 Verrucomicrobiia bacterium | reverse complement strand
CCCGCAGACGTTTCATTTCGGCATCAAATGATTGACCGGCACAGTGGCTTTTGCGCGCTTTTGGAAAGGTGTTTTCCGCATGGGGGGCAACGGAATTGTCAGTATTCACTTTTTCCATCATTTGATGGTGGCAACAGCGTATGAGAAATGCAAGCTGTCTGTATTGACGCGAGTCGGCTTAGGTGGTTAGGCGAGGGGCCCCAGGACGTCCAGAGCCTTGAGTCCGAAATGTGCGGCACCGGCATGGACATGGCGGTCGTGGCTGTAGATTTCCTTGAACCCGTGGTACCGGGCTGTGAACAGATGGAGAGCGTCACCTGTCCGAAGAAAAACCGAGGAGGGGATGCCCCTCATGGCTTCTTTAAACTCCTGCATGAATGGTTCGTCCATTGAATACCATTTCCAGACCCCCTTCCTTTCGTCTTCATCGAACAGGCTGAAAATGGTCTTTTCATGGCGCACGGTCAGTTTCTTTTCCCGTGTCTGACGCTTGATGCCGGCAATGAACTCGGATTTCCCCCATAAACTGGAATACTTGACGACAGTACGGGCCGCCAGCTCTCGCACTTTGTGCGCTTCCGGCTCATTCAGGTAACACTTGAGGATGTAATTGGAGTCAAAATAAATCACAAACGGTCCCGGTCTTCGGAGATGGCTTGGGTTGAGTCCTGGTTGATTCGCGGCAGTTTCCGGATCACGGACTCGCGTTCAGGCAGGCCCACTCCTGACTCAGAAAGAGGGGTGGCCTTTTGCAGAACGGCGACCGGACGACCCCGTTCCAGAATCAGAAGCGGGTATTGGGCCGACTCACGCACATACTTCCCGGTCGCCTCGTGAAGCTGGCGTATGTTGATTGTTTTCATGTGTCCAATGTGACACATTTGAAAGTCACTGTCAACAGGCCGGGCTGAATTGGTAGATCGTGGTTTCCTGATAGGTCTTTCCGGGACGCAGGATGATGAGCGTTGAGCGTTTTAAATAAGGCAGGGAGAGTGGAAGTATTCCATAGACCTGATACCTGCTGGATGTCAGGATGCGTTTGAGACATGAGCACTCATATTCTGTTTCTCTACCTCGCCACCTGGACATTGCTCGCGCTTACTCCCGGCCCTGTGGTGATGTGCGCGATGACACAGGCCACGCGTTACGGCTTCCGAAAGGCGTTGATTGGTATTGCCGGCATCCAGATGGGCCACTGTGCTTTGTTTGTTTGTGTTGCATTTGGCCTGGCAGCCTTGCTCGCCACGTCCTCCACGGCATTCACCGTGATTCGAATCATCGGGGCTCTTTACCTGTTTTGCCTCGGAGTCCGCATTATTGCCGTCACGTTTCGGACCCATAGGGCGGAAAAGACCGCAGCCTCCGCGCCCGCCCGTCGCAGTCTGTTTTTGGAGGGGTTTGCCATTCAGGTGACGAATCCGGAACAACTGCTGTTTATGTCCGCTTTTTTGCCACAGTTCATTCAGCCTGAGCATTCACTTCTGGTGCAGCTATCGGTGCTGCTTGCCCTCACCATTGTCGTGGATGTTATGGTGCTGAGTGCCTATTCCTACTGTGCCATGCGGGGGTCGCAGTCATTCCGCGCTTCCGGAGTCACCGTGTGGATGGAGCGCGTTTTTGGTACGGTGCTCATTTGTTTCGGCATCAGACTGTTTTTTGTTTATTGAGGTGTTCCGGTTTTCAGGCCGAATAGGGACAGGCAATGAGTCCAAGAAAAGAGACTTTGACTGGAAATTGATACTGTTGAACGGAACGAATGCCAAATTTCGCGCAGTCTCTCGTCCAGTCCGCTTAACCGGCAGCGATTGCATGCGGTATGCGTTGAGTTTTCCGGGTGTGGCCCCCGGCGACACCTGCGACAGCGTGCCCGCCCGGGTCAGGGCAGCAACTCCGCGACACGCACGACATAGTGGGTGCCGTAAGGGTGACCGGTCAGGTGGAGCGAGGCCGCGTCCGCCGAGTCCGCGGCGGAGACCGTGAGCGGCTCGCCGTTGTCCAGCCAGCGGGCCGAGCGGATCGCATGGGGGAGATTGCGGATGAGTCTCGGCCCCGTGGAACCCGCGGCGACGGTGGTGTTTTCCTGTCCTGCGATGGCCAGATCGGATGCAAAATAATACAGTTTCCCGTGGACCTGGAGGATGAAGTCCTGTCCCACGCAGCAGCAGGCCGACGGACGCCCCTCGGAGAGGATGTCCGCATACAGGGACACCCATTGGCCGACCCGTTCGATGGAGGCGCGTTCGTAGGCCGGGAGCGCCCCGGAGGCTGTTGGCCCGATATTCAGGAGATAATTGGCCCCGACGCGGCGGCTGTGGGCGAGTGCATGGATGATCTGGGCGGGCCCGATGAGATTGAAGTCGCGGACCGAGATGCCCCAGTGACTGTTGAACGTCTGGCACGTTTCAACGGCCAGATATTTCGGGGCCCCTTCGCGGTTGAGCGGGGCCGCCGCACAATGTTCGTAGGTGACACAGTCCAGTTCCCTGTGCCCGACATGGCCCGGGGCGAACATGCCCGTGTTGTTGATGAGAACCGCCTCCGGCTGGTGCCGACGGATCATGGCGTAGAGACGGTCCTCCTTCCAGTCGGCGGATTCGCGGGACCAGTTGCCGTCAAACCACAGGCCGCCGATCGGCCCGTACTCGGTGCAGAGGATTTCGATGGAGTCATGCAGGTAGTCGAGGTACTCGTTGAATTTCTGCTCCGGGCAATGGGCCGAGTCCCAGCGCCAGTCGAGGGTCGTGTGGTAGAGAAAGGGGACGATGCCCCCTTCGCGGCAGGCGTCGACAAATTCCGCCACCAGGTCCCGTCCGGCCGCCGCGTGCGGGGCGTCGAAGTCACTGAGGCCGCGGGTGTCAAAGAGGGAGAAACCCTCATGATGACGTGTGGTGAGTGTGATGTACCGCATGCCGGCACTTTTGGCCGCCCGGACCAGATCACGGGCGTCAAAGTGTTCCGCGGAGAAACGGGCCGCCAGTTTTTCGTATTCGGCCACCGGGGTTTTTTCCATGTACTGGAGCCAGGCATCGCGTCCCAGGAGAGAATACAATCCGTAATGGACAAAAAGACCGAAGGCCAGGCGTTCAAAACGTTCAATCCGGGGCGCGGGGAGGGGGGTCGCCATAAGTGAGTCGGGACGTTACAGGACTTGCAATAAAAGACAATGGCTTTTACAATAGGGTCCACGCCCCTATGAACATCCTGCAGATTGTCTCCGACCAGCACATCGCCCGCTGTCTGGGAAGTGCGGGTCATCCGCAGGTCCTGACCCCGCATCTGGACCGGCTCGCCCGGGAAGGGGTCCGTTTTACGGATGCCTATACCCAGAACCCCATCTGCACGCCCAGCCGGGTGAGTCTGCTCAGCGGCCAATACTGCCACAATCACGGCTTCTATGGATTGAGCGGACCCAGCCCCATCCATCTGCCCAGTCTGCTCAGCCACTTTCGGGCCCATGGATACCGGACCGCGGGCATCGGCAAACTGCACATGCCCAACCTGCCGCGCGACTGGATTTATCCGCACTGCGATCTGTATGCCGAATGTTACGAGTACGGACCCACCGCGGAGAAATCCCCCTATTATGCGTCTCTGGAGGCACTCGGGCTCCGGGAGAAGGAGGACAGCATTCTCCTTCCGGAATTTCCCGGCTCCCATCATCATGACGCCCGTCCTTCCCTCCTGCCCTACGAGCATAGCGTGGAGGGATGGAGTGTCGCCCAGGCCATCCGCTTCATGGAGGAATGCGGGTCCCGGCCCTTTTGCATGCAGGTTTCCTTCCCCCGCCCGCACCAGGCCTTCACCCCCGACCGGCAGTTCTGGGATATGTACCCTGAAAACCTTGCCACCCCTCCGACACTCCATCAGGACCCCTCGGGGCGTCCGCCCCACTTTCAGGAGATGTACCAATGGTACCACGGGACCCCCGGGCTGATCGAACCCCGGGATTTTGAGAGTTGGTCGCGGCGCGTGTGGCGCGGGTACTTGGCCTGCATCACACAAGTCGACCATTCCGTCGGGTTGCTTCTCGGGTTTCTCGACCGGTCCGGGCGTGCATCCGACACCCTGGTGGTGTATCAGACCGATCACGGCGGATACCATGGTGTGCATGGCCTTCCCGAAAAAGCCCCGGGCATCTGTTCGGACTCCGTGTGCCGGGTCCCGATGATCTGGCGGGTCCCGGGAATTCCCCCCGGCGTGTGTCGCCAGCTGGCCGAGAACATTGACATGGTTTCGACCGTGACCACCCTGTGTGGAGTGCCCGCGCTGGAGACCACCGACGGGAAGGACCTCACCCCCCTTTTACGCGGCAGTGACCGGCCCGTGCGCGAGGTCGCCGTCACGGAAAATCCCTGGAGCAAATCCATCCGCTGGGATCAGTGGCGCTACGTCCACTATCCTCCCCCGGTGTTCGGACGGGAGACCGGGGAGCTGTATGATGTTGAGAAGGACCCTGATGAGAACCGGAACCTCTTTGAGGACCACCCCGGGGAGGTCCGGGAAGGGCGCAAACGGCTGTTGAACTGGCTGATCCAGACCACCCGGGTCAAAACCATCTGGCCGACCCTGACCAATGATGACTGGGACCGTCCCCAGTACCGGACCGCCGCGGATGGAACCCTGGCCAACGGGCACGGACCGGCGGAGCAGGCGAACCATCCCGAAATGTGGATGAAAAATTACCTCTGAGAAAAAACGGGCACGGACAACATCTCCTCCTCCTTTTTTGAGGACGCCAAACCCGGCCAATTCCCTCACCCGGACCGGTAAACTTCCGCTCGTCAAAAGAGCGTCCTTGGTTGTGGTTTTCCGATATCCGTCTTGAATGCGCCCATCCCGTGCCCTCGTACATGATCGTCCCCCTGCTGCGTGATCAGTGGCCTCTCCCGTATTTTGCCTGTTGTCCGCCGCCCTGCCGGCGGTGACTTCCGAGCTGTATGCCCTCATGCCGGCCCGCAACAAATCCATGGCCGCCAGCGTGTGGTCGGGCCAGCCCATCCTTGCGGCCGCACCCGCAGGAGTTGCCCGGGGAATCAATTGTCCGTTCCGGAGGATGACTGCCGGGAGCGGGTCCGGTAGGCGGAGGGGGTGCAACCGTAATGTTTCAGGAAGAGCCGGTGCAGGTGACTGACATCCGTAAAACCCCAGTCGTTTGCCACGGCTTTGACCGGGGTGTCCCCGTCGACCAGGGCCCGGGCGGCCTCACGGATCCGGTGCCGCAGGGCAAATTGTGCAAAGGAGAGCCCCATCATTTTCTGGAATTGATCAATGAAGCGGTCGCGGGACATCCGGCAGACCTGGGCGGCGGCCTTCTGGGTGACCAGACGGCGGGCCCCGAGGGCGAGGTCCAGGGCGGGCCGGATCCCGGTCAAATCCGCCTCCGGGGCCGCCGGGAGAGGGTGACCCTGGACGAACTCGATGGCGGTGAGCAGAAAATCGAATGCCTGAAGGCGGAGGCGGACCGGGTGGGGAGCCACGCGCGGGCTCGTCTGAAGATTCCGAAACATCCGTTCGCCCCTTTCCAGGAGAGAGCGCCGGTGTCTGTGGTCGGGTTTGGCTCTCCGCTCCGGAGGAATCAGGAACGGCTGCATCAGGTTGATCTCCGGGGACTCGGCAAAACGGCTGCCCATCAGCAGGGGAGGCCAGATGACGAATACCAGGGCTCGGAAGGGGGCTTGTGTGATGGCATATCCGTGCGCCTCCCACATGCCGCAAAACCACATCTCCCCGGGGCCAAAGATCCGCCGGGAGGTGCCGTGCTGGCGGCGGATGCGGCCCTCGAGGACCAGCCCCATTTCCAACTCGTAGTGCATGTCAAAAACCGGGGAGGGAACGCGGCTTTTTTGAACGTAGGGCTGGACAAAAAGGGGACGTTTTTCCGAGAGATCAAACCGCGGGCGGAGATAGTCGTTTGTTTTCAAATTCCTAAAATATACAATAAACAAATCGCTTTATACAAGTCCAATCCGTTGATCTTCCTCCCCGGGATCGTTTAAAAGTACATGCAGCCACACCCCGGCCTGCGGGGGAAACTCCCCCAAAATCCAGACAACCCACCAGGAAAAAAACATGAAGGAAAAAATCGTACTCATCGGGGCCGGCAGCGCCCTCTTTACCCGCGGCCTGGTTGCCGACATGATCCGTCAGGACTGGGAGACCGAACTCATGCTCGTGGACATTGATCCCGTGGCACTCGAGGCCTCCGCCGGACTGGCCCGGAAGATGATCAATCTCAAGAAAGCCCGGATCAAGCTCGTGGCCACCACCGACCGACGTGAGGTGATGAGTGGGGCGACCGTGGTCATCAGCACCATCGGGGTCGGCGGACGGCGTGCCTGGGAGCAGGACGTCTTTGTTCCCCGCAAATACGGGATTTTCCAGACGGTGGGGGATACGGTCATGCCCGGGGGCACGTCCCGGGCCCTGCGCATGATCCCGGCGACTGTGGAGATTGCCAAGGATGTCCTGGACCTCTGCCCGGGGGCCCTCTTTTTCAACTATGCCAACCCCATGGCTGTCGTCTGCCAGGCCGTCCGCCAGGCCACCGGTGTGGACAACATGATCGGGCTCTGCCACGGGGTCAACCATGTGGGCCAGTACCTGGCCAACGCGCTGGGCGACCCGCAGGACCAGGTCAGGTACACGGCCGTGGGAATGAATCACCTCACCTGGTTTACGGAATTCCGCACCGGGGGGCGGGACCGCATGGGCCGGCTCCGCGAGATTGCCCGCGAGCGTCTGGCCAGCCTCGTGCCCGACTCCGCCCCGCAGATTGCCGGGGGCAACGCCCGCGAGGATGAAATTTTCGGCAAGGAGGACAACCGTTTCAGCTGGCAGATGCTCGACCTTTTCGGGGCGTTCCCGGCGGTCATGGACCATCATTCCACGGAGTTTTTTCCGCATCTTTTCGCCCGCAAAGGCGGCTACTACGGGCGGACCCTGGGGGTGGACGTGTTTCCCTTTGAGCGGGTCATCTCCTACGGCGACAAAATCTACGAGGAAATGAAGGACGAGGGACTTTCCCCGAGCCCGTTAAGCCAGGAATACTATGCGCGGATCAGCGGCGAGCATGAGCAGGTGACCGACATCATCCGCAGCATCCGCCACGACCGGGGCGATGTTTACTCGGCAAACGTGGTCAACCGGGGCCAGATTCCCGATCTGCCCGAGGGCATCATCGTCGAGTGTCCCGTGGCCGCCTACGCCAATGGACTCCAGCCTGTCGGAATCCACCGACTTGGTCCGGGACTGACGGGCACCCTCGCCAGCCGCATGCACTGGGTGGAAACCACGGCCCGTGCCGCCCTGACCGGCGACCGTGAGCTGTTCATTCAAGCCCTGCTCATCGACGGGTCGGTTTCCTCGGTCACAATGGCACGGGACCTGGCCGAAGACCTGTTGGAAACCCACCGGGAACACCTCCCGCAGTTTTTTGGAACAGAAGCCCCCCGGCGCAAATCAGTCCCCCCCGCCGTCGCCACCCCCGTTTGAAACAAACTCCGCTCTGGAAACAAGGAGACGACAAGCTTATGATCCCCTCCATGACCCGCTCACCCGCCGCCCCTGAATTCCTGGAGTCCCTGATCGCGCGCCGCAGGGAAAACTGGAGCCTTGAACAGCCCTTTTACACAGACGAATCGGTGTTTGAGGCGGACCTGCGGCAAATCTGGATGCGCTCCTGGCTCTATGCCGGACACGTCAGCCGTGCGGCGCAACCGGGGGATTATTTTCTCTTCAAAATCGGCGGGGAATCCCTGGTGATCATCCGGGACCAGACCGGGCAGCTCCAGGCCCTCTTCAACGTGTGCACCCACCGCGGGTCCCATCTGTGCGAGGCGGAGTCCGGCCACGTCAAAAAGCTGGTTTGTCCGTACCACAACTGGGTTTTTGACACTTGCGGCACGCTGGTGGCCGCCCGGCACATGCCGGTGGATTTTGACAGGTCCACCCGCAATCTGCCCCGGGCGCATGTGCGTGAAGTCGAGGGACTTGTTTTTGTGTGTCTGGCGGAGGAGCCCCCCTCCTTTGACCCCATCCGGGAGGCCCTGGGGTCCCATGCAGCTCCGCACGGGCTGGCGGAGGCCCGGATCTGCGAGACAAAGTCCTTTGACCTGGCCGTCAACTGGAAGATCCTGGCGGAAAATTTCCGGGAATGTTACCACTGCGGTCCCACACACCCGGAATATTGCAGTGTGATGCTCGGCGCGGCCGCCACGGACTCCTCGCATCTGGCCGCCCTCGACCAGGAGGTGTACGCCGCCAGCAACAAACGCTGGGCGGAGATGGGGCTGAAAACCACGGTGGACAACCTTTTTGGTGAGACCGCCCTGCACGCCTCCCGCTATCCGTTCCGTCCGGGATTTGTCAGTCAGAGTCTTGACGGTCAGCCCGTCGCCCCGGTCATGGGGCGGTTGCCGGGCCGCGAGGTCGGGGCCCTGGGCATGCTCGTGTTTCCCGGGTTCTGGTTTGAGGCAAGCAACGATTATTTCATCACCCTGCAGCTGACCCCCCTCTCGGCGGGACGCACCCGGGCGGTTCTCTCGTGGCATGTCCACAAGGATGCCGTGGAGGGGAAGGACTACACCCTCGAGCGGGTCACGGCCCTGTGGACCCGCACCATCACCCAGGATTTTCACGTGTGCGAACTCAACCAGGCAGGTGTGTCCTCCAGCCGTTACACCCCCGGTCCCTACGCACCGATCGAATCCGAAACGGAGCGTTTTGTGAGGTGGTACCTCGACAAACTTTCCGGAAAAATTTAACGGCCCGCATGTTCCGGTCTGCATGAGCCAACACGCCATCATTGCCAGTGAAAACGACCTGTGCGGCGAGGCCCCGCTGTGGGATGCCTCCGGCGGCTGTCTCTATTGGTCGGATTGTGTCGGACTCAAATTTCGCCGTTACCACCCCGAGGGGAACCGGGTCGATACCCTCCGGGAGGGGTTGGGCATCAATGGCCTGGCGTTCAATGCCCCCGGCGGATTTGTCGTGACCAACGCGGAGGGAATCTGGCTCTGGGACGGAGCGCAACAGACCCGACTCATTGCGTCGGAAGTCGACGGGGCCAAATGCCAGATGAACGACTGTATCGCCGACGCCCGGGGCCGGGTGCTGGGCGGATCCTATTTTTACGATCCCTCCGGGAACTATCCCCTGGGAAAACTGTTTTCCGTCGATCCCACCGGGCGCGTGACAATCCTAGACGAGGGATTTCATCTTTCCAACGGACTGGGATTTTCGCCCGACAACCGGACACTGTATTTTGCTGATTCCGCCGCGCGGACCATCTACGCCTACGATTATGATCTGGAGCGCGGAGCCGTGGCCAACCGCAGGGTCTTTGTACAGGCGCCCGCGACGGACGGACTGCCGGACGGACTGACCGTGGATGCGGAGGGATATGTCTGGTCGGCCCAGTGGTACGGAAGCTGTGTGGTCCGTTACGCGCCGGACGGACGTGAGGACCGGCGGATTTCCCTTCCGGCCAAGCAGATTTCCTCTGTGATGTTCGGGGGTACGGATTTGAAGGATCTATTTGTGACCAGCGCCGGACAACCCGAGCCCATGCCCATCATGCCCCCCGGATACGATCCGGCCTCTGGCACCATCGGCGGATGTCTGTACCGACTCCGCCCCGGTCCTGCCGGGCGTGTGGAGAACAGGGCCGGAATAAGAATCTAAAATCATGAAAATCACCCGTTTGGATTTTATTCCGTTGAGCATCCCGTACACCCACCGCGAGGAAAGCTCGCAGGTCAACCGGGACGGAGTCAGTGATATCCTTGTCCGCGCCGAGACGGACGACGGATGTGTGGGGTGGGGGGAGAGTTGCAGCGGAGCCAATCTCGAGAGCATTCACGAGGCCCTCAAAGCCATGAGACCCTTCGTTCTGGGGCGCAGCCCCTGGGAGAGCGAAGCCATCCGTCAGGACTTGTGGCGTCACGGACTGTGGCTTTTCCGGCGTCAGACCGGTGCCTTTGCCTTTGCCGGAATCGACATGGCCCTGTGGGACCTGTGCGGAAAGGAGTCCGGCCAGCCGCTGTACAATCTTTTTGGGGGCAGGGTGCGCGAGTCGGTGGATTATTTTTATTATCTTTCGCGCGGGACTCCGGCGGAGGTGGCCCGCCAGACCCGCGAAGCCGTGGCGCGGGGATTCCGGGTCTTGTACCTCAAGGTGGGGATCGGGATTGAGGCGGAACTCGAAATGGTGGCCGCCATCCGCGAGGCCGGCGGCCCGGGGGTCAAAATCCGGGTCGATGCGAATGGTGCCTGGACCGTTGCCGAGGCCATCCGCAATATAACGGCGCTGGACCGTTACTCCCTCGATTTTGTGGAGCAACCAGTTTCACAAGACCCGGTCACCAACATGCAGGAGGTCCGGGCCCGCGTCCCCGTGGCGCTCAGTGCCAATGAGGGCCTGTGGTCGGTCGACGACGCCTACCGTCAGATCACTGCGCGTACGGCCGATGTCTTCTGTTTCAGCCCCTACTGGGTGGGGACGATGGCTCTTTTCCGGCAGCTCGCCCTCACGGCGCACTGTGAAGGGTTGAGAATCTGCAAACACACCCATGGCGAATTCGGCATCGCCGCCACCGCCGCCCAGCATCTGCTGCTGACGCTGCCCAATCTTGTGGAGGGCCAGCAGCAGACGGCCCATGTCATGCAGGACGACCTGTTGAAAGCCCCCGTTCCGATCATGGATCAACCGACATGGGGAGTGCCCGCCGGTTCCGGACTGGGTATTGAGGTTGATGAGGACAAAATCGCCCGCTACCATGAAGCCTACCAAAAGCACGGCCAGTTTCTCCCTTACGATCCCTCGATACTGGGGCGTCAGGCTTGAGTCAGGGGGGCTCGCCAGAACAAACAGGGTTGAAAAAATCAATGCATCCTATGAAGCCGACCCAGAACAAATTCATCATGTTGGGACTCGACGGAGCCTGTCCGGGAATCATCCAGGAGGCCACACGCCGTGGATTATTGCCCAACTTCAAACAGCTGGCCGAACGGGGGGTTCACGGACGAAGTCTGCCGGTTCCCTCTTCGGTGACCTCGGTCAATTGGACTTCCATCGCCACCGGCGCCCCGCCGTCGGTCACCGGGATTTCGGATTTTGCCGTTCACACGCCCGGGACCCCGCTCGATGAGGCACACGATGTTTTTGGCAAGGACGTCAATCATCAGGCCGAATTTGTCTGGGATGCCTACGCCCAGCGCGGGTATCGGGCGGCAACCGTCTCCTTCGTCGGGGCTCTTCCGCAGACCTGGCCCGGACATCTGGCCATCGGCGATCATGGATACCCTGAGGAATATTCGCTTCCCTACAGTGTGGCCCCCTCCCGGTTGCTGGTCACAGGCACGCTCAATCCGGTCGGGCCGTACAACTGGAAGGAACACGAAACGATCACTCCCACCCAGTCCTCCCGGACCCGGATGGAACTGACCACTCACATCACGGCCTGCAACACCCCGTATTCGGGACAGCATCCGGTCACACTCACGATCACCCGTTCGGGACATGCGCCCCAAGCGGAGATCCGGGTCGGGGGGCACGTGTATGCGATGGGACTGCGCGAGTGGAGCCCCTGGATTGAATGCGCATTTACGCGTGACACCGCCGCGCTTCAAAAATGGCAGACCGCTCCGCTGACCGGCGGGACCTGCCGGGGACTGACCCGGATGCGTCTGGTTTATGCCGATCTTGAGCGGGGTGAAATCCAGGTGTACGTCAGCCCGGTGTATCCGGCGGATCATTTTTCCTCGGAGGACGAACTGACCTCCAAACTTTCGGAGGAACTGGGTCCGTATTCCGACAATCTGCCCATTTCCCGGCTGCTGATGGGGTGGATCGACGAGGATGGATTCATTGATGAATTCCGACTTCAGGGCCTCTGGCAGGCCCGGGCGGCTGTCAGGCTTGCCAATGACCATGGGTTCAAGGCGGTTCTCACCAAGTGGCATGCGTTTGACAAGTTTTACCACTTTTTTCTCCAGAGAATTGATCCGGTCTCAGACTTGTATCACCCGGCGGAAGCTCCGCCGTTTGAGGCACTGCACACGCGGCTTTTGCAAGTGGCCGATGAAATGGTGGGCATTGTCCTAGAGGGATTGCGCGAGGACACAACCCTGGTGGTCGTTTCCGATCACGGACTGATGGCCAGCCGGAAATCCGTCTGGGTCAACCGCTTTCTGGCCCAGCACGGTTACATCCATTTTGCAGAGGATGCCGCCGGAAAGGTGACCATCGACTGGAGCCGCACGCGGGCCTATGTCTCGGCCTATCTTTGCCTGAATATCAATACCCGGGGCCGCGACCCGCAGGGCATCGTCAGTCCCGGACCGGAGCGGGATGGATTGATCGCGGAGTTGATCCGTCTGTTGCGCGACTGGAAGGACCCTGAGACCGGGGCCCATGTCATGACCGATGTTTTTGAACCCGCCAAGGATGGGGCTTGGTACGGCTTGGGACATCCTGCGGATGGGGACATCCGGTATTTTTCCGCCCCGGGCTACACGTTTTTCCGTTCCACCGATGTGGCGGGCCGGGAGGTGCTGACCCCGACGGAAGGCCCGTATCTGGGCGACCATGGCAGCTGCCGACCCACAACCTGTTTTGGTCGCGGCAGCGAGCTGGGAATTTTTTATGCGGCCGGTTGCGGCATTGAGGCACGAGGCACAACCCGCGATGTCGGCGTGTGCGACATCGTTCCCACTCTTCTGCATATTGCCGGAGAAGCCCCGTTGAGACATCAGCAGGGAGCCGTGCGATACGACTGGCTCAAACCGTAATCCAGGATTGGATTTATGACTGACCGACTCAAAAACAAGGTGGTGATTGTGACCGGAGGCGGGTCCGGTCTCGGGCGAGCCGGGTCCGTGATGATGGCCGCCGAGGGGGCCGTGGTGGTGGTTGCGGAAATCAATGAGGCGGCGGGCCGCGCGGTGGCTGATTCGATCGGCAAATCCGGTGGACAGGCCTGCTTTCTCCCGCTGGATGTGCGCGAGTCCGAAAGTGTCCAGGCACTTGTCCGGGAAACGACGTCCCGATTCGGGCGCATTGACGCGCTGTACCACAACGCCGTGGACGCCCGGTTTGTCAATCAGCAGGACCGGCGCCTGACCGAACTGCCGGAGGAAACCTGGGATCGCATGATGAATCTGGTGCTGCGCGGCACTTTCCTGTGCTGCAAGTATGTGGGCCAGCAGATGATTTCCCAGAAATCCGGGTCCATGGTCCTGACCGCCACCGTGGACGCCCTGGTCGGATGCGCGGGGTTGGATGCGTACACCGCCGCCAAAGGGGGAGTCGTGAGTCTGACCCGATCCTTCGCCGCCGGGATGGCGCGGGACGGCGTGCGGGTCAACGCCCTGTGTCCCGGATTTGTGGCGACGGAACCTCAGAAGGAGTGGTTGGAAAAACCCGGAGCCCGGCAGACCATGGAGGTCCTGCACTTGCTGCCCGTGCCGTCACCCGAAAAAATTGTTCCTTTCGCCGTGTTCCTCGCCAGTGACGAATCAGCCGCGGTCACCGGAGGCGTGTTCCCGGTTGATTGCGGTTACACGGCTTTCAAGGCCAACCTGGATGTCATGGGGACCATGCAGCCCGAAACGCCTGGAAAGTAACAGAGCGCACTGATGAACAGGATTCAAATCAAGGAGAACTGGCAGGTGTGCGGAGTCGAACACGGGACTTCCGCCCACACGGTGCTGGGCCCATGGCTGGCGCGGGGAGGAGACATGGATCGCGGGGTCGAGGCCCCTGTTCCCGAACTGTTCGCGTCTGGATTCGATAGGATTGACGGGGCTGTTCCGGGGGAAATCCGTCTGGATCTGATTTGTCATGTTTCCCGCGGAATTCAAAATCGGCTATCAATCGTGCCGAAACGGTAGACGGTTGTTTCCTCGTAGGTCTGACCGGGCCGCAGAATGATGCCGTCGATGTCGGGACGATTGGCGCCGTCGGGGTATCCTTCGCATTCGAGGCAAAATGCGCCGTAACGGGAGTAGGGTTTGCCCTGTTTGCCGATGAGGCTTCCATCCAGACTGACGCCTGAGTAGAGCTGGATCCAGCGGTCTGTCGTGAAGACCTCCATGGTGAGACCGGACTCCGGGCTTGTGACACGGGCGACAAATTCCAGATCGTGGGATGATGACCGTCTGATTTTGTACAGGTCACCATGTTGCTTCCAGAGGTGTGGGAAGACATCCCCCAGACGTTGGGGGGATGTGAGGTCATTGGGCTGACCCCTGACAGGGGCGGGCACTCCGGAAAGGGTCATCACCTCATCCGTCGGCATAAAGGAGTCCGCCTCAATTTGCAGCGTGTGATTTTCCACCGAGCCATTGCCCGCTCCGGCAAGATTGAAATAGGAATGGTGGGTCATGCTCAAAGGGGTAGCCTCTGTCGTCGTAGCCTTCTGATCGACGATCAATCCGTTGTTTTCCGTAAGCGTATAAGTCACCCTGGCAGAGACCTCGCCCGGATACCCTTCTTCACCCTCCGGGGTGAGGTAGGAAAGATTTAATGATGAAACACCATTTGCATCCGTCAGGGGCTCGGCATGCCAAACCCGCTTGTCAAATCCGCCAGGCCCCCCGTGCAGGTGATTGGGAGGGTCATTGGGTGTGACCTTGTGGGTGATGCCGTCGAGAGTGAAGCGGTCGCCGGTCATGCGTCCCGCGACGCGCCCGATGATCGACCCAAAAAACGGATGACCTGCGACATATTTTTCGAGGGAGTCAAATCCCAGAACCACATCGATGGTTTTGCCGTCATTCCCCGTCGGGAGATGAAGTTCCGTGACAATTCCGCCCAGCGTCATGATGCCTACCCGCGCTCCCCTCCGGTTGGAGAGGGTGTATTTTTCGAT
>JANRIZ010000020.1:0-8452 GCA_033764445.1 Verrucomicrobiia bacterium | reverse complement strand
CTGGGGCTGGCGGTGGCCAATTCCCTGGCGGCGGTGGCCAATGGGGCCCGCCAGATCGAATGCACAATCAATGGGATCGGCGAGCGTGCGGGCAATGCCTCCCTCGAGGAGGTGGTCATGGCCATGAAAACCCGCAAGGATTACTACAAGTCCGCCCAACCCTCCGTCCAAGAACGCGAAATTGTCAAAACGTCGCGCTTGGTCTCCCGTATGACCGGATTTCTGATCCAGCGCAACAAGGCGATTGTCGGTGAAAACGCCTTTGCCCACAGTTCGGGCATTCACCAGGACGGCATCATCAAAAAACGCGAAACCTACGAGATCATGGATCCCAAAACCGTCGGCTGGGGCGAAACGGAGCTGCCACTGACCAAACACAGCGGACGCCATGCGATTGTCCTGCGCCTGAAGCATCTGGGCTATCACCTGAAGGAGGGTGAGATCAACAGTGTCTTCATCCGGTTCAAGGAAATCGGCGATCGCAAAAAATTTGTCTATGACGACGATCTGGCCGCATTGGTCGATGGTCAGATGGCCGACGGACGTGAGACATTCAAGCTTGAGTACATCGGTGTGACCACAGGCACCAACTGCGTGCCCACGGCCACGGTCCGCCTCAAAACCGCGCAGAACGAGGTGAAACAGGATTCCGCCCTGGGCGACGGGGCAGTGGATGCGGCCATGAAAGCGATCGACCGTCTGACCGGACGCAAAGGGCACTTGGTCGAGTACCAGGTCCGTTCCACCACCGAGGGTCAGGACGCGGTGGGTGAGGTATCGCTCAAGGTGGATTTTGGCAAAGGCGAACTGGTGACTGGCAAGGGTGCGAGCACCGACGTGATCGAGTCGAGTGCCCGCGCCTATCTGAATGCCGTCAACCGCGTGATCGCCGAGGACTTCATGCCCAAAGCCCGCCGCAAAATGCGGACGCCGTAGGGAGTATCGGGCCTCTTCTCTGCTGACCAGATCCTGTGGACCCATCAAAGCCACCATGGGGAAACGCCCTTGTGGTTCCCTGGTGAGGCCCGGTCAGGGAGCTTTGTTGCCGAGCTGGAATCTGTCCGGGGCGGAGGGCCCGGGAGCCATCATGGAGGGGACTTTTTCGACGACCGGGTTGGTGACCGGGCGCGTGGCAAGGGTGAGGGAGGATTCCACGACGCGCCCGTCACGCATCACGGTGATGTTGATGGGTTCGCCCACACGCGCGTAGAAGGAGGCGTCGATCACGTCACTGGGTTTGAATATCTCAAAGCGGCCGATTTTCAAAATCACGTCCCCGGGGCGGATATCGGATTTTTCCGCCGGGGTCCCCGCATAAATCTGGTGGACCCGGACGGTGCGGTTATCGGCGACACCCGGACTGCTGGCGGTGACACCCACACCGACCCAGGCGTGCCGGGCCTGGCCGTTGTGAGCCTGCATATCCTCGCGGATCTTTTTGATGGCCGAGGAGGGAAGGGCATAGGAAATTTTGCCGTCATCCATGCCCGCCACAAGCATGCCAATGACCTTGCCATCGGGGGTCATCACCGGACTGCCCGCCTGGCCGGGGCTGATGGCGAGGTTGGCGCGGATGTGGGTGGTGATAAAAAAGCTGTCCTTGTACTGGGTGTCAAACCCGGCGACAAAACCGAAGGTGGGGGAGGAGGGGAGATTGTAGGGAAAACCGATGGAAACGACCGCACTGCCGATATTGAGTTTTTCCTGGGAGGCCATGGGCAGCGGTTTGGATTGGTAGGGGATTTTCAGGACCGCCAGACCACTTCGGGAATCGAAGCCCTGGATTTTGGCATCGTAGCGTTTGCCGTCAATTTCCACCCAGACACTGTCGGAATCCCGGATGACACTGGCCGTTGTCAGCAATGTTCCCTGGGTATCGACAAAAAAGCCGGAAGCCTCATAGGACTGGCCATTGAGCCCTGTTTCGGCGGTCACTGTCAGGCTTTTGACCTTGACGACGGATTCTTTGTACCGGTCGTAGAGGGAGGAAACCTCCTGGCCGACCTGGTCAAAAACCGATTTGGCGGGTTCAGCGGCGGTGAGGGAAAGAAACGAGAAGCCGGTGGCAATTCCGGGAGCAAGGAGAAGTCGGAGGGTAAGGCTAGAAAGTGAGGGTGTTCTCATGCGCGGAGGGGATCGTATCCAGCACGTAGCTGGCCTGAAGGGCTTTATCCGTCGGCATATTGGCCGTCAGGATCAAATGCTTGAGTTCTGTTTCCGCGTCCTTGCTGGTCATGTTCTCAACTTCATTCATCAGGTACTCGGGCCGGTTGGAAGCCAGTTCGGGGCCGGAAGAGTTCCTGAGGTAGGTGGTTGAAAGTGCCATCAGGGCAATCATCGCAAAAGCAGCGGAAGTGGCGTACTGCCAGGAGGGTCGGCCCAGAATGGAGTCCACAATGCCCGCCCAGAAAGAGACGGGCTCCGGACGGTTGCGCAGGCGACGGTGAAAGTTTGATTCGACACTTTGAAAGTAGTTGGAGCTGGGCTGTTCCAGCTTTTTAATGGCCAACAACTTAAGAAGTTTTTCTTGGGAAGCGTCGTTCATAGCGTTATATAAGATAATCTTTTAGGTGTGTTTGGAGTTGTTGTCTAGCATAATGTAAACGGCTCCTGACCGTTCCTTCCGAGCACCTCAGGATTTGAGCAATCTCAACTCCCGATTTGCCTTCGACATCGTGCATGACCACAACCAGTCTATGCTCTTCAGACAATTTCATCAGGGATTCGTTCAATTTATTTTGCAATTCTTTAATCTTGACATCGCGGTCTGTTGACTCCGGGCTTATGAACTCCCTAAACTTATCATTATCAGAATCTTCCGATGTTATTTCATTAAGGCTAAAGGTGTTTTGATTGCGATTTTTTTGGCAGTGATTGATGACATGGTTTTTGGTGATCTGGAATATCCATGTCGAGAAGCTGGATTTGCCCTTGAATTTTTCCAGGGAGAAATAGGCCTTTTCAAAAACCTCCAATAAAAGGTCATTCGAGTCCTCATGGTTGCCGGTCATGTGGTAGATCGTGCCATAGACCTTCGTCTTGTAGCGGTTGAGCAGTTCGTCAAAGGCCTGCATTTCACCCCCCTGGGCAAGTGCCACCAATTCCGCATCCGTCCGGGAGCCGAATGGGGATTCAGAGTCAAAAACTGTGGGAGCATCGGACATGGGTGGCGGGGGCAGACAATAAACGGTTGGGAGGGAACAGTAAACAGCGAAGCGGCGGGAAATGTGACGATTCCGGGAATCCGGAGGGCGCGATCGCCGAAATTGACCAGCCCGTTTGCACGCGACAGTGAAGGGTCATTTCCGCTTCACTTCAAAACCGTCTTTTTTGTCGAGGATCGTCCATCCGAGGGTGTCGAGCTGTTTGCGAAGTTCATCCGAGCGGGCAAAGTTTTTGTCCTGTTTGGACTGCCACCGTTCCCGGGCGAGCGCCTGTATTTCCGCGGGGACATCGGAGGGGGAGGCTTCCGCCAGGGGATCGGGAAGAGTCAGTCCCAGGGCGTAAAGACATTTTCCCAGCTCGTGCAGGAGCCCGTGGGCCGCTTCGGCGGTCAGTCCCCCGGCCCTGATTTTTTCCTCGGCCACCTTGAGTCCTGTAAACAATTCGCCCAAGGCCCTGGGGGTATTCAGGTCATCGCAGAGGGCCTCCCACGCCCCGCCAAACACGGTGAAGCGGTTTTCAGACCCCGGCGAAAGTGACTGCTGAAGGGAAAGTTTTTCCATGGGCACCCCGGCCGTCCGGGCCAGGGACTCCGCCCCTTTGCGCAGTTTGCCCAGGGCGCTGCGGGCGGCGTTGAGCGAGTCGAGGGTGAAGTTGAGCGTCTGACGGTAGGAACCCGAGACGAGGACATAACGCACCTCATGGGCGGCATAACCCCGGGACTTCAGATCGGCAAGCGTGTACAGGTTGCCCAGGCTCTTGCTCATCTTCTGGCCGTCAACCATCAGGTGCGCGATGTGGAACCAGTGGTGGCAGAAGGGTTTTCCGTTGGCCGCCTCGCTTTGGGCGATCTCATTTTCGTGATGGGGAAAGACCAGGTCCTCGCCCCCGGAATGGAGGTCGAGGGTTTCGCCCAGGTGTTCGAGGCACATCGCGCTGCATTCGAGGTGCCAGCCCGGACGCCCCTCGCCCCAGGGGGTCCTCCAGAAGTTGGGTCCGTCGGCTGGTTTCCGGCCTTTCCACAGGGCAAAATCGGCGGCGGTGTCCTTCGAATATTCGTCCTCATCGGTGGCCGCGGTGTGGGTGGTGATTTCACGTTCCTGCAGATGGGAGAGACGGCCGTAGGTGGGAAGGGCCCCCACCCGGAAGTAGACCGATCCATCCCCTGACCGGTAGGCAAAGCCCTTTTCGAGCAGGACCTCGACCATTTTGATCTGACCGGCGATGGAGGCCACCGCGCTGGGTTCGACCGTCGGCGGGAGCAGGTTGAGTTCGGCACAGTCCCGGTGAAAAAAACCGGTCCATTTTTTTGTGAATTCCCCCAGCGGCAGACCCTCCGCCTGGGATTGGCGGATGGTTTTGTCGTCCACGTCGGTGAGATTCCGGACATGGAACAGGTCCACACCCGCCACCTCAAGCGTGCGGCGGAGGACATCCTGCATCAGAAATGTGCGGAAATTGCCGATATGGGCCGGTCCGTACACGGTCGGACCGCAGCAATAGAAGCGCAGGGGCCGGTCCTGCGGACGGGGCAAATCAAGAATCTGGCGGCTGAGGGTGTCAAAAAGACGCATGGCGGGAAGTCAACCGTCAAGAACCGGGGGTGAACAGTCAAAAAAGTGGTGCATCCGTCGGGAGTCGAACCCGAAACCTTCGGCTTCGGAGGCCGACACTCTATCCAGTTGAGCTACGGATGCGGGAGAAAGAGTCTGGAAAATATAGGCAATGCAACAGGCAGTGGCAAGTGGAAACCTCCCCCGATTCCTGTTTCCGGTTCCGGCATGGCCGGGGGTCAGTTGTTTTGGATGAGACGGATTTCCGTACGCCTGTTGGGGGCCTGTTCCTCGATGGAGGCTTTTGGGGAGACGATAAAATTGCTTTTGCCCAGCCCCCGGGCCTGGATGCGGTCGGCCGGGAGACCGCCCCTTTTGATCAGCCAGTCGCGCACGGCCTCGGCCCGGCTTTTGGAAAGCTGGAGATTGTAGTCATCCGGCCCGGAACTGTCCGTAAAACCGTCGATCTGGATGATGGCCTTCGGGGAAAACTGTGTGGAGATGAGAAAAACGATTTCCTTCAACAGGGGATCGGCACCCGGTTTGAGATCGAATTTGTCGTAGTCAAAGAGCACCTTGTCGCCGATGGGAATGGCCAGACCCTTTTTGACCGCCTGCACGACCTCCTCGGGTTTTTTATTGAGCAACTGGGCGATGCGCTGGAACCCGGGGGCTCCGTCGGTGGAGGTGCCATTGCCCGCGACACCCGTCCCGGGGATATCCGCGTTCGGGTCGGGTAATTTGGGGGTGGCAGTGGGGATTTTCCCGAGGGAATTCTGGTGGATTTTATCCACGTCATTGAATGCCTGGGAGGCGGGGAGCTGTTTGAGGGAGGACTGCGGATTTTCCGGCAGGGCGATCTGGGGCCGGTCCGTGACCACGGGAACCTCCTGCGAGGGGGGAGGGGAGGCCGCGTCGATGATCGCCGACTGGGTGAGTTTCTGCAACGTGCGGCGTTCCTCCTGGGCGAGGGCGGCGCGGTCGACGGTCACGTGCGGGGGATCGGTGAGGGCCGGAGGCACAGGCATCTCCGCAGGCAGGGGCAGTGTTTTGAAAAACTTCTGATCCATCGTCACCCGCGTGGTCATGAACTTGCGCAAATCCGGCTTGTTTTCACGCACTTCCGGGGAGTGGAGATGGATGTAGCGGGAGTAGATGAAGACAATCAGATGAATCAGCATTGAGAGGACCAGGGCAATGACGATCCATCGGCGGATGGGCAGGGCGTTTTCGGTGGGGACGGTGGCAGTGGTCATCTTCGGTTACACTACCACAGAACCAGACGGTTTTAAATGACTTTCCGCAAAATGCGGCGTAGGGTCCGGGGGCATGATTCGGATCGTCATATTGGCCGTGGGCCGGATGCGGGAGCCGTGGATGGCCGAGGGGGTGGCGGAATATCTCAAACGGCTGACCCCGATGGCCCGGGTGGAAATCCGGGAGGCCCCCGAGGAGAAGGTGCCGGACAATCCCGGCCCGGCACAAATCCGGCAGGTTCTGGCGCGGGAAGCCGAAGGACTCGGGAGGATGATCGAGGAGAGGACGTGCCGGATCGTACTCGACCGGGGCGGCACCCCCCTGAGCAGTCCGCAATTTGCGGCGTTGATCGGGGAGGTCTCGGGACAGGGCCGGAGCCATTTCACGTTTCTGATCGGGGGTTCGCACGGACTGGATGCCGGACTGATTTCCTCCGCCGACCGGAGCCTGTCCTTCGGGCCGATGACCTATCCGCACATGCTGATGCGGGTCATCCTTCTCGAACAGCTCTACCGATCCTTCAAAATCATCCGCGGAGAGCCGTACCACAAGTAGGGCGTTGTTTTCGGTCTTGATGGGGCGGGGCACATGCCCCATCGTCACCGCATGTTTCCCCTCAAACTAGGAGTTGTCGGACCCGGGATCATGTGGCGTGATCCGCACAAGGTGACCTTGCAGGCGATGCCCGATGAATTTCAGATCACCGCCTTCAGCGCCCGCAGCGCCCCATCCCGGGAGGCCTTTCGGGCGGATTTTCCCAAGGCCCGTTTTTTTGAGCACTATGAGGAGCTGGCCCGCAGTCCGGAAGTGGACGCGCTGGTGGTGACGACCCCGATCCCGCTCAACGGTCCGGTGACCCTGGCGGGTTTGAGGGCCGGGAAACATGTGTTTGTGGAAAAACCCTTCGCCACCTCCACGGCGCAGGCATGCGAGATCATGGAAGCGGAGAAAAATTCCCGGGGCCGTGTGTTCATTCTGGAGAATCTTTTGTACACCCCCCGCTGGGATGAGGTCAAAACCCTGCTGGACGGGCGGAGGCTCGGGGATTTTGCGATGTTTGACCGCGTCTCCCATGGGTTCATGGACATGGCCAACGATCCGTATGGATTTGCCAACACCGCGTGGCGGGTGGATTCGGGTTTTCCGCTGGGTCCGCTCTTTGACGGAGGCATTCACGAGGTGGCCCTGATGCAGCAACTTTTTGGACGTCCGCAAAGCGTGTATGCCACCGGCCAGAACTGGAGGCCCGAGCATGGGGAGTATGACCTCATCAACATGCTCTTCGGGTACCGGGGCGGTCAGACCGGGTGCTGGTCCTTTTCGAGCCTGCTGGGAGGCCGGCAGAATCATTTTGTGATCCGCTGCACCGAGGGACTGATTGTTTTTGATTATTACCGGTGCACGCTCCAGTGGCGGGACGGACGCGAGGAAACGCTGGAATTTGCCCCGGATGCCGGAGCATTTTTCAAGGGACTGAACCCCGCCATGTGGAAAAAATTCGCCGACTGCCTCAGAACCGGTGAGGCCCCGCCGTATACCCCGCGGGAGAGCGTGTGGGATGTGGCCACCCTTGAGGCGGTGGAGCGTTCGATCAAAACCAAAACGAGGGTTGATATTTGTGTGTGACCTGTGACAGTACCCTCCATGAGCCAGCCCTTGAGAGGACGATTCAAAGTGACCGAAACCACCGGGGAGGGGGGATTGCCCAAGCTGGAGGTGCTCACCCCCTGGAGCCGGGCCGAGATTTATCTGCACGGGGCGCACCTGAGCCATTTCCAAAGACTCGGTGAGGAGCCTTTGCTGTTCCTGAGCCGGAAGGCCGTTTTTGACGGGAAAAAACCCATTCGGGGCGGTGTGCCCGTCATTTTTCCGTGGTTTGGTCCCAAAGAGGGAAGTCCGTCGCACGGGTTTGCGCGGACCACCGAATGGATTTTTGCCGGGGTGGAGGAATCGCGGGAGGGGGCGGTGACCGTGCGGATGGAATTGCCCGAGATGACAGACCCCAAGGGCCTGCCGAGTTTTTCGCTCGAATACATCCTGACCATCGGGGAGCATCTTCAACTCGAATTGCGGACCACCAACGGATCCGACTACCAGACCCTGGATTTTGAAAACTGTCTGCATACCTATCTCCACATCGGGGACATTCGCCAGGTATCGGTCACCGGTCTGCAGGGCCGCGAGTATCTGGACAACCTTGAGGGCCTCACGCGCAAGACCGAGACCCCCGGGGAAATCCGATTTGATTCCGAGGTCGACCGGGTGTATGTGGACACCCCGGACACCGTGGAAATCACCGATCCCGTCCTGAAGCGACGAATCATGATTGAAAAGGAGAACTCCCTGTCGACGGTTGTTTGGAATCCGTGGGTGGAAAAATCCGCGGGATTTGCCGACATGGCCCCGGACGAATACGCCGGATTTGTCTGTGTGGAATCCGGCAACGCCAAGACCAACCGGGTCCAGCTGACCTCCGGGAA
>JANRIZ010000008.1:0-97036 GCA_033764445.1 Verrucomicrobiia bacterium | reverse complement strand
TTTGTCGCCAAGGGCACCGTGGAGTGGAAATTTGAAGGCAAACGAGTCACGGCCGGACCCGGGACAGTGACCTATACGTGGCCGTGGCAGGAACACGCGGGCGGCATGGGACTGGCCATGTGCGAAATTTACTGGGTGCAGATCCGTCTGGACCGGAGTTACAAGACCATGCCGTCGAGACCCCGGTTCCAGCGACTGCTGGGGTTTCCCATCAGTGACGAACAGAAAGTGTTTGCTGCATTGAAAAAGGCGAAAGGAGGGCCTGTTCCCGCCAACCGACTGATCAAGGATTTGATGCCCCGGCTGGTTCAAGAGTTGGAGAGTCCGGGTCCGATGAACCAGGAGAGAAGCCTGAATATGGCGCGTCAGATACTCATCGAGCTGGCGTTGATCTGTCTCCAAAATGCGGGACAGGAGAGCATTTCCCCCGCCATAGAGAGAGTCCGTGCGTTTGAAGAGATATTGACCACCCAACTCGAAGAGCCTTGGACACTGGATGCCATGGCCGCAAAATGCGGACTGGGGCGGACGCAATTTGCGGAATATTTCAGCCGGGAATTTGGCGAAACGCCGCTGCGACATCTCAGCCGGTTGCGCATTGAGAAGGCCAAGGAATTATTGGGTGCCACCCCGCGGAGCGTGACGGACATCGGTTTTGACTGTGGGTTTTCCAGCAGCCAACATTTCGCCCGGGTCTTTCGACAATTTGCGGGGAGGACTCCCACGCACTATCGCGAGAAGGGGGAGGGAGTTGTCCGGAGTGGGGAAAGTGGTCGTGGCTGCAAGCGAAAATCTAATGAATGAAATCGAAAAAAATCAAAGTCACCGGCTGAGGATGAAAGGGCCGACCGTGCGGACCGCGGTGGAAAACCCGTCTTTTTCCCGCATTTTACGGAGAGCTTCGCGCTGTGCTTCACAGAGCGCGCGGGCGGGGTCATTGGTTTTGACGAGTCGACTGTAAAAAGCCTCGATCAAGGGAGCTGTCTCGGAGTCTTTGACTGGCCAGAGTGTCATCAGGAGGTTTTGCGCGCCCGCCTGAGTGAGCCCGCGCCGGAATCCCATCACGCCCTCGCCGATGAGCGTTTCCCCCACCGCTGTGTCGCAGGCGGAGAGGACTACCAGCCACGTTCCGTTGAGATTGAGCGAGGCCATTTCGCGGGCGGTGAGCACCCCGTCGGAGGAGGGGTCTGGGAAAACGCCCCGGTTCCATTTGTTGAATGTGTTCTGGGCTCCGGCCAGTGCGAGAAGGGATCGGTCCATCGGGTCGGTGCTGTTGTCTTCTTCCTCGGGACGTGGCGGCACAAAGAGTCCGTGAGTGGCCAAGTGCAAAATGTGCGGGGGTGGCAGGGAGGCGAGGGCCGGTTCGGTGGCGCGGGTATTGGTGAGGACCCGTGGGGAAAGTCCCCAGGCCGGGGCCTGCTTTTCCAGCAACCGCGCTTCCCGGAGTGAACCGGGGAGCGCGGGGAGCGGGGTTTCGGGTGCGATGAGCGACCCGTTTTGAGCGGAGGATTTGGCAGGGGACTTGGTTCCCACGAGGAAGGAGGGGTTGGCAAAAATGACCAGAGCGCGGGAGGTGTTGAGTGCTGACACCGGGCGCAACAGGTCCCGTCCGGCCGCCAGGTATTCAATCTGGAAATCCTCCAGCAAGAGTCGGTCGGCGGGTGTGAGCAGAGTCCCAAAGGAAATCAGATTCAAGGCGCCATCGGGCACAATCATCAGTCGCGTGGTGCCTGCCGGGATGGTGCCTGCGAGAGGAGCCCAGATTTTTCCGTGCAGGGCGGAAAGCAATTTACGGAGGGCGGATTCCTTGACCGGGCGGCGCATCCAGCGCTGATACTGGCGGATCTCCTTTTCCACCGGTCCGAGCGGACCCAGGTCCACCCAGCGGGGCGGGGTGTCCCGAGTCAGTATCACCGCCCCCAGAGCCGGTTCGAATTCGAGGCGACCCATGGAGCGTTGAAAGACGATGAATTCGACGAGAGCCGTTTTTGGTGGGAGCGCCTTGCGGAGGGATTCCGGATCCAGTGTCAGTGCCGATCGGGAGGCCCGTTCCACCGACGTTTTTTCCGCGAGGATTTTTTCGAGACGCTGTTTTTGTTCCTCCAAGTCCTCGCGTTCCGGGTGTAGGCCGTTGGCGGTGTGTGGGGAGGAATCCGGCTCGAACTGGCTGAGTTTGCGGGTGACCGCCTTGAGTTCCTGAAGGGCGTTCCGGGCCGGGGCGTCGTCGAGACCCTCGAGAATGCGACGTTCCTCGAGGACGGAGTCCAGAACCACGCCCTTGGTGCGGAGTGCGGTGGCCGCGATGCGCCCGGGATCGCCCAGCGTCCCGGGAAGGTCCAGGGCATTGAGGGTGCGGGAAAAACTCAGCCGCTGCTTTTCCGGGGCGAAGGAAAAGGTTTTTTCGATCTGATGGCGGCGGATGTCCCACAGTTGGTCATTGATTTTCAAGGCAACCCCACGATTGCCCTGGTCGAGGGCGAGAAACGCGAGATTTTCAAGTGTGTGGATCGTATCCGAATGGGTGGGGCCGAGTGCGGACATCTGGATTTGGAGAGCCTGGTTGTAGAGCCCTGCCGCCTCGGCGAACCGACCCTGCCGGTGGGCGAGACGTCCGAGTGTGTAGTAGCTCCCCGCCGTTTCCGGGTGATGGGGGCCGAGGGTTTTGAGCCTCATTTCCAGAGAGGATTGGGCGAGCGGACCCGATGCCTCAAAATGGCCCATACGGTCCTCGGCCAGCGCCAGATTGAAGAGAGCCCGGGCGAGATCGGGATGATCCGCATTGAGCACGGCGCGGCGACCCTCGACGACCTTTTCAAGCAGAGGACGCGCCTGGACATACCGCTTCTGATCCATGTACAGGAGTGCGAGATTGTTGAGGGCGGTGAGGGTCAGCGGATGGTTGGGGCCCAGTGCCTCTGAGCGGGTTTGGATCACCCGCCGGAACATTTTGCGGGCGAGATCAAAGTCACCCATGCTGCGGTAGAGCAGCCCCAGGTTGTTGAGGGAGGTGGCCGTGCTCAGATGAGAGCGGCCCAGCACCCGGCGTCGGATTTCCAGCGCCTCGGAAAAACAGCGGTCGGCCTGGCGGTTGTCCCCGATGGTCCAGTAATGGGTGCCGAGGTTGTTGAGAGTGGTGGCTGTTTTGGCGTGGTTGTCGCCCAGGACCGCGCGTTGGATGGAGAGGGCTTCGAGGAAGAGAGGTTCGGCCTGTGAAAAGTCGCCGAGATTTTCGTGAAGGACCGCCAGGCTGTTGAGCACCTCCGCCGTCTCGGCACTGCGTCGTCCGAAATGTTGCTCCCGAACCTGCAGGGCCTTTTGAAAGTGGTCCCGGGCCCGGGAGTAATCCGCCAGATTGGCGTAGTGCCAGCCGAGGGTGTAATCCACCAGGGCCTTGAGCGGATGATCCTCGCCGAGTTCCTCGGAGGCCAGACGCAGGGCATTTTGCAGGACCTCCGCCGAATCCCTGTGGCGGTTGAGACGCTGGTACATGTCGGAGAGCTCGATAAACCCCTGGATGGTGTCCGGGTTGCGGAAGTCGAGGGATTCGAGGGCCGCGTTCTGGTTGTCCAGGGCGCGGGCCAGAGCCTCCTCCTTTTGGCCGGTCCTGTAGAGTTCGCGGGCCTCCCCGAATTTTTTCTGAAGGGAGGACACCGGATTGGTTTGCGCAGGCAGCGGGAGCAGGGCCGTGAGAAGGAGGACGCAGAGGCAGGCAGGCAGGGATGAGGAAGAGTCCACGAAAATTTAGAAAAATCGCAAAAGGGGGGGAAGTCAACTCATACTGACCGGACAGCAAATGGGGAGCCGGGCGAATTGTTTCCCGGGCTTGACCTGTGGGGGGTGGGACGGTGAGATGGGGGCGGATGGACAACGGACCGGAACTGTTAAAACGCCTGAAACAGGGGGAGGAATCCGCCTGGGACGAGACCTTCCGGATTCTGTATCCGTGTGCCTTTGCCGCCGCGCGGCATCCCTCCGTGTGTCTGACCCCCGAGGAAGCCGAGGATGTGGCCGTGGAGGCACTGGAAAAACTGGTTCCCAAGGTCGTGCAGGTGGGGCAATTTGATGAGCTGAGGGCGCTGGTGGTGACCATTGCCGCGCGGGCGGCCATCTCCCTGAGGCGGAAGCTTTCCGCGCAGAAACGTGGCAGCGGCCAGACCCTCAGCCTCAATGAGACCAATGAGGAGGGGCAGGAAATCCATCAGCCCGTTGCGCCGGTGGCGGAAAATCTTGCACCTCTGGAATTGCGGGAGCTGTCGGGACTCCTGAAAGGGGTTCTGGGAGGGATGGACGACCTCACCCGACAGTTGGTTGAAGGCAATCTGGCGCGGGGGAAAACCTACCGGCAACTGGCGGAGGAACACGCGATGCCCATTGGGACCGTGGGGGTTCGGATTGCACGGGGTCTCAAGAAGATGCGGGAACAACTCGAAAAAAGGCCCGAATTATGGAAAGAACTCAGGAACCATTTGCGATAGGAACCCCATGAACCAGGAGCTTTTTGAACAATGCACCCTGAAGATGCTCGCCGGGGAGGCCACCCCGGAGGAGATTTTGCAGGTGGAAACCGCGTGTCGGCAGGACCCCCTGCGGGAACGTGAGTTTCAGGAGCTTCGCGAAGCCTATCTCATCACGCGGGATGTGTTGCCCCTGGTTTCGGCGCAATTTGAGGAAGTGCCGGAGTTGCCAGAATACCGTGTCGGCCCGTTGCAGGCGGCTGTCCGTCGGCAATTTGCGCCGGGAAAAGGACCGCGTCGCGAGGGCGCGTGGGGCTGGGCCTGGCCGTTGGGATTGGCCGGGGCCGCCTGTGTGCTGCTGGCCTTTCTGTATGGGCCCGGGCAGACCGAACTCATTGAGCTGGCGGTGATCCGTGAGGGCACGGTCCGCAGTGCGGAAACGGAACTGAGTGCGAAGGAGCTGAAGGTGATGGTCCGTGAGTTTGAGGATGAGAAACAGTTTGAGGCCTGGGTCCAAAAGCCGCTGACCACCGGGAGCCGGGCACGCATCTGGTTTGATGAGGAAACCGAGGTCATCCGTGTGGAACGCCGTGGGGACGGGGGTCGGATGGTGCAGAAGACCTACCGATTGCCCTCCTCGAATGTGGAGCGGCAGAAGGTCCTGCGGCAGATCGTGGCGGAGTTGAACGGGCCGTAGGCAATGGGACCGCCCGGGGGCTCCGGAAGCCTGTTCTCAGTTGAATAAATTTTGACTTCTGTTACGAAATGGTTTAGCCGAAACGCTTGAAACCGAAGCGGAAGGGAGTTTCACCCCTCCCGCACACATTTCCAAGAGATCATCCATTCCCGCATGAATCCCCTACGAAAAATCAAATCCGTCCGTGAGCTGGGGGAGGAGGCCGAAAAACTGAGGAATGAGGGCAAGCGGGTGGTTCACTGTCACGGGGTCTTTGATCTGGTGCATGTCGGACACATGCGGCATTTTCAGGAGGCACGCAGGATGGGGGATGTGCTGGTGGTCACCCTCACCCCGGACGTGCATGTGAACAAGGGGCCGGACAGGCCTGTTTTCAAGCAGGATTTGCGGGCTGAGGCGCTGGCGATGCTTGAATCGGTGGATTATGTCGGCATCAATGAATGGCCGACCGCCGAAGAAACGCTGCGCATCATTCGTCCGCATTTTTATGTCAAGGGGCCCGATTACAGGCTGCCGTCCAAGGATCGCAGCGGAAACATCAGCCGGGAGCAGTTGGTGGCCGATGAGGTGGGGGCCCAACTGGTGGTCACCCGGGATATCACCTTCAGTTCTTCAAATCTATTGAACCGTCATTTTAACACCCGGACAAAGGAGGTCGCCGATTTTCTGCAGGATTTTTCCCGGCGAGTGGATCCCGACCAGGTGCTGGAGGTATTGGACCGGGTCCGTTCGTTGAAGGTGCTGGTGGTCGGGGAGACAATCATCGACGACTATCATTATTGTGAAACCATGGGCAAGGCCGGCAAGGAGCCCATCCTGGTGGCACGCTACAAGTCCTCGGAGCAATTTGCCGGGGGCATTCTGGCCGTGGCCAACCATCTGGCCTCGTTTTGTGATCATCCGTCCATGCTGACCTTTCTGGGTGACCGTGAGGCGCAGGAGGAATTCATCCGCCAGAAACTCAATCCGTCCGTGAAGGCCCATTATTTACGTCTCAAAGATGCTCCCACACTCGTCAAACGGCGGTTTATTGAGACGTATCCCTTTCAGAAGCTTTTTGAGGTGTATGTGATGGGCGACGGGGATGTGAACGCCGGGGAACAGGCGGAGCTGTGCCGGGAGCTGGAACGGCTGCTTCCGGAGTTTGACGCCGTCATTGTGACCGATTATGGCCATGGGATGATCGGACCCGAGGCGGTGGAACTGTTGTGCAGCAAGGCGAAATTTCTGGCCATCAACACCCAGGTCAACGCCCACAACCACGGATTCAACACGATCAGCAAGTACCGGCGTGCGGATTACGCGTGTGTGTCCGAGGGGGAGGTCCGTCTGGAAGTCCGGAGCCGGCATCTGGACGTCAGGGATATCGTGCTTCAGATCTCCCGCAGGCTCTCCTGTGACAGGATCACCATCACCCAGGGGCGGCAGGGCAGCCTGTGTTTTGATGGCACCCATTTCCACCAGATTCCGGCACTGACCGGGCATTTTGTGGACCGGGTGGGGGCCGGGGATGCGGTGCTGGTGGTCACCTCCCTGTGTGTGGCGGCCGGAGTACCGATGGAAACGGTGGGGCTGATCGCCAACGCCGTGGGGGCGCAGGCCGTGGGCGTGATGGGAAACCGCAGTGCCATCGACCGGATGGCCCTCATCAGACACCTGGAATTTTTGCTCAAATGAGTGTACGAATGAAAGCCGTGAATCCTTTTATGCCTTCTGTCCATGATCCGCTGATTGCCGAGGTCATGTATTTCCAGGGTGGGTGTGCGGGCAAGGGGGACTGATGATCAAAAAGAACATCATTACCGATCAGGTCTTTGGGAGTCCGGGTTACTGCTCGGATTTCAGGTTGAATGCTGATGAGCTCGGCCAGATGAGGGCGTTTATCGAGGAAAACTGGCTGGCTGTTTTGATGAAATCCTATCCGGAGCACGTGGAGAAATTCCGTCCGAAAGGATTGGCCTATTATCACCAACATTCCCATCTGATTTCGCATGAGACACTTTGGGTGAAGGAAAACAGGCTGTTGAGCGCTGAACAGGTCGAGCAAATCAAACAGATGCCCTTTCTCAAGGGATTACGGGAGTTTTTTGATGACTTTGTCATCTCCGAGGTCGTGTATGGGGATACGATCGAAAAAAGGGAGGAGATCTATTGGAGATTGGTCAGGCCCCATTCACCCTCGGATATCGGTCCGCTGCATACGGACAAATGGTTTCATGATATTGTGGGAGAATACTCGACGGGGCTTTATCCGGCAGGAACCGTCACGGCAAAAGTGTGGATACCCATCTGGTGTGAGCCGGAAAAAAACGGGCTTAAAATAGTTCCCGATTCAAATCAAAGACCCTGGAAACACCGTTATGTGAACAAAGGTGGGGTGGAAAAACCCCAATTGGATGAGGAGGCCGAGGGGATACTGATTGAAACACCGCCCGGCAATATGCTGATTTTCAGTGAAAACACCCTCCACGGAGGCACGCTTAATGTGGGGGAGACCACCCGGGTGAGTGTTGAAATCACATTGGTATTTCCCCCGTGACCGACCTTCCGCCCCTGCGGGGCTCAAACAAGGGAAGGTTTTTTGGCAACGGTTGCAAAAGGGCGGTCCCTTCAGCCACAGGTGATTTTTTCTCCGGAACAAGTACGGATCAAAATCTTTTCCTCTTCAAGATAAACACTTTTATTTTGTAAAGGAGCCGGTTATGATCTGGAGATTCTTTCGTACTGGCGGATTGATATGAAAAGGAAAATTTTTTTTGCGGACCTCACGCATACGGCACAGGGGATGAATGCCAACACCTTTCCGTTTGGGATCAGTTGCGTTGTCAGCTACGTCAAACAGAAGTTTCAGGATCAATTTGACTATCAGCTCTTTAAATTCCCCGATCATCTTGATCAGGCCCTGACTCGGGAAATGCCCTGGATGCTCTGTTTTTCAAACTACAGTTGGAACATGGAATTGGCATACACCTTTGCCCGGCTGGCCAAGGAACGTTCCCCTTCGTTGATTACGGTTTTTGGAGGGCCAAACTTTCCTATCGAAGACGGGGAAAAGAAGGGGTATTTGGCGCTACGGCCCGGAATAGATTTTAACATTTCCCTGGAGGGAGAAATCGGGCTTTCGGAACTGCTTCTGGAGCTTTCGAAACGTGATTTTGATGTGCGGGACTTGAAACAATCCGGGATCCGAATCAAGAACACGGACTATCTTTCGGAGGGGAGACTGGTTTCAGGACCCTCGCAGAGAATCCATGATGTCAATGAACTTCCTTCTCCCTACCTGACCGGAGTGCTGGATGAATTTTTCAAATATCCTTTGCAACCCATGCTCGAAACAACACGGGGATGTCCTTTTACATGTTCATTTTGCGCCGACGGGCTTCGGGAAAAAAGCAAGGTGACCCGCTACCATGCGGAGCGGGTCCGCGAAGAGATTCACTACATTGCCCAGAGAATCCGAAATGTTGATGAGTTAATCATTACAGATTTGAATTTTGCAATGTATGAGGAGGATATTCAAACGGCGCGGGTTCTTGCGGAGGTTCAGGAGAAATTCAAATGGCCGCTGCTGATTTCCGCCTCCGCCGGGAAAAACAAACCCCACAGAACCATTGAGGTGGCCCGCATCCTCAATGGGACCTGGAACACCGGGGCCTCGGTACAGTCCTCGGACAATGAGGTTTTAAAGGCCATCAAACGGAGCAATATTTCCCAGGATGCGTACAGTCAGCTCATCGATTTTGGAAACAGCCTCAAGGGGGGGCGGACGCATTCCGAAATCATCCTTGCGTTGCCCGCAGACACCCGGGAAAAGCATTATGAGTCTCTGCGATATGCGATTGACCATGGAGTCAGCGGCCTGAGGATGTTTCAGGCCATGTTATTGAGGGGGACGGATATGGCGACTCTGGCAACACGGGAGAAGTACGGATTGGTTTCAAAATTCAGAACCATACCCGGAAGCGTGGGGATTTACCGGATTTTCAATGAGGATCATCCGGTTGCGGAGATCGAGGAAATCATTGTCGCCAACAATACCATGTCTTTTGAGGACTATCTGGATTGCCGGATCATGAATCTGTTTGTGGAGACTTTTTATAACAACGCGATATTTCTCGAATATTTCAATCTCTGCAAAACCTTTGGCATTTCACCGTTTGACTGCCTTGTGTACATGAAAAACCACACGGAACTGTACACGGAGCAGATGAAGAAAATCATTGCGGAATTTCTGGTGCAAACCAGTGCGGATTTGTACGACTCCTATGAGGAGACCCAGAACCACATCCTGACGCCGGAAATGATTGGGAGGTATATCGGAGGGGAACTGGGCATCAACGAGTTGCTGGTGCACAAAGCGCTGCTGTTTATCGCATTTGCGGATATTTGCGGGGTGCTTTCCGTCTCCGTCAGGGAGGTCATCCGGGAAAAGGGCCTGCTGACTTTGGCGACAGAACAGTATCTTGATGATCTCAAAACATATGTCCTTTGCAAAAAGAACGGATGTGTCACCGAGGGTGACACCGAACACCGCGCATGGTTGAATTATGATTTTGAAGCTGTGGAAGGGAGAGATTTCAAGGTGGACCCCAACGGGCTCACACGTCTGAACACACCTGTGGAGTATCGCTTTTATCACAGCGAAGATCAACAGCATCATCTCAAAAACCAGCTGTATGTCTATTCGCAGTCTCCCATCGGTCTGGGGCGACTCTTGCAGAGATCAAATCTCAAGCTCCTGTACAGGACTGTTGAGCGGGTCATGGAAACCGAAAACGTATGATCCGGCATCACTGGGGCTATTTTTCAAAACCTCCCAAGCGGGCACGACGGGAGGAGGAATGAATCTTGGACTGACAGACAAACGTGTTTTGCTGACCGGGGCCAGCCGTGGCATCGGAAGAGCCATTGCCCGCGCGCTGGCCGAGGAAGGGGCCGTCATTTTTGGTGTGGCCAGAAACCGGGCCGATCTGGAGCGTGCGATGTCCGTTTTGCCCCAAGGACTTGCCCGGCACGGGATGGGGGTTTTAGATCTTGGGGAGCCCGGGGCCTGTGAGGCATTGCATCAGCAGATGGTCGACCAGATGGGGGTTCCGGACATTATCGTGCACAATGTCGGGGGATCCCTTGGAGTCACCTCCTCCCTGGCCCCGCTTTCAGACTGGCAAAAAGTCTGGCGCCTGAATGTGGGGATTGCCATTGAACTCAACAATCTGTTTCTGCCGGCCATGATTGAAAAGCGGTGGGGAAGAGTGGTCCATCTGTCGACCATTTCCACCCAATCTTTCCATGGAAATCCGGCGTATGTCTCCGCCAAATGCGCCCTGAACGGATATGTGAAATCCGTCGGACGATCGGTGGCCAAAGACAATGTCGTCCTCTCGGCCTTGATGCCGGGCCCGGTGCGGATCGAAGGCCGTTATTTTGCCCTACTGGAGAGGGAGAACCCTGTGGCGATGGAGGAGTACATGAGGCACCACCAGTCGAGTGGGCGTTTGGGAGCGCCGGAGGAAATTGCGTCCGTCGTTTTGTTTCTGTGTTCGGAGCAGGCCTCATTTACAAATGCCTGTATTTTTCCGGTGGATGGTGGAAAC
The DNA here is from genome assembly GCA_033764445.1 of Verrucomicrobiia bacterium. Lineage (GTDB taxonomy): Bacteria > Verrucomicrobiota > Verrucomicrobiia > JAWXBN01 > JAWXBN01 > JANRIZ01. Next base: position 86,291 of record JANRIZ010000008.1, on the reverse strand, counting down.
ATGTAGGTTGCATATGAGGACTTCACACTTGCAAGATTTTGAAAAAAAGGGATATGCCGTCGTCGAGGCGGGCAATCGCGCACCATTGGAAAACATCCGGAAACTGATTTACCAGCAGTTGATCGAACGGACCAAAACAGGGTCCGATCATCCGGATGCCGCCCTCAATACGGTGCATACGATGGGGATGACGGGATCTGAGTTCAATGATTTCCGGCTGGGCATGATCCGGCATGTGAATGAAAAGATCGATGCCGGGCAGATGATCTTCGAGGCATTCCGTGCACCGTTGGTGTGTTTGCTTGGCGAGGATATTTTGATTCAAAAAGGCACGAACCTGACGATCCAGCAGCCGGGTGATCCGGACAAGTCGGACCCCCACCGTGATGCCCCGCCCAACTCCCTGTATGAACTTGTTGTCTGGGTTCCGCTTGTGGATTGTTACGGCACAAAGGGCATGTATGTCCTTGACCGGGAGAATACCCAAAAGGCCATGCAAGTGCTGGATGGGTCCCGGGGTTCCTATGACCGTTTTGAACATTTTTGCGAGGAATCCTCAGACACCCTGAGGGTTCCCTTTGGCCACGCGCTGATCTTTTGGGCGGGGCTGGTGCATGGAGCCCGCATCAATCAGGAACAGGAGACACGCTGGACCATCAATATCCGGTTCAAAAGCCTGTTTTCTCCCAATGGACTGAAGGAGCCCTTTCAGTTTTTCAAAATCATGCAACTTTCCCCCCTGACACGCATGGCGTTGGAAAACCAGAAAAGGCAGGTCCTCCAATGAAAAGTTTCTATTCCTGGGTTGATTTCGGTTTTCTGCCGCACATTCCCCAGTCCCTTCAGCATCTGGCGAACCGGGATATGGCGGAAAAAGCGGGGGGCAGGATCATTTTTTACGGTGCGGAGGAACCCCATACGGTTGCGTCACAGGAATTGGTCCGGGCCAAACTTGAACGCACAGGGCCCCTGGAGGGATTTGTTTTTTTTTCGGTGTTTCAGTTTTGTTATGGACCCGAGTTTCATTTTTCCCTGCTTAAAACGATGGTGGAAAGCCGTCGGATGGAGGTGCATTTTGCACGGGAGGGAATCTCGATCCGGAATCCGGATCAACTCCGGGAACAGTTTGATTTTCTTTACTCCATGGATTTTACCCGCAGAAGAGAGTCTGCAAATGATCCGTTTTTCAGGAACCTGCTCGCTTCCGTCTGATCGTGCTTGCCCGCCGATGGGGTTGTTTCTAGCATGCAGGGGAGATGAACGAACCTGCCGATTCAAAACCCTCGGAAATCGCCTTTTTTATCCCCTCGTACAATGTCGAACGGCAGCTGTGTGATACGGTTGATACCATCCGGAGGGCCGTCTCCCGGGCGAATCTGAAAAACTACCAGATCATCATCGGGAATGACGGCAGTACGGATCAAACCGGGGAGATGGCGGATCAGCTGGCCCGCAGCGATGCCAGGATTTCGGTCATCCACAATCAAGTCAACAGGGGGATGGGGGCGACATTTATCCGGGCACTAGAGGAGGCCCGCAGCCACCAGATTCTGACCGTGCCCGGAGACAATGACCTGACGGAGGATACGATCCATGCCCTGCTCCTCCACCGTTCCGAGGCGGATATGATCGTTCCCTACTACCTGAACCGTGAAATCCGGAGCCGATTTCGCAACGGGATTTCGGAAATATATTGCCTGATATTCACACTCACATTTGGTGTTTTTTTGCGCTACATGGCCGGTTCGGGAATCTACCCGGTTGAAAAACTCCGGGCCATGAAAATCAAATCCCGAAGAGTGACCATCGTGCCCGAGTGCAACATCAAGCTGATTCTGGCCGGATGCACCTATTTTGAAGTTGCCGGATACGCGCAGACCGGTGAGCAGGGGAGTACGGTTGTACGGCTGAGCTCACTGGTGGACGTTATCAAAAATTTTATCCGCCTATGTTGGGAAGTTTTTGTGAGCCGGAAAGGCGAGTTCGGAAACAAGCCGAAACGGATCATACCCAAAATCAGTTCGCCGGAGGGGCTTGTTTGATTTTGATTTCGAGGATGATGTGTTCCTGCAGCATTCTGGCTCCGTCCGCAACCAGCGGGATCGAAGCATGGGGGCGGATGATCAGTTCGGGGTCGCGGACTTCCTGCAGGTGACGCAGCTGGATGCTGCCCTGGGTTTCCGCCATGAGAAACACGGGGATGCCGGGGTTTTTGCGGATGATCATCTTGAGTTGATCGACAAAATCCCTTGGCCCGTAGACCGGGGATTCCGTCAATTGCAAGCCGACCCGGAATGGCGTGGAGCGCAAAAGTGTGGGGGGGCGACGCCCCAGAATGATGGCGTTTTTGGGCAGTGATCTGATGAGAGATTCGGTTGCCTGACGCTCAAAATAGGTCATCCGGGCCAGTTCGTGGTATGCCGGTCGCCAGGATCCGTTGAGCAGGGTCATGATGGCCAGAACCGTGGATAAAAACACGAATCGGAGCGTTGTATTTTGTAGCCGGGAGGGGCGGACCCAGGCCATCAGAATGCAGGCGATCAGGAGAATGGTCAGCATTTTCTCAGGCAGAAATCCAAGCGGAAACTGTGGGCTTGTTGCCAGTATGGCCTGGTAGTATGACTGGCCACCCAGACACAGAAGGGTGACGGGGATCGCGATGAAGAGTGCGCGGAGTTTTGGATAGGCGTATTCCCTGAGCAAAAACCAGGCCATGACCGCCGAGACCGCCAGGACCAGCAGGAATTTCATGGGTGTCAGGGACCAGGCGAGAGAAGCCGGGATGACATATTCATTGTAAAAAACCTCCTGAAGGGGAACGCGGAGTGCTGTCGGAATTGAGAATGCCGCCATGCAAAACAATATCCAAACCAGTAATCCCAAAAATGACAGGAGGGAAAGCGCATGCCGGGGTTTAGGAATCTTGCCCAGGTAAAAAATCAGGAGAGGGACGTAAAAGAAAACAGGGAGAAAATTTCTCAGTACGCAACGGACCTGTACCGACAGGCATGCAACATAAATAAGACAACCCAGACCAACTGCCGCCGTTTCCCAGTCGCGTTTTTTCCGGGGAAGCCAGTGGTTCTGGCTGGAGATCCACAGTGCGGGGACCAAGAGAAGAAAAGGCAGGAAATATCCAAACTGGAAGTTGAGGGGATATCGCGGAAAAATGGCCAGGGAATTGAAAATTTCCATGATCGAGCGGCTCGCACTCCCCGGGGAAAATGGTTTTTCCGTGTCGAGAAGCGCGAGGACCTCGGCCGTGGGGGATTGGGTGTAGGAATGGATCGCCCACCAACGGGTGCCGTACATCAGGGTTGAGGCAATGATAATGCCGAGAATAAAACAGGCCGTTTTTTTGACTGTGAATCGCTTGCAGAGGAGACCCAGTAAAACCAGTGGAAACAGAAACAGGGCGGACAATTTGCACCAGAAGGCCGTGGCCATCAAGAGACCGGAGACCAGGTGCCAGCAGGATTTTTGTCGAAGAATACTGGCAAAGGAGAATACAATCAGGGAGCCCATGACGATGTCACCACTGAATGTTCTTTCATAGGTGAGACTGACCGGATTGCTTGAGACAATGAGAACAAGCAGGAATGACAGCCAAGGGTGGGTTTTTCGTGAGAGGATGGCGTAGATGGTCACCCATGCGCCAATGCTCAGGACCATGGAAGGGATCCGTATGGCGGAATCACTCAGACCAAATATGGCGTAGCCCAGGTAGCTGATGAGCATCTGGCCCCAGGCCCACATCATGGCTGTCGGCTCGCTCAGGTCGGGGTCTAGAAACGAACCGGTCAGATAAAACAGACGTCCCCCCCCCGTATTTTTCCCCTCGTCCCCCGTAAAGACACCGTAGGACCAAAGCGAGGAAACCCCGGGGTCGGCCCCGGCCCATGGCAGCCGCAGTGCCGAAAGGATGATGAATAGAATCAGGCCGGCCATCAGACGATGCCGAACAATTGATTTAAGTAGGCAGGTTTTCAATTGGAGTGCCTTTCAAAGTGCCAGTTGGCGAGGGATTCGGATTTGAGGAAGCCCAGGGCGTAGAGGGACTGGATCCGGGTGGCGCGGTAGCCGCGGCGGGCCATGGTGTCGAAGAGTGCGGCATAGCGGGGGCGGTCGGCTTTGGAGATGGTCAGTTCCACAATCACATGCCGCGGGGCGTGGGCACACCAAAAATCCTCCAGGCCCCCGAGAATCTCCAGCTCCAGCCCCTCCACATCGAGCTTCATCAGGTCGATGGAGGTGATCGCGTGGGTGCGGCAGAGTTCGGTCAGGGAGACGGTCTGGACCGGTTCGCATTGGATGGCCGCATTTTCCGGTTTTTTGGCGGTCACAAATCCGCCGCCGTCATTGCCCGGTTCGTGGCAGAACCAGAGGGAGCCGCCCGATTCGGAGAGCGCGGCGTGACAGGGTGTGATCTGGGGGAATGGCCGGCAGTTGTCCCGCAATTTGCGGAAGTTTTCGGGGTCGGCCTCGACGGCGAAGATGCGAGCGTGCGGGGCGTCGAGGGCGGCGCTGAGGGCGAAGGTGCCGATGTGGCTGCCCAGATCGAGGATTGTTTGGGAGGCGGCGGATAATGTGCGCCAGAGACGGAGGGTGGAGGCTTCGTAGTGATGGTCGAGACAATAGAGATCGTTGCCGACAAAGGACCGGAGGTCCAGAGGCAGGGGGAACCGACCGGCAAACTCGACCTGCACCGGGTGTGATTTTTTTTCCGGGGTCAGCAGGGTGCGTGTGAGCATTTTGCCCGTGTTGTAGAGAAAATCCGAGGGGGGGAGACGGCGCCAGGATTCCCGGACCACACGTTTGAGAAGCGGGGGGCGCATCATGGGAGCGGGTGGTGTGGCGATTCCGGGGGCGTGCGGCGGAATCGGTTCTGGGCCGCGATTTTCCAGACCATCCAGATGGCCTCACGGGTGATGCTGGCCGACATTTTCGACTGCCCCAGGTGCCGGTCCTCAAAAATGATGGGAATTTCGGTGATCCGGAAGCCGCGCGACCAGACGCGGTAATTGACCTCGATCTGGAAGGAGTACCCGTTGGATCTGACCGAGGAGAGATCAATCGATTCCAGAACATGGCGGCGGAAGCATTTGAATCCGCCCGTGGGGTCGGTCACCGGCATGCCCGTGATCCATTTGACGTATTCGGCGGCCCCCAGGCTCAGAAAAAGGCGGCCGATCGGCCAGTTGAGGACACGGACCCCGTGGATGTAGCGGGAGCCGATGACCAGGTCCGCGCCTTGACTGATGGCCTTTTGAAACTCGGGAATGACCTTTGGATCGTGGGAAAGATCCGCATCCATTTCCATGATCAGGGCATAGTCGCGTGCCAGGGCCCATTCAAATCCGGCGACATAGGCCGTACCCAGGCCCATTTTGCCCGGGCGTTCGATCATGAACAGATGCGTGCCGAAATCCGGGTGGTTTTTGACAAAATCCGGGGTGCCGTCCCGGGAGGCGTCGTCGATGAACAGGACATGGGCCGCGGGCTGATGCTGACGCAGGTAGGGAACCAGCGTCTGAAGGTTTTCCCGTTCATTGAGGGTGGGAATGACGATGAGCATTTTTTCAACGGGCACCAGAGACCTCCGGGATCAGTTCCTCCACCGCCCGCAGGACCTCCCCGACAGGCAGTTGACGGATGCAAGCATAATCGAGACTCGCGTGGCAAGACAAGGGCCGACTGGAATAGAAAAAGCAGGGCTGGCAGGGCAGACTTTGGCGGACAATCCGGTGGGGATTGTCCCAGTCGTAAAGCCGTTTTGCATCCGTGGGGCCGTAGAGGACCACTGTCGGGATATTCAGGGCCCCCGCCGCGTGGGCCAGGCCGGAGTCGTTGCTGATGAACACCGAACAGTTGCGGATGTGGGACATCGTGTGGGTGAAATCCCGTTCGGAGACCGTTTCCATCGGAAGGGGAAAGACCAGACGGGTGATCAGATTGAGATTTTCCTGATCCGAGGGGCCGGCAAAAACCTTGATATGGGAGGAGGGAAATCGGGATTTGAGGGATTTGATGAGCTCCGCAAAATGCTCCGGAGGCCAGCATTTGCGGTGCATGTTTTTGAACGTGCTGCTGTAGGTGTGGAAACCAAAAGTCAGGACAGACGGGGGTTTGTGTGCCGGACGGAAAGGATGACCCGAGGGAGGGACCCAATCTTTTCCCGTGACCACTTTGAGCAGGGCCGCTGCGGCGCGAAAATTGTGGGTCCTGTTGCTGGCGGCCCCCTCCTCGGGAATCCGGACATTGTTCAGGAGGGACAGATTGCGCCGGGAGTCGTGAGCGTAGTCATACCCCACGCGGACCGGGGCCCGGATCCAGGCCGTGGCCAGGTTGTATTTGATTCCGTTGGACGGGAAAGGCAGGAGCGTGGCCTCGTAACGTCCCCTGAGGGGGGTCAGAAACCGGAATGATTCGGTGGCAGAATGCGAGAGAAAATTGAATTCCGTGACCGTGTCAAAAATTCCCGTTGAGCGGAGGAAATCCGTCGCCGAGGGAAACATGGTCAGGGCGTCGAAACGCCAGTCTGGCAGATGCTGGCGCAGCCAGGCCCAGGAGTCGGAGGCGATCAGACAGTCCCCGATGCCGGGGAGAGCCAGGACGAGGAGGGATTTTCCGGAGGAGGAGGGCACAGGCGGCGGGAGGTCAGGCCCGCGGACGGGCCGTTGATTTTGAAAGCAGCGGGGCGAGGATCGTCAGCGCCAGTAAAACCATGATCAGGCGCCCGAGCCAGGTCAGAGCCGTCAGGGGAGGGTTTTCATACGTGAAGACCACCGTGTGGATGCCCGGCTGCAGGTAGACCCCGCGGAAGGCGTGATTGACCGTGCGGACCGGCTGGGGCACTCCGTTGACGCTGACGTGCCAGCCGGGAAAGTTGTTGTCGGAAACAGCCAGATACCCGTCCGCATTCGATTGGCAGACCACCGTGAGCCGGTCGGGTCCGTATTCGATTTTCTGGATTGCGGGGACGGACGGGGGATATTTTCCGGAGGGCAGAGGCGCGTCCGGATCACTGAGAACGACCGTGCGGCGGGGGTTGAACTGATTGCCACCCATAAAACGGAGCCGGTCCGCCGCCAGGGGCAATTTGACCGCCTCCGTCAAAAACTGCACACGGGGGATCACGTTGGGATTTTCGTAGAGAGTCAGGGCCTTTGAGGAGTCCTGCTCGACCGCCTGGAGGTTCATGATCCGCAGGCCGGTGGGGGCGACAAAGTAACGGACATTGAGAAGGTCAAGGATGCGGGGATTTTTCCGCATCAGCTCCATCATGTCCACGTACTGATTGTTGATGGTGGCCTGATAGCCGATGGCATTTTCGATTCCGTAGAGAAGGCCCTTGTTGGGGAGCCACTGGGCGAACCCCGCCTCGGAGAGGATGCGGAAGGGCTGGCCCGAGGATTTCTGTGCGAGCAGGTAGTTGACGATTTTGTCCTTTTGAAAGTAGACATTCTCGACCGGGATCGTGGTCACGTACTGTTTGCTGACAGGCAGCAACTCGATCAGGAGCAGGGCGGGGAGGAGAGCCGGCAGCCAGCCCGAGAGATTTTTGGGAAAGAAGCGGATGATGAGAATCCAGACCGTTCCGAAGAAGGCCGCGTACAGACTGGCCATTGCCCAGTAGAAATTCAGGGAGGCGTAGCCCTGGGCCACGGCCGGCTGGAGATTGTGCTGGCGGATCAAATCCGGGGTGTAAATTTTGAAGGGCTGGAAGGGGGAGGTGAGGTTCACAAAAAGCACAAATACAAAACCAAGGAAGAGGAGAGAGGTGGTCACCAGGGCCAGAAGACGAGTCAGCCGTATCCGTTCCTCCGGGGTTGCCTTGAGCAGGGCCTCCAGACCGTAGGCCCCCAGGAGACTGATGATGAAGAGGACCACGTAGAGGAAACGGTAGGGACCGCGGAGAAATTCAAGGCCGGGGACAAGCTGGTAGATGAGGGGGAAGGTCAGAAAATATTTGCCAAAACTCAGGGAGAGGAAAAACAGCCCCGTCAGACTCCAGAATTTGATGAGGGGGTCTTTCCAGCGGAGGAGCAGGGCCACGGACATCAGCAGCAAAGCCCCGATCCCGATGAACTCGGGGTTGAGGCGCAGGTCCATACGACCCCAGTAGAAGGGGGAAAGCGTGTTGATCTTTGGAAAAAACGCGGCGTGATTGGTCCAGTCCCCGAAGACCGCCGGCAGGAAGAGTGAAAAGACCTCCTCCGGGGGGTAGGAACCCGAGGCCGCAAAATTGTAATCCATTCCCCCGCCGCGGGAGGTGGCCCCCTTCATGATCATGGCCGAGTAGAGGTGGGCCGAGGCCGCCAGAACGGCCACGGCCAGGCAGAGGATGAAGGGCATGGCCGCGTTGCGAAATTTGACGGGGGAGTTGATGCCCAGGGCCTTGAAGCGGAAGGGAAGGTACATGGCCAGCAGGAGACCTGCGTAGAGGACCAGCTGGAAGTGGGGTTGGACAAACATCATGGCCAGGACAAAGGCAAAGACCGCCAGATTTTTCAGGCTGGCCTTTTCGAGAAGCTTTTCCGCCGACCAGAACAGCCAGGGAAAAAAGGAGAGCGGGACCAGCAGCAGGAACTGGCCGGCGTGGCTGACAAAAAGCGCGTTGCACGTGAAGAGAATGGCCCCCGCCGCCGCCGCCGGTTCGGAAAGCCCCAGTCTGCGGACAAGCAGATACATGCCGATGGCGGCGAGAAAAAAGTGGAGGACAATCGTCAGGGCCAGGGCCGTTTCGGGCGGGGCGATTTTGAAAAGGACCGAGGCCGGGTAGTGGGTGGGGAAAAAGGTCAGGGCATCGAATCCCGCGAGAATTTCCGGAGTCCAGCGGGCGCCGGAATCCCGGAAGTTTTTGGCCACGAAATAATAGCCGGAGATTGTGTCATCGCCGAGAATCAGGTGGCCGGGCCGGAGCGTGGGGAGGTAGAACCAGAGGGCCGCCAGGATCAAAACAACGGCAAAAAGGAGGCGGGGATTTTTGATCATCGTGGGAGGAGAGTTTGGAAAAAAGGACCGGTCACTTTTTTATGTGGTTGAAATCTTTGTGCATTTAAAGACAATGCCCGCTGTGACTTCAAGACATATATCCGTCTGCATTCCCGTCTACAACGAATCGGAAAACATTCGGATGGCCGTGGAAACCATTGAACGGGTTTTTCGGGAGAAGCTGCCCGGCTACACGCTGGAGCTGGTTGTGACCGACAATGCCTCGACGGACCAGACGTGGGAAACCGTCAAACAGATGGCCGAGGCTCGGCCCCATCTCCGGGCCTTCCGTTTTTCGCGCAATTTCGGATACCAGAATTCGGTCTTTGCGGGCTTGTGTCTGGCCGGTGGGGATGCCGTGGTGGAAGTGGATGCCGACCTGGAGGATCCCCCGGAGGTCATCCCGGAGTTTGTGAAGCAGTGGGAGGCGGGCTACGAGGTGGTGTACGGGGTGCGCCGGAAACGGCATACCTCCCCCCTGTTGAAGCTGCCCATCTACATTTTTTACCGTTTCCTCAATTCCATGGTGGAGCGGCCCATTCCCAATGACGCCGGGGATTTCCGGTTGCTGGACCGCAAGGTGGTGGAGGTGCTCCGGGAACTGCCCGAACGGAACCTGTATCTTCGCGGGCTGGTGTCGTTTGTCGGGTTCCGCCAGATCGGACTTCCCTATGACAGGAATCCGCGTCTGGCCGGAAAGAGCAAATTCCGTCTGTTTCATTACATCGTGCTGGCCATCGATGCCGTGACCGCGTTTTCAAAGTTTCCGCTCCGGCTGATCGGCTTGCTGGGCGTGCTGTTTTTCGTCCTGACCGCCGGGCTGGGATTTTATTACCTCATTGCCGCCTTCTTTTTTGGGGTGGATGTGCGCGGTTTTACCACGCAGGTGGTCCTGACGCTGTTTTTGCACAGTCTGACATTTATTTTTCTGGGAATCATCGGTGAGTACCTCAGCCGCATCTTTGACGATTCGAAGTTCCGCCCGAGGGTGATCATTTCCGAAACCGTCAATGCGGGCGAGGGCCGGAGGATGTTGTGATTTTCCCCCGTCCGTTGGTGGCGGAGTCGTGGCGGGTCGCCGATTCCATCGGGGGATTCCGCGAGGCAAAAAAACGATGAAAATATACACATGGAACGTGAACGGAATCCGGGCCGCCCGGGAGAAGGGATTTTTGGACTGGCTGGGGGAGTCCCGGGCGGACGTGGTGTTTCTGCAGGAGACCAAAATCCAGCCCGACCAGCTTGATCCGGCTCTTTCCCATCCGCCCGGGTATGGGAGCGAATGGTTTTCGGCCCAGAAGAAGGGGTACAGTTCGGTGGCCGCCTATTTCAAAAAGGAGCCCGATGAGATTCAGAAAGGCATGGGAGTCGCGGAGTATGATGCCGAGGGGCGGTCGATCACCCTCTTTTACGGGAAACTGGCGCTGATCGGGGCCTATTTTCCCAATTCCCAGGAGGGCGGGGCCAGGCTCGATTATAAGATCGGATTTTGCGAGGCCCTGTACCGGTACTGTGCGGCCCTGAGAAAAAAGGGAAACCAGATCATGTTGTGCGGGGATTACAACATTGCGCACCGGGAAATCGATCTGGCGCGGCCCAGGGAAAATGAACGGAACGCCGGGTATCTGCCTGAGGAACGGGCCTGGTACACGGGGTTTCTTGAGGGAGGGTATGTGGATGCGTTCCGCCATCTGCACGGGGACAAACCGCACCAGTACACCTGGTGGACCTTCCGTGCCGGGGCCCGGGCGCGGAACATCGGGTGGCGGATCGACTATACAAACGTCAGTGCCGATCTCGCCCCGCGGACCGTGGCGTGCGAGATTCATCCCGGGGTGAAGGGTTCCGACCATTGTCCCGTTTCCATTGAATTGAGGGAGTGACCATGAAAAAAAGCCTGATCTTACTACTGCTGCTGCTTTTGCCCGGGTTGTCCCTGCGGGCCTTGGATGAGGCCCAGCAGGCGAAGATCGTGGATCAGCTGAACAAGGACAAGACCCTGGTCGGGCAACAGATTGAAACGTACGAAAAAACGCCGGGTCGGGTCCCGGATGCGGAGTTGTGGCCGGTGGCCGTTGCATATGCGATGTCAGGCAGACTGGAGGAGTCTGAAAGGCTTTTTCAAAAATATCTCGCCGTCAAACCCGACAATGCCCGGGCCATGCGGGGGTATGGGGCCGTGCAGATGAGCCTGGGGAAAGTGGAAGGGGCCGTGCAGGCCTATACCCTTGGCTGGAAGCTGGGTGATTTGGATTCGCTGAAGATGAAGGGGGTGGTTCTGTTTTCCACCGGGGACAAGGCCGGCTTCAGGAAGTTGATGCCCGAATTGCTGGCCCACAAGGACCGGGACATTGACATTGCCAACAGCCTCATGGCCTATGCATTGGACCATCCGAAGGATGCCGAGTCTGCCACCGTTTTTGCGGCGGTTCTCAAGGACCTGAAGGATGAACAGGTGCTTGCCCGACGGGACACCACCCTGCTGGTCATTGACGGACTGATTCTTTTTTCCAAGGATACCGCCCGCGTGGCGGATTTGAAAAGGAAGGCCGTCGAGAAGGGGGTCGACCTGAAAAAATGAGCGGGTTCAACCGGAGCCGATCCCTGACGGCGTGGCGTGGCCGGGGCGTCTTCGGTCGTGACGAACCGGCGTTTGCCGTGGTAGGATCGGGGGTGTGATGAAGCATCATCCCGGATTTCTAAAGATGGTGGAGGAGGCCCGAAAACACATTCGGGAAATCAGCATTGAGGATTACCTTCAGATGCGGGAAGTGGGCCGGGAGCATGTGCTGATAGATGTGCGGGAGGACCGGGAATGGGAAGCCAGCCATCTGCCTGGGGCCCTCCATATCGGCAAGGGGGTCATGGAGCGGGACATTGAGGGAAAGGTTCCCGATCCGCAGACGCTGATTGTGTGTTACTGCGGGGGGGGATACCGTTCGGCGCTGGTCTGTGAGAGCCTCCAAAAGATGGGATATGCCCATGTCCTGAGCCTGCTCGGTGGATTTCGGGAGTGGAAGGAGAAGGAACTGCCCCTCACGCGGCCCCACGGAAATCAAACCTAGATTTTTTTCAGGGTCCCGGCGATCTGCACCGCCGCCAGGGCCGCCTCCGTGCCCTTGTTGTATTTGGGATTCAGACAGCGTTTCCGGGCCTCGGCCGGGGTTTTGACGATCAGCACCTCGTGAATCTGCGGGATGCCCGTTTCCACCGCAAGATGGGTCAGACCCAGGGTAATGCCCAGACCGATATGGTCGGCGTGCAGGGTCTGTCCCACAAAGATGACCCCCAGATTGATCACGGCGTCGAATTTTCCGCTCCGGGCGCATTTTGCCGCCGCCACCGGGATTTCAAAACTGCCCGGGACACGGACGATTTTGACGTGGCGTGCGTGGGCTTTGACAAAGACCTCCTCCGCGGCGAACAGGAGCCCATCCGTGTAGGGTCGGTTGTAGAGACTGGCGATGATGGCAAAACGAAGACCCTTGGCATCGGGGATGATTTCCTCGTTGGCGGTAAGCATGGGGGAAGTGAACCCGGAAGAGTCGGCGGTGAACAGTCTAAATTTCCGCGGATTTCCCGGTTTGGATCCCCAGGATTTGATTGGCATGGGTCAGGGCGATGGCCAGGGCGTCGGCGGCGTCGGGTGGCGGGAGTTCCTTCAGGCCCAGCACAGGGCGGATCATGGCCGCCACCTGGTTTTTTCCCGCGCCGCCAAAACCGACCACCGATTGTTTGATCCGGCGCGGGGCATATTCAAATATGGGCATCCCTGTTCGGGCGGCGACGGCAATGGCAGCTCCCCGGGCATGGCCGAGAGTGATGGCGATTTTTTGGTTTTGAAGAAAAAAAATCCCCTCGGTCGCCAATACATTCGGTTTGAATTCGATAATCACCCTTTCAATCGCTTCGGATATCCGTGCCAGGCAGGCCGAGAGCCGGAGGGCGGCGGGATTTTTGATGACGCCATAGGCCGGGCAGGACCACTTTTGGCCCTGTCCGGTAATGATGCCGAAACCCGTGCTGCGCAGAGAGGGGTCGATGCCAAGGATGACCATGGAAGAAGTGAACAGTGAACAGTCGACAGTGAACAGTTTAAATTTCCGCAGATGTCGCAGAGCAGGGCGGATTTTTCAACCGCGGATATCACGGATCACACGGATTCATTTTTGAGACACCGAGAACCGGCAACCGGTTTCCCCACGCTCAACGCCCAACGGACCGGCAAATGCATTTTAGGCTGTTCACTGTTGACTGTTGACTGTTCACTTCCCTCCGTGATTACCTTTCTTCGCGGCAAACTGGTGGAGGCCCATCCGACCCATGCGGTGGTGGATGTGGGGGGTGTGGGCTATCAGGTCGCCATTCCATTGTCTTCCTTCGGCAAATTGCCCGCGCCCGAGACCGAGGTTTTTTTGCATACGGAGCTGGTCATCCGGGAGGATGCCCATCTGCTTTTTGGATTTGCGACATTACAGGAGCGGTCGCTGTTCCGGATGCTCATTGAAAAGGTCTCCGGCATTGGACCCAAGACCGCCATGGCTGTTTTGAGCGGGATGAATGCGGGGACATTCGCACAGGCTGTTTCTGCAGGAGATGTGAAGCTGCTTTCGGCCATACCCGGGGTGGGCAAGAAGACCGCCGAACGGATCGTGGTTGAGCTCCGGGACAAGTTGGGTGATCTCCCCACGGGGGCTTCTTCTCCCGTGTCCTCCGGAACCGCTGCCGTGGATTTGGGCGAGGCGCGCCTCAATGACGCCGTTCTGGCTTTGGGGGCGCTTGGGTACAAACCCTTGGAATCCCACCAATGTGTGCGCACCCTGATATCCGATCCGAAAAATGCGAAGGCCGGGGTCGAGGACCTCGTCCGTCTGGCCTTGAAACAGATGAATTAGGGCATTTCAAACAACGTGTTGGTGCATGGGGACGATCCGCACAGGGACAGAAAGGTCCCCTTAAGAGAAGCCCGGGGCAGGAGGCATTTCGGGAAGCCCCGCGGCCCGTTGGGCCGCCCAGAGCGGAGGCGGGGGCGCCTCCTGATGCACGCGGGGGCGCGTGCGCTCCCCGGTCAGTTCTGAAAAAATCCCCCTTTTGTGTGTTTTGCGCCTTGAAGTTTACCCTGGATTGATCGGGGCGGCCAGAATGCGGCGGCCCGTTGGGTTTCGTGAGGGGGGTGCTGCCACCGGATTCACCTGTGGCAGCCCGTTGGGCCTTGCTCGATGGTCTGGGTCTGGGCGCGGAGTTCGGTCAGGAGACCCCGGATTTTTTCCAGCAGGAAGTTCAGGTCGAAGGGCTTCTTGACCAGCGTAAAACGGCGGAAGGCCGGGGGAAAGTTCTCCCCCGTATGACCACTCATAAAAATCAGCGGCAGCGTCGGACGGGATTGCAGGAGTATCTCCGCCGTTTCAAAACCGTTTTTCCCCGGAAGAATCACGTCCATGAGGACCAGATCGATTTCCTCACGATGTCCGTTGAAGAGATCGATCCCCTCCTCCCCGCTGCCTGCGGCGAAGACCTTCAAGCCGGACTGTTCAAAAAAGCCCTGCAGCAGGATCCGGCTCATGGTTTCATCCTCAAAGAGCAGCAGGGTGCCGGGGATCTTGTCCCTGAGGACCGGGGGGGGCGGTTCGACCGGTTCGACCGGATCATCGGATTGGGGGAGAAAAACCTCAAAGGTCGAGCCCTGACCCGGTTTGCTGCTGACCCGGATCAGACCCTCGTGATTGGTCACAATGCCATAGACCGTGGCCAGGCCCAGCCCCGTCCCCTTGCCCTTGGCCTTTGTTGTGTAGAAGGGCTCGAAAAGATGTTCGATCTGGTTCTGATCCATGCCACAGCCGTCGTCGTTGACCGAGAGGAGGACGTAGCGGGGGGAGGAGTAGGGTTTTTCCGGATCGGGCGGCATTTCATCAATCGAGCGGGAGGAGACCCCGACCCGGATGAGACCCTCATGGTCACCGATCGCATCGCGGGCATTGAGCAGGAGATTCATGAGCAACTGGTCGATCTGGACCCGGTCCGCCCGGACCGCCAGGACGGAGGGTGGCGGAAGAAACTGGATTCTGACGCCGGGCCCTGCGATGCGGGAGACCATATTGGAGAGATTGGCGGCGGCGGCGGCGATATCCAGGACATGGCGGGAGGCCGGGGTTTTGCGGCTGAAGGACAGGAGCTGCTGGGTGATCGCCCCCGCCTTGTCGGAGGCCTCCAGAATATTCAGCAGATAGGAGGCCGAAGGACTGCCCGGGGTGGAGGCCTCGAGGGCCATTTGGGCATGTCCACGGATGATGAACAGAAGATTGTTGTAGTCGTGGGCGATGCCCCCCGCGAGTTTGCCCACCGCCTCCATTTTTTGCGACTGGCGGAGCTGGTTTTGCAGACGGATTTCATTGGTGACATCCAGACAGAAGAGCGCGTAGCGGTCCCGTCCCCCGGATGTTCCGGAAATGGCGCAGATACTTGTCTTGAGATTGCACAGATGGGCCTCCCGATTCTGAACGATCAGGTGCCCCGACCAGAAACCCTCGTCGATGGCCTCCTGCCAGACCGCTTCGAGCGGGGGCTGACCCTGATCCGGATTGAGGTGGAGGGAATCGAGCGTACAACGCAGGGGACTGCTGCCCGTCTGCGAAAAGAGGATTTCCGCCTCGCGGTTGGCGTATTGGATATGGCGGTCGGCGCCACAGATGAGAATGGCGATGGAGGATTCCTCGACCAGGGCCGCCAGTTCGAGCAATTGTTCGCGGTTGAGACGGATTTCCTCATCCGCCTTTTGGAGGTCGCCCAGCAGCCGGTTGATTTGGGCGCCCAACTGACCGATTTCGTCCCCAGGCAATTCCGGGAGCGGGGCGTGGGATTGGATGGCCGGGGCATTGATGGAGGAGACCGCCGCACGGAGCCTTTGAACGCGTTCGATCACAAAATAATTCAGAAGCAGATGGCCCAGAATCCACAGCCCCGCCCCGGTCAGCCCGAGGTTGATCAGGAAGAAGACAATGATTTCGATCATTTTCATCCGGAAATCCCGTGCCATCGTGACCGACCCCGTAAACACAGGGTCACCAAAGGGGTCCGGAATGCTGATCATCCCCTCAATGAAGGAACCATCCTTGACCAGGATATTCATTTCGGGGGAGGAGGGATTGTTCCGCCCGCCCCGGCCCGGGGGCAGAGCGCTGAAAAGACCCGCGTGCATGAGACGGATCGGAGACTGGACACGGTCCTCCCATTGTTGCAGGGTGCTGGCGTCCACCTCCCTGAGGGCGAGGAGAAATTTTGCGGGGGATTTCGGATCGGTTCCCGTTTGCAGAGGCAGAAAAGTGGCCAGCAGAGGTTTGTTCTGGATTTTCAAAAGACCGTTCAAAGGATTGGAACCCTGCCGTTTTGCAAGTCCTGCGGCATTTTTTTTGAGATAGGAATCGAGCTCGGTCCCGGCCTTGGCATTTGATCCGGGAACCGGCAGCAGCGACAGGATTTTCCCGTCCTGGCCGAGAGAGGCCACCGCGAAGAGGGGGGTGACCGGGGGGGACAAGGATTCGGGCCCCCTTTGCCTGCCGGGAGGATCGGGGAGGTTGTTGCGTCCGGCCCATTCGACCATTTCCAGGGCGAATTTTTCCTGCGCCTCCAGAACCGAGGCACGCAGGCGGAGGGTGGTTTTGCTGGCATTATCCAGCTCAAGTTTTTCAAAGGCCGGCAGCAGATAGCCGAAGACAAAAACCAGCAGCAGAATCCCCAACAGCCCCCAGATGGAGAGCATGATCAGGACCGATTTCTGTTTGATATTCATCTATGGTGAAGCGGATGCATTTTATCTCAGAAGGGGAGAAATGCACGGAGAATCAGAGACATTACCGGTGGGGAAACCCGCAGATGATGGCCGCCCCGATCAATCCGGGGTAGACTCCCATGCACAAAAATTCACAATGGGAATAATGTCTCATTCCAGATGACTCATGTCTCATGACAGACCTTCGCCCGCTTCGTCCTCAGGCCGACATCCGGGAACCGGGAACAGAGAACCCACTCCGCTCAACCCTGAACACTCAACGCTCATGGGAGCAAGATGCTCCTGCTACTTTGGAAGACTGACCTTGTTCATGCGTCCCTGCGAACGGGCTCGCCTCAGCGGGCGGTGGCGATGCCCATCTTGATGGCGTAACGGGTCAGGGAGGAAATGTCGTGGATATTGAGCTTGGCCATGAGGTTGGCGCGGTGGTTGCGGGCGGTATTGACGCTGATTTTCATGATGTCGGCGATTTCCTTGGTGCTTTTGCCCTCGGCAATCATTTGGAGCGCCTCGCGTTCCCGGCTGGTGAGCGGGACCGGGTCGTTGTTTTTGGAGAAGGCCGCGTCCCGCAGCATCTGGGCCACGGAATTGCCCAGGTAACTTTCGCCATGGGCCACTTTTTTGATCGCCAACACCATGTCCTCGAGTGAGGCGCTTTTTTCGATGAAACCCTGGGCCCCCGCTTCCAGAACCTCCCGGACCAAGGCGGGGTTTTCGTAGCCGGTGACAACCAGCACCCGGCCTTTGGGATTGAGTTTGAAAAAGCGTTTGAGAACCTCCACCCCCGCCAGGCCGGGCAGCATGAGATCGAGAATGAGCATGTCGGGCAGGCGGCTGCGGATCAGTTCCAAGGCCTGATGCCCGTCTGCCGCCTGGCCGACGATTTCAAACTGGGGATCGGACTTCAGGGAGTTGATGATCAGTTCCCGCAGAAGTGTAATGTCCTCAATGACAACGGTACGTATGTTTTGCATGATCGATGGGAGGGGATAAGATGGATGATTCAACTGATCCAGCAATGTTCCGGGTGGGTTTTGCATGATCGATGGGAGGGGATAAGATGGATGGGGAGGGGAATATTCAGAGGCTGGTTTTATTCAGGGACTTGGCGAATTATCATGGTGTTTATAATTGTTTACAATAGTCAATTGGTACCATGGCGCAAAACAAAAAGAAGGTTTAAGGTTTCAACACTATGAGTACACTTAATACCGCCTCCACGACTGAAAAAGCCGTTTGTTCTGACTCCCGGGGGGGATTTACATTGGTGGAGGTGTTGGTGTCTTCGATGATTTTCATGATCGCCTTTGGTGCCCTGTACATGGCCCATTATCAGGCCATCCGGCAGTTGGATGGTTTGCGTCAGATGTCCCGTGCCGAGGACGTGACCCTCGCGAATATTGAGTATCTTCGGACGCGGAACTGGGACGAACTGTTGGCATGGTCAAACATAGCCACCACCAGTGCCCTGAGAATTTCAACAAACATGATTGAATCCATGTCCCTGACCAACGGATTGATTGTGAACTATGTGGAATTGGATCCCTCGGATCCTGAGCACATCTTTCTGACCGGTGACAAGGACCAGCCGCCCCGACGCAATATCCATATGGTGTTTTGGCCTGATGGCAGTGCGGTTGTCTCTGGAGATACGAGTCACTCCATGATCAAAGCCACCGTCACGACGTCCTGGAAGGTGGGGAATACCTGGCTGACCAACAGCATGACCACCATCCTGACAAAGGGCGGAATGACCGCCACCGACATTTAAGGAGAATAACGATGCACCCAAAATACAATCAAGCCATGACCCTTCTTGAGGTCATGATTTCCATGACTGTCATTGCCGTTGTCATGGCCATGGCGATGACCGGAGGGGTGGATTTGTACAAAAAGTACATCATGGAAAAGGGCTACCGCAACATGCATGCCGATGTGCGCCGGAGCCTGGCATTGATCAACCGGGATGCCCGTTTTGCCACGGTGGTGACCAACGGACCCGGGGGGGTCCCTTTTTCTGCCACAAATCTTTGCCTTTTTATTCAGGGGACCAACCAGACCACTCCCTCCGTTTCCCGAAATCGTGTCGTCCAGTATGCGCTGACCCCGGTTTTTTATATTGACCGTACCAATAATATGCTGGTGCGAAAGGAATGGTGGGGAACCTCCGCCGGTGTTGTGAATCTGGCATCAAATCCTGTTTCAACGATCCAGCTGACCCTTTCCAATCATTCGGTGCGGACCAAGGACGAATTCTTTTCCCTCTACAAAAAACCAGGACAACCCTGTATTGCCAGCGATTTTCCCCTTGCAGCCGAGGTGCGTTGTTACATGGAGCTTGAAAACCAGATTTTGGCCAACATCACGACCGATCGTATCCAAGTGCGGGTGCAACTTCGTAACAAATAAAAGAGAGGTGAATCCATGAAAAATCCATCGCCACAAGCCACGCAAACGGGCTCCTCACTCCTGCTGGTCATTGGAATGATTGCCGCCATGTCAATCCTGTGTGTCAGCATTTTGTCCATGGCCGGGAATGAGTACCGGTTGAGCAAACGGTCTGTTTCATGGTCCCAAGCCATGTTCTCCGCCGAGGCCGGAGGGGAGGTTGCCTTTAACGAAATCAATAAAAACACCATGAACATGAATCCCGGCGGTTCGACCAGTAACTGGTTTCCGACCGCCGACGGATGGACGTACACATGGACCGGAGTGTCCTCCGTCTGGACGCTTGCCGAGACGACACTCTCACCCATTTCCGGAAATGAACAGAGTTCCTCTTATTCGGTCGTCGTCAGTACCGTTCCCGCCGCAAAAGAGGGGACTTCCATTTATGATGCCGCCACATCCACGAATAATGCAATATTTACAAATAACTTTACTGTTGTTGCCTACGGAAATATGGAGATTCCAAGTGTGACGGGCACCGGGGGAAATCAGGAGTCGGTCCGTCGTATCCGAATGATTCTTGCACCTATCCGCCCCAATGATCATTGGGCCTTGTTTGCAAAGGGAGGAATCGAGATTGGTGGAAATTCTTCAGTCATTGATTCCTACAATTCCGGAGATGGTCCCTACAATGCCGTTTCCAACCGGACCTTCAATGGGAATGTGGGATCGAACGGGACCAATATTTTCATCATTGATGCCGGGCACCTGGATATTTACGGCTCCATGCAGACGGGCGATGGCGGTACGGTCAAAACAGGCGCCAATTTCAACATGCTCAGCGACCCCAATGGAACGACCAACAGCATCAGCGACGGTTTGCAGCGGGACATACCGGATGCCGCCCTGCCGGCCAATTTCAGCGCCACTCCCGGCACGTTTGCCAATGGGGGAAGCATTGGAAGTTCCAATGCCTCCGGTACGGTGTCAGACTTCCGGACCACCAGCGAAATCGACAAACTCACCATCACTGGTTTCAGCAATAATACCGTGCGTGTCTATGTATCCAACAGTATCAATATGGCGGGTGGCGATTATATCAATATCAATCCGGTGATCTACACGACAAATATTGTTACTGCAGGGGGGAGTGTTACAACATCGACCAATTACTCGACGAACATTGTTGCCACGAATATCTACCAGACCTTGCTCTACAATGACCTGACATTTGGAACCAATAATGTCACTAACTATACCTACGCCTATGTGGTGACATGGAGAAAAAACGCCTCTGCTTCAAAAACAAAAAGTGGAACCAGTACCGGCACCGCCCCCTACAATACCGCTACCGTTCAGGCGAGCTTCCCGTACGGAGGGGATTATACAATTTATGACAGCCATACCGTCAATGTGCAATCGGGGCCGAATGTCACCACTGTTTTTACCACCACCACCAATCAATATATGACGAACATGCTGGCGGCCTCCTACACAACCAACGTCACTCCCACGGTTTCCACGGTTACAAATGTGACCACCACCACAAACACGGTTTCGATCACAAACGGTCCGCCGAAAGTCGAGATTTATGTATATGGACCCGAAATTGACCTCGGGGGCAATGGAATCGTCAATTCCTCGGGCAGGCCCGGATGGCTGTCAATTTATGGACTACCCACCGTGACCAATGTTGGAATTGGTGGAACTTCGGCTCTTTATGCGGGAATTTATGCACCCAGTGCCGAAGTGACCATTCATGGCACTGCCGATATTTATGGGGCTGTTACGGGGAGCACAATCAGATCGGTCGGTAACTTTGTCATTCATTACGATGAAAGCATGAATGAGGACAAGGATAAGGTCCTTTACTACGACGTCAGCCGTTGGGAAGAGCTTTTCGAGGGCCAGTAAAGGAAAGGCATTCTTGAATGGCTGGCAAGTCTGTTATCCTGATGCCGTGGTGGGAGACCGTTCAGGAGGGGTGCTGATCTGGGATGAGGCGAGGGAATGGAACGGGCCGTGCTATTTTTTTTCCCCCGCCGCGTGGCGGTTGATTTTTTTGACGTATTTGTGGGCGTCGTGGCGTGAGAGGTTGCCCGTAATGGCCAGTCCGCCGCTGCTGTCGGGACCTGTGACCGTGAAGATGCTGATGACTTTCCCCTCGATGATTGCCGCCACTTCTCTGCTTTTGGCGTTTGAAATCCAGTCGGCCATTTTGCCGGCCCCCTCGGGGGTCAGTCCCAGATCAATGGACCGGACGATGCCCTTGCCGGTTTCGTCCAGGTCCAGAGTCGCCTGACGGATATCGGCGCCAGTGATGATCGGGGTGGGCGAGACACGGTAATGTTTGTGGTTGAATTTGACCCGGACCCCCTCCGCTGCGTTTGGCGCCACAGGGACCAGGACAAACCCCTTGGAGACCGAGTGATCCCCCGCGTGAAGGGGCAGAAGATTGCACAGAGAAAACACCATGAGCAGAGGGATCAATTTCATGCCCTCATTGAACACATTATGATCCCCAGGACAAGTTGTATTGAGATGAAATTGCATTGATTGCAACGCCCTTACACGGCTTTTTCATAAAATCCCATTTTCCTGTGGCGTTGCCCCAGGCTTCACATACATCGGCCCGTTGGGCCTCCCAGCGCGGAGGCGGGGGCGCCTCCTGATGCACGCAAGGGCGCGTGCGCTCCTCGGGCCGTTCAGAAAGAATCCGCCTTTTGCGTGTTTTGAGCCTTGAAGTTTACCCCGGATTGATCGGGGCGGCCAAAATGCGGCGATCAGGGGTGAAATTGATGAAGCGTAATTGTCACGCAATGGAAATCATTTTGTTACAATTAATAATTACAGTGCCCTTGATGTTTTATATGAAAAATCGGCTCCACGTATTGTTTGCCTTCGGTTTGATCATAGCCGTGTCCGGGGTGACCCAGGCGCAGACGAATTTTTATTCGGATGATTTTAACCGGGCCACGATCAATGGGGGTACCTATACGTACACAACCAACGCCTCCGCAGGCGACGGTGCGGTCAGTCTCGACGGCACGAAGGTCACCCTCTCCAACGACGGATCCGGAGCGGCCAACGCAAACGGACGGGTTTTCTTCTCCACCCCAGCGAGCGGATTTTCCAGTGGATTCAACACGCAGCTCAACGCCAATCCCAGCACGCTGCAGTGGACATTCAACGTCAAGTATGACCGCACGACTGAGCCTTCCGGATTTAATTCTGGCAACTATGGCATGGCCGTGGTGCTGGGGGCGACATCGTCGGACTTCATGACTGCCAACGGTTATGCCCTGGTTTTCGGAAATTCCGGGACGCCCGATCCCTTCCGGCTGGTGACATTTACAAGCGGGCTTGATTTGAATTCCCAGCTGACCAATGTCGTCTCCGCCACCACCGCCCCCTTCAGTGATCCGCAGACCGGAGGCGTCCTGACCAATCACTACAGCTTCCGGGTGACCTACAATCCTCTGGACAGCTCGTGGCTTGTGTATGGGCGCGATGACGGGACGGCGGCCTTTGCCGATCCCATTGCCGGAGTGACCACCCTGCTGGCCAGTGGATCGATCAATACCGACTACACCTCCAGCAGCCTGACTCATCTGGGGGTGTTGTGGAATTACGGGACCACCGCCAACCAGACCATGCAGTTTGACAACTACTCCTTGATGGCCATTCCGGAGCCATCGACCTACGCCCTGATGCTGGCAGGTGCCACCCTGATGCTGGGTGTTTGCCTGCGCCGCCGTCGGTCGGGATTGCTGCGCTGATCAATTGATCATTCGTCTGCCGACCCATTAACTCTTCTTGAAGAAAACGGTTTTGGTTTCCGTCATAAAAAGACGGACTCAAATAATACTTGCTTCCGCATTTAAATGCCTCTAATTGTATTTACGTATTTTATGGTAAAAAATCACATTATCGCCATAAGCCTTTCCCTCTCAATCCTCTTGGGGATCACACTCCAAGCGGAAACATCCTCAAAACGGGTCATTCCGTTGGCGGACGGATTTGATCTGCCAGTCGGAAAAAAGGACGGCAAAGGTTATTACATCCACCGCGGCGTCACCGGATCCCATGATGGGGAGGATTGGAATGGGACCGGGATGGGGGATACTGATTTTGGCGACCCTGTTTTTGCCGTGGGCCATGGGATTGTGACCGAGGCGCGGGACATCCGAATGGGGTACGGGAAAACGGTTTTTATCACCCACCGCTTCCGGGAAAACGGAAAAATCCGGGAAGTCGAATCCATGTACAGTCACCTTTCCCGGATCACCGTCCGTCGCGGCCAGATTGTCCGGCGCGGCGATATGATTGGCAAAATCGGGGACGCCGACGGGCAATATGTGGCGCATCTGCATTTTGAGATGAGAAAAAAGTCCGGTCTGCAGGTCGGCAATGTGTTCCAGAAAAACCGCAGCGTCCTTGTCACCAGTCCCTTTGCATTCATCAGCCAACGGCGTCCCCCCGGCTCACCGACGTTGGCGCTGGCGGACAAACGCCCTGTCCCGGTGGAAAAGACAATGGTCCTGGCCCAGTCCCGGATATCCGTCGATTCACCAAAACCCGCCCAGACTGCCGCCCTCTTGAGGAGAGCTGAGAGCGGCCAACAGACCGAGGTCCGTGCCGAGTTGGAACCCTTCATCAATAATTCCGGGTTGCCGGCGGGAACCGATCAAAAAACCGACCGTGTCGCGTCCCCCACGGACACCCCCGTGGCAAAAATCCGTGTGGCCACAGTCCCATCGGCCTCCCCTGAGGCCCGTCAGACTCCTCCCATTTCCCGGCCCATGACCGTTGCCGTCACCGTGGAAAGTGCCCCTGCGCCCGTCAAGCCCCGTCAGACCCGGATGGTGGAAATGAAGCTGGATGACCTCCTGGAGGTTCCGGTGGCGCCCCTGCAAAAAGGGACACTGACCGCACCCGCCACGGCCGCCACGCCCCCGACTGGATCAAACGCCCCGATGGAACGTGTGATGACCGAGGATGAAACCAGGGTCCGTCAGGCCGTCACCCAGTTTGTCGATCAGGTGCAGGTGACCGCGGGCCAGATCGGCATTTTTCTCCAGAAGATCGAACAGAACCGCAAGACCCTTGAGGAACCATTCGCTCCCGTCAACGGCAGCGCGGGCCATCCCTCCACACAGCATCAGTTGTGAGGTTTTGACCCCGCCAATTGTGCGGCCAGATTCAGGGCGGCGATCATACTTTCGGGATTCGCACGGTTTTTGCCCGCAATGTCGTACGCCGTGCCGTGGTCCGGAGAGGTTCGGATGATGGGCAGGCCGAGGGTGACATTGACCCCCGTGTCGAAGGAGAGCATTTTGAGCGGGATCAGACCCTGATCGTGGTACATGCAGACGACCGCGTCATAAGCGCCCTGCAGTGCCTGGTAAAAGACCGTATCCGGGCTGTGGGGACCACTCAAAACCGACGGCAGGGACCGGAGCCGACGGCGGGCCTTTTGGAGAGCCGGGAGGATGAGGGATTTTTCCTCCGTGCCGATTTCACCCGCATGGGGGTTGAGACCCGCCACCGCGATGCGCGGTTTTTGAATCCCCGCCTGCCTGCAATAATGGGAGGTCAGGAGGATCGTGTCGGCAATTCCGGCCTGGGTCAGCCTCGAGGGTACCTCCCGGAGCGGCACATGGGTGGTGACCAGGCTCACACGGAGTTTCCCCCCCACCAGCATCATGGCGAATTTTTTGGTCCGTGTCAGATGCGCCAGGAATTCCGTCTGACCCGGGAAACTGAATCCGGTCATTTTCAGGCCCGATTTGTTGACCGGTCCGGTGACCAGGGCGGCCAGGGAGCCTTGGAGCGCCAGTGCCACCCCCCGTTCCAGACATTCCAGCGCAAAATGCGCCGCGCGGCGGGAAACCCGTCCGGGGGCAATCGCCGGGGCGAGATTTCCGAATAAGACCCGGTACTCAAAACGTCCGTCGAGTTTTCCACTCTGCAGCGCCTTGGCAATGACCTCCGGGCCAATGCCCGCCACGTCGCCGAGGGTGATGCCGATGCAGGGTTTGGATTTCATGGGTTGGTCAGGCGGGGGAGGAAGCGGAGCGCAGTCGTCGTGCCGCCGTCCCAAAAAGCAGCCCGCCGAGGATGCCGATGAGGGCTCCTGCCAGAATATCGGTGGGATAATGGCGGCTGAGGGCCATGCGGGACCAGGCGACCCCCCCGGCGGCGATCAGCACCGGGAGGCCCACGGGCGGCAGGGTGATGGCCAGTGCCGTGGCCGTGGCAAATGCCGTGGCCGCGTGTCCGCTGGGAAAACTCTGGTAGCTGTTCATGGTGTTGGCAAACTCGTGGAGGTAACCCCAGCCGGAAGGGTTCTTAAAGCGGTGGAATTCCGTGATCGCCAGGGGACCATAGAACCAGTCCCTGATCCCCGCATGCTCCTGCGCGTGGGGCCGGGGGCGCCCAAGCGTGCATCGGAAAATGTTCGCGGTCAGTCCAAACACCGAAGCCGCCAGCAGCGCCGCCAGTGCGGCGGATTTCCACTGCTGTTTTTTCCAAAGACATCCAGCCCCATAGATCAGGCCGCAGAGGATGAGCGTACCCGTGGGGTAATCGCCCCAGAAACTCAGTTGCCGGGCCAGGGCGTGGAGAGAGGAATGTGCCGGGAGTTCCACCGCATTTTGCAGGGGGATGTCGTAGGGGAAAAGCAGCAGGAGAAGGAGAAAGAGGAGGAGGATCCCCAGATTGATCCACACAACCGTGGGACGACTGATCTTTTTGAGGATACGCCAGGACTGATCCAGCAGGGGCCATATGTCATTCCAGAGAAATTTCATTCGGATGGGGAATTGAAGGCTGAATCCGGGGGATTTTCAAAGAATAAACGGCGGGGAGGGTCGCCCGGGAAAACCGCCACCGACCCTACTGCAGAATATCGCCGACCTTGAGGAGGTTGCCATTGATCAGTTCCGCCGCCGGCATCCGCTTTTTACCCTCGATCTGCACTTCACGCAGGAGCAATCCACCCTTCGAGGCCGCCACCAGAATGCCGTGTTTGTCCAGACGCAGGATTTCCCCCGGCTTGCCCGTGGCACGGCGGGAGATGATCACCTCAAAAACCTTGAGACTTTTCCGATCCATGCCGCTGACCATCATCGCATAGGCTCCGGGCCGGGGTGCAAAGGCGCGGATTTTGAACCATAGCTCGAGCGGGGGACGTGTCCAATCCAGATGCGTATCCTCACGGGTCAGTTTCCGGGCGTAGTCGGTCGTTGAATCCGCCGGCTGGGCGACAGGAACAAGCTTTCCGGCCTGCGCCTTCAGCAGGGCCTCCACGAGAAGTTTTGCACCGGAGGCCGCGAGTCGGTCGTGGAGGGTCTGGGCATTTTCGGAACGCCGGATATGGACTTTTTCCTGGAGGAGGATATCCCCCGTATCGAGACCCTCATCGACCTTCATGATGGTGACCCCGGAAACACTTTTCCCGTCCAGTAACGCCCACTGGATCGGTGCGGCCCCCCGGTAGGCAGGCAGGAGGGAGGCATGGACGTTGAAAGTCCCCAGAGGCGGCAGGTCCAGGATTGACTTGGGGAGAATCTGTCCATAGGCGGCCACGACAATGGCATCCGGTTTCAGATAGGCAATTTGTGCGATGGCATCCGGGGATCTGATTTTGGCCGGCTGAAAAACCGGCAGGTGATGCTGGAGGGCCGTTTCCTTGAGAGGACAGGGGGTCAGTTCCATCCTGCGTCCGGCCGGACGGTCGGGCTGTGTCACCACCCCCACGACCGTGAATTCAGGCCGGGAACAGAGCATATCCAGTGAGGGGGAGGCCAGGGAAGCGGAGCCGATAAAGACGATTCGAAGCATTCAGAGTGGGGGGAGAGGGATTGGGGGCGTGGCCCTGGTCGGGCCGATGGGAGGGGCAGATCAATGCAAATCAGAGCACCGCCGTCACATCCAGAATGTCCCGAAGCACCTGATCCGGGCGTTGTTCGGCATTGATATGGATGAGCTTGGAGGTCCCATAAAACTCCAGTACCGGTTTGGATTCGTGATCGTAGACTTCGAGACGTTTGCGGATGACCTCGTCATTGGCGTCATCCTGGCGGTTATCCTTGATGGCACGGCGTTTGAGACGTTCGATGACCTTGGAGCGGTCCGCACAGGTCAGATGGAACACGCGGATGACATCCAGGTGAGCCTCCAGAATTTTGGACTGTTCGACATTGCGGGGAATGCCATCGAGAACCAGGTAGTCTGTCTCCGGTTTGAACCTTTTGGTGTGGACCGCCCCGTCGAGGGAGTTTTTCCAAAGGTCGATGGTCACGTCGTCGGGCACAAGCTGACCGCGCGAGGAATATTCCAGAAAGGCTTTCCCGATGGGACTGGTCAGGTCCACCGAGCGGAACACATCCCCGCAGGCACAGTGAAAATATCCGGGAACCCGGCCCAGAATCATTCCCTGAGTGCCCTTGCCACTGCCGGGGGCGCCAAACAGAAGGAACGTCTTGTATTTCATAGGATGCCCTTTTCTGGCGGGAATTGATCAATCGCGCAATCTAAAAAGACGGGGTGCCTGGGAACCCCATCTTTCGGACCACCCGACAGATCAGGCCAGTTCCATATCCTGATCCATGGGGGACCGCTGCTCCAGACCCAGGCCCATCGACTCGCTCAACCGGTTCAGGTACCGCGGCAGGGCCGGCATGCGACGGGAATTGATGATGGACCGGATGGATTCCCGCAGACGCGAGGCGGATTCCGGGGAATCCGGAAATGTGGTGACTGCGATGGCCCCATTTTCGAGATAGAGCGCCTTCTGGTCCGGATTGACACTTTCTGTCAATACCATGGTCCGGGTCAGCGGAAACCGGTTGCGGATGAGATGGAGCAGCTCCACGCTGCCCAGGCTGGGAACATCCTCATGAAATACAAAAAGCTGGATATGGATGTCCTCCAGAATCCGGGTGGTTTCGGAAAGGGACTCCGTCGTCAGGATGAAAGTGTCCTCCTTGGCAAAATCGTTGAACAGGCGGGAGAAGTAGGATGAAAGGGCGGGGTTCGATTCGTAGAGGAGGATGCCATTCATATCTTTTTTTTCCCGAAATACTTGGAGGTGGCTGAAAGTTTGAAGCTGCCTGTCTTGGTGGGGGCAAAAATGAAGTCAGGAAGCGGTTCGGGTTGCCTCTTCCCTGCGATGGGGAGAATAATGACTTTGGTATCGCATTTGGAGGTGGGTATTGAATTTGTTTTTTCAGGACGATTTAATTTGAAGTCAAAATTAAGAATCTTTTTGATCATATTTTCTCCTCGTTGTTGAGGTAAGAGTAAAGCATTTTTATTTTTAATCAAATATTTTTAAGTTACTTTTATTCAACACTTTACAGATAGATAAAATTATAAAAAATATAATATTTGACACAATATAGATAAATATAAAATTATGAACGGTACGTAAAAATCGACAAAACGACTGTCCGGAGACTGAAATACAGTCAGAATTGAAAAAACAATAATTTTATGAAAAAATATTGGAAATTAAAAAAATCCAACTGAATAAGACAAAAAAGGGAAAAGCAGATATTTTAAAATTTATTTTCCGAACTGGGAGGAAATTGCCGAGATTTTGTATGTACCGGAATCAGACAATGAGACCGTAAATTCGGGCGTTTTCTCCGACTGATTTTTTTCTACGGAATCGTCCAGCAAGACATTTTTTTCATCTCCTGAGTTTGAGGAGGAATTTTCCTGAGGGGATAATTGGGGATCAGGTTTCGACATAGCTGAATACTTTTAAATACTATATATGTTGTCAGTTAAAAATCAAATCATATTAAGTATATGCTGTTTAATGTTTTATGAATTATATAAATTATTAAAAATATAATAATTGCCATTTTGAAATAATGATCTTTCCGCCAAATGAGTATTTTTGCCGTTCAATGGTAAAAACGGCCCGATCCAAATTATTCACCCTTCCCTCCAGGCCGAAGTGAAAAACCAATCGTCATTAAAGGTTGGAAGACAAATCCGTCACATCTGTGTGGCCGGTTCCGGAACATCCAGCGGTTTGCCCATGCTTTCGGAGATGCTCGGCACCTCGCCTTCGAGAGTTTTTGCATGGCCCCCGGTAAGAGGATCATTGTGGTTGAATTTCACAGAGACGACCTTGGAAACGCCACTTTCCTGCATCGTCACCCCGTACAACACATCGGAAAAGCCAATCGTGCGCTTATTGTGAGTAATCAGTACAAACTGAGACTGATCCTTGAAACGGGTCAGGATTTTCAGAAACCGATTGATGTTGGATTCGTCCAGGGGCGCGTCCATTTCGTCCAGCACGCAGAAGGGACTGGGTTTGACCATGTACATGGCGAAAAGGAGGGCCACCGCCGTCATGGTTTTTTCTCCGCCGGAAAGAAGCTGGATGCTTTGGAGTTGTTTCCCCGGAGGTTTGGCAACAATTTCGATGCCGCATTCGAGCGGATCATTTTCATCCTGAAGAATCAAATTGGCCTTGCCACCGCCGAAGAGTTCCACGTACACCTGCTGGAAGTTGACCCGGATCTGCTCGAATGTTTCGGCAAAAAGCACATGGGTGGTCTTGTTGATCTGGTTGATGGCCTCCAGGATGTTTTCCTTGGCCTTGACCAGGTCCTCGTACTCGTTGTTGAGGAAGGTGTGGCGTGTTTCCAGGTCATCATACTCCGTGATGGCCTCGATGTTGATCGGGCCCATCTCATCAAGACGTTCCTGCATTTCCCGGACCTGTTTTTCCAGTTCCTCCCAGTTGGGTTCGATGGATTCCCCCTCGACCTGCACCTCCAGGACAATCTCCTCGAGATTGACCTGATACCGTTTCTGGATGTGTTCGCGGAGGTTGTCGATGAAAATGCGGCGTTGGGCCAGCTGCACATCCACCGAACTGCGCTGGTTGTTGAGTTCCTGCTGGTGGACCCGCCGACTGCGGACCTCGCGGTCGGCTTCCTCGACCTTGGCATGGATGTCCTTGCGGTAGGCGGTCAGCTCGTCAATTTTGGACTGGGCCCGGGCCAGTGCTTCATCGGACCCGGCCAGCGACTCCTCTGTCCGGGCGATTTCGGACCGCAGGGAATCGATTTTTTCATTGTACCGGAGAATATCCGTCTCGCGCTGACTGATCATTTCCGCCAGCTCCCGCAGACGGGCGGCAATGGGGTCACACTGGGACTGCATGGCCTCGATCTTCTGTTTTTCCGTGGCCGCCGCCACCTTGGCATCGAGGAACTCCGCCTGTGCGGCCTGTTCCCGGGGAGTGATCGCGTCGAACTCCGCCTGCAACGTGGCCAACGTCTCACGTCCGCGGGCCTCCTCCTCCAGCAGGGATTGAAGCTGTTCCTGCAACTGGTTCTGACGCGCCGCGGATTCGGTCACCTGTGCCGCCGCGGCATCCACCTCGCGGACCATCTGTTCGCTGCGCGCTTTGAAATCGGAAATTTCGCGCTGGGCCTGGCGGAGCTCCGAGGTTTTTGTGGCCAGCTCATTTTCCTCGGTGCGCAGAAGGGCGCGCAATTCCCTGAGCCTTTCCTCAAGGGCCTTTTTGGCAGCCTCCGCCGATTGACCGGCTTCCTGGCGTCTCTCCAATTCAGCGGTCAATGCCTGGATCGAGACTTGGATTTCAGCCAGGTGGGCCTTGCGATTGAGGAGGGAACTCGTCCCCGCCCTGTCGCGTCCGCCCTTCATCAGCCCGGGGGAAACCACCGTTTCCCCGGCGAGAGTCACTGCGGAGAGGCAGGGGAACATTTTGTGGAGGGCGACAGCCTCCTCCAGAGTCCGGGTCAGCACATATCCCTGGAGCAATTTGTACACATAGGTGCCCACGGATTCCGGGGCGGTCACCTGCTGGTAGGCCCATCCGATCGCCTCCGGGGGAAGATTCCCCGGGAATTCCTGCCGCATGTTGCGGATCATGTCGACGGGGATGAGCGTGGCCGTGCCTTTTTCCCTGGTGGAAAGTACCTGGAGCAGGGACAGGGCCGTTTCCGGGGTATCCACGACGACCGCCTCCAAAGCGCTGCCCAGGGCGGCCTCAATGGCCGTGACGTATTCGGATTTGACCTCAATGAGACTGGAAAGTGTGCCCATCACCTTCGCGGAGAGTTCCGGAGCCAGCTCTCCGGAGAGAATGGCCTGGGCTCCCGTGCCGGCACTGCCCCCTTCCGCCGCCATTTGCGACAGGACTTCGAGCTTGGAACGGGCCGCCGCCAGCTCATTTTGCTGAAGGGAAATGGATTCCAGACTGGAGCGCCAATGGGCCTCCGCCTCGTGGAGGGCGGTTTCCTCCCGCGTGATGGAGGAGGTGAGTGCGGCGGTTTTTTCACGGGCCTGTGTGGTGGAGACCTCCAGGGACGTCAGCCGGGCTTTCAGGGCGGATTCCTGTCCGGTGAGCTGGGCCTGATCATCCGAAAGTTTTTCCCGACGGATTCCCTGGGTCTGGATTGTTCCCTCAATCTGCTCAATCTGCATGCGAAGCTGGCTGATTTTTCTTTCAACAGTCTGCGCCTCACGCTGGGCGGCATCGATCTGGCCGTCCTTGGTGTGCAGTTCCCCGGTGATGTGGGCGAGCGCGGATTGTTTCTGCAAAAGCGTTTCCTGGGCAAGATTCATCCCGCTCATGTTTTCCTCAATCATCGAGCGGATGGAACCGAGTTGTTCCTGCTGGATTTTGATCTTTTCCTCCGCCGCCGAAACCTCCGCGCGATACTGGGAAATGAGGCTTTCGCCCTCCGCAATGCGTTCATGGTTGACCCGGATGAGATTCTGACCCCGTTCCACCCGGGTGCGGATGCCGGTGTGGTCCTGGCGCGCATCGGCAACCTTGGTTTCCAGCAGTTCCAGCTCCGACCGGTGCTGGGAAATCTGGATTTCCTGGGTTTCGAGCGTGAAGGAAAGTTGCTCGAACTCGAAGCGGAGATTATCCGCCTGGGATTGGAGCCGGTTGACCTCACTGGAAAGCACATCGTATTTGTGGCGCGAGAGCCGTGTTTCCGAGGAGCGCATCTGCTCCAAAAGTTCCTTGTAGCGTCGCGCCTTTCCGGCCTGACGCTGGAGGGAGCCGATCTGGCGTTTGACCTCCTTGATGATATCGGTCAAACGCAGGAGATTGGCCTCCGTATATTCGAGTTTGCGCAGTGCCTCCCGTTTCTGCGATTTGTACTTTGTGATCCCCGCCGCCTCCTCGAAAACCTCGCGCCGGTCCTCGGGTTTGGCCGAGAGAATCTTGTCAATCTTGCCCTGCTCCATCATCGAATACGCCGAGCGTCCGATCCCGGTATCCATGAAAAGCTGGTGGATATCCTTGAGACGGCAGGGGGTTTTGTTCATCTCGTACTCACTCTGCCCGTCCCGGAAAAGACGGCGGGTGATGGTCACCTCATTGTACTCAACCCCCAAAACGGACTCGCAGTCCGCAAAGGTCAGTGACACCTCGGACATGTTCAGCGGTTTGCGGCTGTCCGTCCCGCTGAAAATCACGTCCGCCATCGCCCCGGCGCGCAGGGATTTGGCGGATTGTTCGCCCAAAACCCAACGGATGGAATCCGAGACGTTGCTTTTTCCACAGCCGTTGGGTCCGACAATGGCCGTGACCCCCGGCGGGAAATGAAGTTCAACCTTGTCCGCAAAACTTTTGAAACCAACCGCCGTGAGAGTCTTCAAATACATCCCGATGAGATTAGGAAAAGTTCCGTGGGGGGCAAGTTAAAAACCACCATTAGTTGTGGTTTTTGATGTTTTTCACGCTATTTGTAGTGTAAAATAACCTCTTCAGGAGTTTGCCGTGGGGTGACCAGATAATGCCCTCTGCCGGAGAACTGACGCCCCGAATAATACGGGTTGAAACCTCCCCGCAGATACTCTTGAGTCGAGCCCATGGCCCCCGAACCCTTTGAGCAATTTGCGCCGGTGCTTGGCTGGCCGGTGGCACATTTTTTCACGGTCAGAGTACCCAAGGTCGATGTGAAGGGTGAAAAAGCCGTTGTCGTGCCACGGTTGGAGGAGTTCCATCGTCGGATTTCCGGACAGCAGGGAGTGGACTTTGACCGGGTGATCCGATGTGAGCAGACCCATGGGGACGGGAGTGTGTATGTGGATGGCAACACCCTTTCCCCCGTGCCCGTGGTGGACGGACTCTTTACGGACCGGCCCGGTGTGGCGTTGGGAATTCATGTCGCCGACTGCGCTCCGGTTTATGTGTATGACGCCAGGACCCCCGCCATCGCGTTGATCCATTCCGGCAGGAAGGGGACGGAGGCGGATATTGTGGGAAAGACACTCGACCGGATGATGGGGCGGTTTGGCTCGGGTCCGTCCGATTACCGGGTGTTTATCGGGCCGTGCATCCACGCCTGCCACTATGAAACCGACATTGCCCCGATGATTCAGGATCAATGCCGGCAGCGGGGGATCGGGCAGGTGGCCGACTCAGGGATCTGCACGGCGTGTCATCCGGACCGGTATTATTCGTACCGCATGGAGCAGGGTCGGACCGGGCGGCTGTTTGCGGTGTTGATGCTCAAGGCCTGAAAAAATCCGTTTTTTATTTCAAACCTGTGCCGATTTGCGTCATTCTCGGCCTGTGTTGATGGAGATGAAACCGATATATCAACTGATCATCCAGTGTCCCCTTGAGGATGTCTGGGGCCTGATCTCCCGTCCGTCCGGATGGCCGAATTTTTCCCACCGCTGGCGGGCGTTTGACTGCCTGGAATCAAATCCCTGGCAGCAGATCCAGGATTTCCGACTGGCCCTGGTGACGGATTCTGTCCTGGTGCATCCGCATTATTTCATCGCGGTCATGAAACGATCCGAACAGAAACGCACCATTGAAATGACCCCGCTGTCGCCCGGGGCTTTGCGCGGACTGACCATCCAGTTGAATGTCGGGGAAACCGTTTTGGGGACACAGGTGCAGGTTTCGAGCCATTGGTCACGCGGACGGGTGGATTTTTTGCGCCGGATGAAGTCCCGTCTGCTGGACCAGGTCTTTGTCGAGGCCGCCTTCCAACCCCTGATCCGGGACCTGAAACTTTTCATGGAACCCCGGCCCAACGCGTCGTGACGCATTGGGTTGTTTGAACAGCCCCCCGTCCGGTCAAACGGGCAGTGCCCGGTTCTCAACGTCCCCCTATTTTTCGCCCACAGCGGCCAGACCAGAGTCGAGTTTTCGCCGGGCGGCGGGGAGTTTTTCAAGGACGGACCCCGTGAAGCGGGCGGTCTGTTCCCGCAGTCGGGCAAATTGTGCGGGGGAATAGGGAAGCGGTTTGGGAACCCGTTTTTTGAACCGCGCGATGCGCCGGGCCGACGGCTCCAGGAGCCTGGTTTTCAATGTGCCGTCCCGGAGGGCCTTCTCCACCGCCTCGAGCGAGTGCAGCATCAGATCGGGGGTATGGCAGATGAGGTTGAAATCGATCCCGGCCCGGAGCGTCTGCACACAGGCCTCCCCGACGGACATCACCTGGGTGATCCCACCCATTTCCAGGTCATCGGTGATGACAATGCCTTTGTAGCGCAACCGGCGCCGGAGCCACCCGTTCATGATCGGACCCGAAACAGAGGCGGGCCGGGGGTCCGGATGCACCGCCGGAAAGTGTCCGTGCGCGGTCATGAGACTGGGCAGCGGGGAGGGCCGTGCCTGGAGCAGGTTTTTGTAGGGAACCAGGTCCTCCTCCCGGAGCTGTTTGAGGGTCCGGTCAATGACCGGCAGGGATTTGTGCGGGTCCTTGTTGGCCGCGCCATAACCGGGAAAATGTTTGCCGCAGGGAATGACCCCCTGGGAGAGCAACCCCGCGCAAAATGCGGCGGAAAGGCGGGTGACCTCGGCGGGGTCGGCGGAAAAGGTGCGGTCGGAAATCGCGTTATCCACCTCACGTTTGAGCGCCAGGTCCAGAACCGGGGCGAGGTTCCAATTCAGACCCAGGAGCCGGAGCAATCGACCCGCAAGAACCCCGTGGCGTCGGGCCAACGGTGCGGACCCCAGAATCCCGAGCTGCTGGGCGCTGGGGATGACACCCAGATGGTCCCTGAGCCGGTTGACCCGGCCTCCCTCGTGGTCGATACACAGGAGCAGGTCCTCACCCAGCAGTGCACGCAATTCCCGGGTCAGATCCGCCGCCTGCTCCGGAGAGGGAATGTTGCGGGCAAAAAGGATCACACCCGAGGGACGGATCGCCCGCAGCCATCGGCGGGTTTCAAAATCAAGGTCCGCCTTGGGCAATCCGACGACAAAATGGAGGCCGAGATTCATGGAAGGGAAGACGGGGGATCAAATGACCGGAACAACCGGGTCAATAATGGGCGATAGCCTCGATTTCAATCAGGGCAGCCTTGGGCAATTTGCTGATCTGGATCGTGGTCCGGGCGGGGGGATTCGAGTTGAAATAGGAGGCATACACTTCATTCATGGCCGCGAAGTGACCCAAATCGGTCAGAAAAACCGTACATTTGACGACATTCTGGGTGGTGAGCCCCTGGGAAGAAAGAACCCCCCTGATGTTTTCGAGAACCCGTGTGGTCTGGGTTTTGATATCAGTTCCCACCACTTCCCCCGTTTGGGGGTCCAAAGGAATTTGACCGGCCATAAAAAGAAGGTCTCCGGTACGAACGGCTTGTGAATAGGGCCCCACCGCTTTGGGGGCGAGGTCAGTGGCAATGATGGTTTTGGTCATGGGTGAGGGATAACAGAACGGAGTGGATTTACAAGAATCAGTATTGGGCGATTTTAATTTTATGACCCTGCCATTTTAAAAAATGGGGGGGTATGTTTTTTAAAATTCTGGGAACGAGTGATTATTTTGGGTTAAAAACTCTGGTTTCAAAAGCCAGATTATTTGATTGCAGGCTTTTAATAATCGCAAATTTTTATCATTTGAATATCGTTAAAGCTAAAAATGCATTCTACTATTGACCATTTGAATCAAAATCATCAATCTATTGGAATTTAACAAATTTGGAGGAGTCAAAAACCGTGGACCTTAAAGAGATCAAGCAGATCATCGACCTGATGTCGAAAAACTCCCTGGCTGAATTTACTTTGGAAAAGGATGGATTCAAGATTCACCTAAAGAAAGAGGGGAGTGCCATCATACACTCGGTTGCGGCGGCGGCCCATCCCGCCATCCAGCCCCCGGTGCCCCATGTGGCCCCGGTCAGTCTCGTCCCTGCGATCCTTCCGGCATCGGCCCCGGCTCCAACCGAGTCCGCGTCCAATACAAAAGACATTGTCTCCCCCATGGTTGGAACATTCTACCGCGCTCCCTCGCCCGATTCCGGCAACTACGTGGAGGTAGGCCAGCAGGTGACCGAGGATACGGTTGTTTGTATCATCGAAGCGATGAAAGTCATGAATGAAATCAAGGCGGAAATTCGCGGGACAATCACCGAAGTATTGGTTGAAAACGGCAAGTCCATTGAGTTTGGGAAGCCGCTCTTCAAGGTTAAAGTTTAATTTTTCCGGCCATCATCATCCATGTTTGAAAAAATTCTGATCGCCAATCGTGGGGAAATCGCCCTGCGCATCATTCGGGCCTGTAAAGAAATGGGGATACGGTCTGTTGCCGTTTATTCCGAGGCTGATGTTGATTCCCTGCATGTGCAAATGGCGGACGAGGCCATCTGTATCGGTAAACCCCCGAGCAACGAAAGTTACCTCAAAATCGACCGGATCATCAGTGCGGCAGAAATTTCCGATGTGGATGCGATCCATCCCGGGTATGGTTTTCTGAGTGAAAATGCCCATTTTGCGGAGGTCTGCGAAAGCTGCAACATCAAGTTTATCGGACCCAAGGCATCGTCGATCCGGTCGATGGGCGACAAAGCCGTCGCCCGGGAAACGGCCAAGAAAGCGGGGGTTCCGACCACCCCCGGGAGTGATGGCATTGTTGAAACCGAGCAGGAAGCGTTGAAAATCGCCAAAACCATCGGTTACCCCGTCATGATCAAAGCCGTGGCCGGGGGAGGGGGCCGGGGGATGCGTCCGGCACACAACGACGTGAGTCTGGTCAAGTCCTTCCACACGGCCCGTCAGGAAGCGGAAAAAGCCTTTGGAAACGGGTCGGTCTACATTGAAAAACTCATTGAAAACCCGCATCACATTGAGATTCAGATTCTGGCCGATAAAAAAGGCAAGGTTCTGCATCTGGGAGAGCGGGATTGCTCCATGCAACGGCGGAACCAGAAGATCATCGAGGAAAGCCCTTCGCCGATGATGGAGACCCGCGAGGGACTCAAGCTCCGGGACAAAATGGGCAAGGCGGCGGTGAAGCTGGCCGAGGCGGTCAAGTACGAGAGTGCGGGCACCCTGGAATTTCTTGTGGACGACGACTACAATTTTTATTTCATGGAAATGAACACCCGCATCCAGGTTGAGCATCCGGTCACCGAGGAAGTGTATGGGATCGATCTGATCAAGGAACAGATCCGCATTGCCATGGGCGAATCCCTGCCCTATTCGCAATCCGACATCATTCCCCGCGGTCACGCCATCGAGTGCCGGATCAATGCCGAGGACCCCTTCAACAACTTCATGCCCAGTCCCGGACGCATCGGCCTGTACTACGCCCCCGGCGGCAAGGGGATCCGGGTGGATTCACATGCCTATGGCGGCTACATGATTCCCCCTTATTACGATTCGATGATCGGCAAAATCATCGCCCATGGACCCGACCGCAAGACGACTCTGGACATGATGCAACGGGCCCTGGGGGAGATGATCATCAAGGACGTCAAAACCATCATTCCCCTCCAGCAGATCATCATGGGGGACCCCAATTTCCGGCGCGGCCGTTATTCGACACATTTTGTGGAACAGATGATGAAGGACAAAATCCCGATGCTCGACAAGGGAGTCAAACGGTAGGCCCGTTTCCGGCAGGCCCATTTTCCCCCGCTTTCTTGCTTGGCGCGGGGCGGGGGAAGCCTGTTAATGGCGGCATGATCCGATTTTTCATCCCCCTTCTCCTTTTGACACTTTTTCTGACCTCCTGCGGACGGCGCGAACAGGAGGCCTTTGTGGACAAACATCCGCTCCCCGAGGATGTGGAGATTGCCCAATGCCCCCCGGGGAAATATGGCGGACGGTATCTTTCCAGCACCATTGGCGACCCGAAAACCTTCAACCCGGTCATGGCCGAGGAAAGTTCCTCGACCGAGGTATTGGGATATGTCTTTGGCGGACTGACCCGCTACAACAGCAAGACCCAGTCCCCGGAGCCGGGGCTTGCCAAGTCCTGGGAGGTCTCGCCCGACAACAAAACCTGGACCTTCCACCTGCGAAGAGGCTTGCAGTGGAGTGACGGGACCCCGCTGACAGCCGACGACGTCGTCTTCACATTCAACGACATCATCTACAACCCAAAAATCGTCAACCGCAACCGTGATTTTCTGAGTGTCGACGGGAAGTATTTCAAGGTGGAGAAGGTCGATGCGCTGACCGTCCGCATCACCACCCCGGAAATATACGCGCCTTTTTTGATTTTTATCGGCACGGAAATCCTGCCCCGGCACAAATTGCAGAAAGCCGTTGCGGAGGGCACCTTTGAGTCCGCCTGGGGCATCAATACCGATCCCAGGGACATTGTCGGCAACGGACCCTATGTGATCAAAAGTTTCATCCCCGGCCAGCGGACGGTTCTGTCCCGCAATCCCTACTACTGGCGTGCGGATTCCAAAAGACAACGTCTGCCATACATCGACGAGGTGGTTTTGAACGTGGTCCCCGACCAGAACGCCCTGCTTCTGCGGTTTCTGGCCGGCGAATCCTACGACCTCGGGGTGCGTCCGGAGGACGTGGCCACCCTCCGCAAGGACGAGACCAAAGGAAAGTTTTCGCTTTATGATCGCGGCCCCTCAACCGCCTCAAACTTCATGTGGTTTAATATGAATCCCGGGAAAAGCCCCAAAACGGGCAAACCCTATGTGGACCCGGTCAAATTGGAATGGTTCAAAAATCAGAAATTCCGCCAGGCCATTGCCCACTCGATCAACAAGGAGGGGATCATCAATTCCATCATGCTGGGATTGGCCTCGCCATTGTGGGGTCCGGAAACCGAGTCCGACAAGTGGTTCAATCCCCAGGTCCGCCAATATCCCTACGACCTGGAAAAATCAAGGCAATTGCTGCGTGAGGCCGGTTTCAAATGGGATTCCGCCGGAAAACTGACCGATGCCAAAGGCCATCCGGTGACCTGGACCTTCAACACCAACCAGGGCAACAATCAGCGCGAGCAGGTGGCCAATATCCTGGTGGAGGATTTCAAGAAACTCGGGATGGAGGTGACCCTGCGGATG
This sequence comes from Verrucomicrobiia bacterium, assembly GCA_033764445.1. Classification (GTDB taxonomy): domain Bacteria; phylum Verrucomicrobiota; class Verrucomicrobiia; order JAWXBN01; family JAWXBN01; genus JANRIZ01. The sequence goes on along the minus strand of JANRIZ010000008.1, from coordinate 46,822 downwards.
GTGGATTTTAACGCCCTGGTCAATAAGATCACCGACACCTACGATTACGACGCCATCATGCTCGGCCTGGGGGGTGGGGCGCCCGACCCGGCGGCGGGCATGAGTGTCTTCATGAGCAGCGGACGCATGCACCAGTGGTATCCGCGTCAGCCCAAACCCGCGACCCCGTGGGAGGCCCGGATTGATGAACTGATGCAGAAACAGCTCAAGACCCTCAATGAGTCCGAACGGCGGAAATATTTCGACGAGGTCCAGATGATCATGAGCGAGCAGGTCCCCTACATTTACCTGGTCACTCCGCAGTCCTTTGTGGCGGTGAGCCACAAAATCAAAAATCTCGACATCCCCAAACAGGGCAGTGTGCTCTGGAATTTTGATGAACTGTACCTTCAATAGCGGGGAGGGGGGGACTTTCTTGCTTGGCGGAAGGGACGGATTGACGGTTAATGGACCGCGATGAAAACGTACATTCTCCGAAGGCTCCTGCAAATGGTGCCGCTGCTTCTGGGAATCACGTTCCTGTCGTTCCTGCTGATGTCACTGGCCCCGGGGGACTACCTGGACACACTCAGGCTCAATCCGCAGATCTCCGCCGAACGGATCGAGGAGATGAAACGCCAGTTCGGTCTCGATCAACCCTGGTACTGGCGCTATTTTTTGTGGCTCAAAAATGCGGTCTGCCTGAACTTCGGATATTCCTTCCAGTATAAAATTCCCGTATGGGACCTGATCTCCGCCCGCCTCTTCAACACCTTCATTGTCGCCCTGGCGGCCATGGTGTTTGCGTGGACCATCGCCATCCCGCTGGGTGTGATCGCCGCCATCAAACGCGGTTCATTCTTCGACAGGCTGTCGGGATTTTTCGCCTTTGCCGCCATTTCCATCCCCGAGTTTTTTCTGGCGCTTCTGGCCCTGTGGTTTGCCCTGGTCAGCGGCTGGTTCCCGGTGGGGGGGCTCTACAGTGTGGACTATGATTTTCTGAGTCCCCTGGGCAAGGTGGCCGATCTGGCGCATCACCTGGTCCTGCCCACGTTGGTGCTGGGAATCGGCGGCATCGCCTCGTTGATGCGGCTGATGCGCGGCAATTTCCTCGAGGTCATGAGGGCCGAATACGTCACCACCGCCCGGGCCAAGGGCCTGGATGAAAGACGGATCTACTTCAAACACGTCCTTCGCAATGCGATCAATCCGCTGGTGACCCTCTTCGGCTATTCCCTGGCGGGTCTGCTCAGCGGGGCCTTTCTGGTTGAAAACGTGATGGGCCTGCCCGGACTGGGCCGGTTGACCGTGGAGGCTTTTTTCGCCAAGGACGTCTATCTGGTCATGGCCTCCGTGGTCATGGCCTCGGTTCTCCTGATCCTGGGCAATCTGTTTGCCGATCTGATGCTCGCCTTTGTGGACCCGAGAATCCGTTATGAAAAATGAATCCTCCGTCCAAACCCGTGAGGTCTCTCCGGGACGTCTGGCCTGGGGACGATTTGTCTCCAACCGGGTGGCTGTCGTGTGCCTGGGCTTTTTGGTCTTTTTGTACGTCTGTGCCCCGCTGGCCCCCTTCATCGCACCCTATGGGGCCACGGTCAACAATCTGGAGCAATCCTTCCACCCGCCCACACCGCTTCATTTTGCGGATGCCCGGGGAGGGTTTTCGCTCTGGCCATCGGTGAAGGGTACCACCCTGACAGACCGGGCGAATACAAAGTATGAAACGGTCCCCGGAACGGTGTATCCGCTGAAACTCTTTCCCCGGGGGGATCCGTACAGACTCCTGGGGTTGATCCCGTGCAACCGGCACCTCTTTGGGGTGGAAGCCCCCGGACGCATTTTTCTGCTCGGGTCGGACCAGTTTGGCCGGGACGTGTTTTCAAGACTGGTCATCGGGTCGCAGGTTTCATTGACCATCGGTCTTGTGGGGATACTGATCGTGTTTCCCATGGCCCTGCTTGTCGGGGGGATCGCCGGATACCATTCGGGGTGGGTGGATACGGGCATCATGCGCGTTTCCGAGATCATCATGTCCATTCCCGGACTCTATCTGATCCTGTCGCTTCGTTCCTCCTTCCCGACAAGCCTGTCGTCCACACAGGTTTTTCTGATGATCACGGTCATCTTCAGCTTCATCGGATGGGCCGGACTGTGCCGGGTCATTCGCGGGATGGTCCTTGCCGAGCGGGAAAAGCCCTACGTGCTGGCCGCCCGGGGTCTGGGGCAGGGGCACTTCAGGACCATCCTCCGGCACATTTTGCCCAGCACCTTCGGCTATTGCATTGTGGCCGCCACCATGAGCATTCCCGGATACATCCTTGGGGAGGCCGCCCTCAGTTTTCTGGGCCTGGGCATCCAGGACCCGGACACCAGTTGGGGACTGATGCTGGCCCAGGCGCAGAGTCACCGCGTGCTGGTGTCCTTTTGGTGGATTTTATCACCGGGTTTTGCCATCTTTGCCGTCGTCCTGGCGTTCAACTTCCTGGGTGACGGGTTGCGTGACGCCCTGGATCCGAAAATGAAGGACAACCGATGAGCGAAGAAACCATACTCGACGTGCGCAATCTGCGGGTCTCCTTTTGGGACCGCGGGGTGGAGGTCCGGGCCGTGGACGACATTTCCTTCACGATGAAACGCGGGGAGACCCTGGCCGTCGTCGGTGAAAGTGGCAGCGGAAAGAGTGTGACCGCCATGGCCTTGACCCGGTTGCTTCCGGAACCGCCGGCACGGTATCAGGGAGGACAAATCCTTTTCCGGGGACGCGACACGCTGAGCATGGCACCGGCGGAATTGCGGGCCATCCGCGGGGCCCGCATCTCCTACATTTTCCAGGAACCCGCCTCGTCACTGAATCCGGTTTTCAAAATCAGGTCGCAGATCGCCGAAGTCCTGCGTCTGCACCGTCCGGAAATCCGGGATCACAGGACGGAAATCATCCGTCTTCTGGATCTGGTGGGGATCAAGGACCCGGCCCTGCGGCTGGACGACTATCCACACCAGCTCTCCGGGGGGATGCAGCAACGGGTGATGATCGCCATGGCCCTCGCCTGCCAGCCGGACATTCTCGTGGCGGATGAACCCACCACCGCGCTGGATGTCACCATCCAGGCCCAGATACTCGCACTGCTCCGGGACCTGAAATCACGGATGGGGATGGGAATCCTCCTCATCACCCACAATTTTTCCATCATCAGCGGCATCGCCGAGAAGGTGGCGGTGATGTACCGCGGCAAAATCGTCGAGTTCGGTCCGGCGGCAGAGGTGATCCGTCACCCGCAGCATCCCTACACAAAGGCCCTGATCGCCTGCATTCCAAAAATGGGGGCCCGTCAGCGCCGTCTGCAGACCATCGACCACGAGGCCATCGCCTGATATGACAGCCCTGATCCACGTGCAGAACCTCCGGGTGTATTTTCCCATCTACGGGGGTGTCCTCCGCAAAAAGGTGGCGGAGGTCAGGGCCGTGGATGATGTCACTTTCACCATTCCCACCGGGAAAACCATGGGGCTTGTGGGAGAGAGCGGCAGTGGCAAGACCACTCTGGGCCGGGCCATTCTGAGGCTTACCCCCGTGACCTCCGGAAAGGTCACCATGGAAGGGACCGATTTCCTTTCCCTCCCCGAATCGGACCTTCGAGCCCGGCGCCGCCACATGCAGATGATCTTTCAGGACCCGTATGGGTCACTCAATCCGCGCATGACCGTCCTCCAGATCATCGGCGAGGCCTACGAAATCCATTTTCCCCGACTCACCCGGGCCGACCGCGAGGACCGGGTGGCCGACCTCATGGAAAAGGTGGGGCTCAAACGCGACCATGTCTCCCGGTACCCCCACGAATTCAGCGGCGGTCAGCGTCAGCGCATCGGCATTGCCCGGGCCCTGGCCGTCGATCCGAAGTTCATTGTCTGTGATGAGTGTGTGAGCGCGTTGGACGTCTCCGTGCAGGCCTCCATCATCAATCTGCTCCAGGACCTCCAGGAACAGCTGAACCTCACCTACCTTTTCATTTCGCACGATCTGGCCGTCGTGGAACACATCAGCCACGAGGTGATGGTCATGCATCACGGGAAAATCGTCGAACAGGCGACCGCCGAGGAGATTTACCAGTCCCCCCGACATGAATACACCCGCAAATTGCTGGCGGCCGTGCCGACCCTCTGACCGATGATCCTGTCGAAACATCTGACGCTGGCCCGGGCCGTCCTCGGCTCGTTTATCGGATTGCTGATCCTGCTGGGCATCCTGTTTGCCGCGGTTTTTGAGGAGTCCCGGAAATCCGTCCTGGAGAGTTCCCGGAGGCTTCAGGCCGAGGACAGCGGTGAAATCGCCGAAAACGTGCGGGCCTACCTTTCGAGTGCCGAACGGGTCATCCACGCCTTTGAGGAACAGATCCAGCAGGGGGTGGTCCGTCCGGGAAACGTGCCATCCGTCGAGCATTCCCTCTTTGCACTCCTCCTGGCCGATGATGCCCTGACGGAACTGACCCTCACGGAAGGAAAAAAAATCGGTGAAACCCCCGAGGGGGCCATCCGCCTGGCCGAGGAGGGAAAATCTCAGGTGGCCGTCTACCGACTCCCCGCACCCGCACAGGCCCCGGGCCTTGAACCCGGGGGGAATGACCGCCTTTTTGTCACCCGGATTCTGACCCTCGAAAAAGGGGGATTTGTCTCACGCATCCGCGATGAAACGGGCCACGGGGGATTCCTGTCGGGGGCCACCCAGACAATCCGTTACCCCGCCCCCCGGGACCCCACTCTCCACATGACCTTCCTGACACCCTCCCACCGGGATTTTTCGGGAAAAATATTGTGGAGTGACTGGCATTGGATGGAAATGGACGAACATCTGCCCCCGCAAAGGCGGCGGGTGATTGTCACCACCCAAAAGGCCATCGCGGACAGGGAGGGCCGGTTTGTGGGGGTCTTTCGGGCCGGACTGCTGACCGACCGCATCGAGGCCCTCATCAACCACGAGGAAAAGGACCGGACTTCCCACGAGATTTTCCTCTGCGATACGCAGGGACGGATGATTTCGCGGATGACACATCAGGACCGGCTTGAGGAGATGGGGGATGATCTTCGTGTCAACCCCGATCGACTGACCGGTCCGGTCCGTCGGGCTCTCCAGCTGCGCGTCCTCCGGGAGGTTTCCGAATCCAACCCGGTTGTTTTTGAGGGATACTCGGAAAACGGCAGGAAATACATGGTCACCTACCGGTACCTCGAAAAAAACCAGGATTGGGTCCTGGGCATCCTGGTGCCTGAAAGCTATTACTTTGGCGAATTGCAACGCATCCGCAACAACCTGCTCCTGCTTCTGGGTGTGCTGATTGTCTCGATTTTTTTCATCGGCCTGATGATCCTGCACCATCTGGGAAAAACGGGGTCGAGTCTTTGTCATGAGGCCGGAAGGATGAACAGTTTCCATTTTGAACCCTCGCCCATCCAGTCCCCTTTTCATGATGTCCGTGAGGTTCTTGAAAGCCTCGAACGCGCCAAGGCGGCCATGAGGTCCCTGGGAAAGTACGCGCCGCTGGCCCTGGTCAAAGAGCTGTATCTGCGACAGCAGGATCCCGTCCCGGGCGGGGACCCCAACGAGGTTTCCATCCTTTTTACGGATATCCGGGATTTTACAAGTTACTCGGAAACCCTCTCACCGCAAAAACTCGCCGAAGCCCTGGGCCTTTATCTGGAGGTGATGGAACGGGTGATCCAAAAACAGTGCGGAGGCGTCATCGACAAATACATTGGCGATGCCGTCATGGCCCTGTGGAACGTTCCTTCTCCGCTGGCCGACCATCCGGCCCGGGCCTGTCAGGCCATGCTGGAATGCCGGAGGGTGTGCAGGGAGCTTTTCGGGAGCCCGGAGTGGGCCCGGACCGGTGCCCCCGCATTTCAGACCCGGTTTGGGCTTCACTGTGGCACGGTCCTGGTGGGACATTTTGGATCGCCGGACCGGTTGAATTACACCGCCCTGGGGGACGGCGTCAATCTGGCCGCCCGTCTCGAAAGCATCAACAAGGTTTATGGAACCGAGATGATCGTCAGTGAATCCGTCGTGGAAAGGGTCGGGCAGAGGTTTGAATTCAGGCTTTTGGATTGTGTGACGGTCAAAGGAAAAACCCGACCGGTCAGGATCTTTGAGCTTTTGGGTGAAACCGGCACCCTCACGCCCTCCACCCGGGATATCTGTCAGTCCTACGAGGAGGCCTTTGAACTTTATCTGGCGGGGGATTTTCAAGGGTGCCTGACCCGTTGCCAGACATTGACCGGGGATCCCCCCTCGCAACGGCTGGCCGGGAGATGTCGGCAATTCATTCTGAACCCGCCGGATTCCGGTTGGGATGGAACCCATGTTTTCACTGAAAAATAGAAATCTCCGGGCCCTGTTTGAGCCGACCTTGAGGTGGGGGGCCCCGATCCTCTCCCTCATGCTGGCATGCAGTTTGTGTGATCCCTCCCATCTGGGAGTCTGGGAGGATGACATCATCTATCTGGAGCTGGCGGAAAGCCTTGCACAGGGTGGGGGAATGTCCGTCCCCAGTCTGATCCATGAACCCGTGGTGACAAAATATCCCCCCCTGTTTCCATGCCTCATGGCCGTCCCCCTCGGGGTGACCGGGACTGCGGGCACGGCGACGGGCGTCTGGATTTTGTTTCTGTTTCAGAGCCTGATTTTTGCCGGCATCGTCTTTCTGATCGTCAACAGACTCGGTCCCGCCTGGGGATTGAGCCCCCTGGGTCGGCTCCTCGTTTGGCTCCTGTATGCGGGGAATTTTCTGGTTCTCAGCTCCACCCTGTGCCTTTTGAGCGAGGGACTGATGACCCTCCTGATGCTCGCCCTGATCGACCGCATTCTAGGGGAGGGGGATTCAAAAAAGGAACCGGCCCGGTGGAACTGGATATGGGTTTTGCTTCTGGCGTCGGCCCTGTGCCTGACCCGCTCGGTCGGTCTGATCCTGGTCCTGGTTCTGACTTTTTGGTACTGGTGGAAAAACAACCGGTTGATTGCGTCCGGACTGGGAGTCGGGATGGTTCTGGCAGTGATTCTGCAATTTCTGATCGGTCTGTGGAGCCGGTGGCACCCCGCCCGGGGAAATCCGTCGGAGACCGGGCTGATGGATTATTATCAGGGGTATGGGTATCACACGGGATTTTATGTCAGCCTCCTGAAAGAGGAGGGGATCGGGAGGTGTGTGGGAACCCTTTTCCAGGTGATTGCACATAATTTTTTGACCGGGTTGGAAAGTTTTGGAAACCTGCTCATCCCGGTTCAGTTCATGGGGAATTTCATCACCGAAAAACCCGTTCTGAGCGGGACCCAATCCGGATTGCTGGTGATCGTTGCCGTGACCGTACTGATCCTCTCCACCCAGGGTTTCCTCAAATTGCGCCATGGGCGGGCATTGATCGTGATGATCCTCTCAAATTTTCTCCTGCTTCTGGTTTGGACCTGGCCATTTGCGGGACGATTCTGGGTTCCCCTGCTTCCCCTGATTTTGATGGGACTCGTGTCTCGATGTCTCGGTGGAAAACGGATCGCCCACATGCTCCTGGCGGGCATTTTGTCGGGATCCCTCGTGTTGAACGGTCTGTTGGTTCTTGAACGGGCAGGGGAGCAGACCGCCGACCCCCTGCCCGAAAGCCATGACCAGTCGAAGGAGGCCAGGGTCGTCCGTTCCTTCATGGGTCAGCAGGACTGGTTGAAAAAAAATCTCAAGGGGGTCCGGGGGGACATTCTGTTGGGCGGACTGATTACTCTGGGCAAGGCCCGTGAATTCGGGGTTCAAGGGGCCTGGGTCGAAGCGCTGATGGAATCGCGCTGCTTTTTGGGGCGCGTGTTAAAGCTTCACCGGGAGGGATATTCCCCGGCGTGCCTCCGCGACCTGCGCCAACGCCTTCAAAAACTTGCCAGTCAACAACCCCCCGGGGCACGGCTCTTCATTCAAATGGATCCCACCTTGTCCCCGGCCATGCGCCGATCCTTGAGAGGGATGGTCGAGGAGGGGAGTTTGCAGGTCGTTTACCGCTCCGAGGACGGGGGTTTTGATGTTTTTGAATGCAACCTTTGATTTTATTCCGTTTCCTTCCTTTCCCTTCGGTGACGGCGGCCAGTCGTTCCGCATGATGGATGCGTGTTGTCCCTTCGGTCAGTTTTGGAAAATATTACGCACCGCTATCCATGGAAGACAATGATGGAAACATCATCAACACCGCATGGGAAGGACCTTGTGAAAGCTCACTCGTCGCGCACGGTAAATGCCTGTGGAGCTGAAAAGCGGGTGGAGATCGAAAATTCAACTTGATCTTTTTAAAAATAAAATGAGGTTCATTTTATGCCGGAGATTTTCAGAAAAAACGGGTTCATCTTCTTTTTGTATTCAAACGAGGGAAACGAACCCATTCACGTACACGTCAGGTAAGACGGCAGTGAAGCTAAATTTTGGTTACAGCCAGTGAGGCTCGAAGCCTCAAGGAACATGTCACCTAAAGACATCACAAAAGCAGAGGAGCTGATCCATGAACACCAAAGTCAAATCATCGAAAAATGGCAAAGAACATTCGGGTTTTGAACCCGAACCCATTGCCTGTATCCCTGGGAAGAAATCATTCACGCTCTACCTCAACAATCAATCAAAGATTGAGTTTCCCATCGATGTAACCGAACGCCTGAAAAGGGCATCCGTCCGACAAAGGAGCATCATCGAACTCTCCGCTTTCGGTGTCCACTGGCCCGAAATCGACGAGGACCTTTCGGTTAGGTGGCTGTCGAAGACTCAGAAGCTCTCGCTGCCAGTCCGCAAACGCAAACTTGCGGCCTGATGCAGGCTGATTGTCCAAGCTCCTCAGGTGCTTTCGCTTTCATCATAGCCACATTTTTTCATTTACTTTACAATACATAAATTGTGCATAGTTAATTATGCCAGTTCATAATGGAAAAGCGATGAATAGAACCCAAAAAACCAAACAAAACGCACATTTCTTAAAAACACTGACAACCCTTGATTCAAGGTCAGGCGTCAATGTTTTTTTGAATGTGAACGAAGGAACCAACCATCATGCAGATGTTTATCATCCACCTTAGTATCATAGGAAATCAAATCCTATTCTCCCCAGCCTTCATTTTTGCCGCCGCTAATCTTGATCAGTTGCTTTCCAAGGGCGGAAACATTGTCTTCAAAATTCTTTTCCTTCTCGGAGCCATTGCCGTCGCCGGGTCCGGGTTCTACATGAGTTCCGACCGCGAAAAAGCCAAGTTTGGGCTTTTGATCGGGCTCATGGTGGCGGCCGCACCGGCCATCATGGAAGCCTACTACGATATCGGCGGGCTATCAGGCTCAAAAGTCAAAATCGAATAATCCTCAAACAAAACATCATCATAATATCATATGAAAATCCTCACCATCATCCTTCTCATGGCCTCCGGCTACTTCTTCTACTTCAAGACAGAGGAAGGCAAACGCAACTGGACGGGCGTGGCCTTGGCCGCCGCAGCCATTGGCATCTACCTCTTTGACTGGCTCATCCTGGGAAATTGACCCATATGCCTACCGTCTATCGCACACTCGGAGCCGACGAAAGCAAGGGCAAGTTCCTGATCTTTGAAGGCAATGAAAACGCCTTCATATTCATCGGGGGAGTCATGCTTGCCATGGGGTGCCTCTATCAGCTCAAGACTTGGAACTTGCACTATGCGATCAAGTTTGGGCTGGCGGCCGTACCTGTGATTCTGGCGAGCGTTTGGATATTCGGTTTCAGGCAGGGTAAACCTCCGGCCTACGACAAGGATTATTTCCATGATGTTTTCAACCTTGAAAAATCGTGGAAGCCAGACCTTGCAAAATCCATCCGCCATCCCCTCGCCTTTCCTGATGAAAACTCAGACTCCTGGGAAGCAATATCATGAACTGCCCGGACGGCTATTTTATCAAAGATATGCTCGTATGGGGCGACCCGCCCCAGTGGGTTTCCCGTGGCTTTCTTTTTGAAGGCCCGGACCGGTCCAATGCCGGTGATGCCGGTTTGGCCAAATTCGAGCGGGCGGTGTGCAACCAACTCAATTCCCTGTCTGTCAAATGGCGCATCCAAGGGCAATTCATGCCGGATAGCGATTATCGGAAGGAGATTCTGGCCTACAATGTCCAGACCAAGGCCATGCCCGACGGATGGCCCAAAAAAAACCGGGAGGAAAGGGCCGCCCGAGCCTGGAACAATGTCCGGAACCGGAAGCACCGGCGCGAAGTGATGAGGGTTTACTTTTCACGGCCAATCAAAAACAGCCCACCGGCGGGTCTTTCCAAAAATGACATCCGCAAGTTCTGGGAGGACATTATTGACGAGCTTCACTCCGAATTTGAGTTGCTCCAAAGCTCCCTGATGAACCGTTTCCGCCCCACGGGTTCCAGTCTTCTTCCCATGGATGATATTGATCATTTCAAGCATTTGAGCTATTTCCTCCGGCCCTCGCTTCATACACGCTTTAATCTCGACATCAGCAACCAGTTTCAGCCAGGGGAATCCATCTGCCGGAATTGTCTCAACAGCGAGATGCAGGGGGGGTTGAGGCACCGGCCCGCCTTTGGGTTTGCGTGGGATGGGTTCTACCAGAACATTCTCGTTCTATCCCGCCTGCCGGATGTCACCGAGGAGACTTCCGCCCTGCAATACACGCACACGGACCTTCTGGACTACAACATCACTGTCAACGTCTATCCGATGGACATCCGCAAGGCCAAGCGCAAGGAACAGGCCATCATGAATGACCTCAAGACTTCCTACGCTTCCAAACAGGACGAGGATTTGCTTACCGAATTCAACATGCGCAAACAACGGCTCGAAAATATTTCCCTGGGGGTGACCACTCCCCATGAGATTGATTACATTTTCAGGCTCTGGGCAGCCTCCCCCGATGAATTGGCCAGGAACACGGCCCGCCTCGAAGACATCATTGAACGTATTCCAGGAGCCAGGTATCACAGGCCGCTGACTTTTGCCACGAGCCGGAAGCTCTTTTTCCAAAGCTGGCCAGGCTGGATTTACGGGACATACACCGATCATAAAAAATACAGTGAGGACAAGGTGTTGGCCCGGATCATGCCCTTGAGTTCGTCCTTTTCAGGGCATCTTGACCAGGCGGAGGCATTCTACGACTCAAACCACAACGCATTAGCCGGAATCAGGACCGACATCAATGGTCAGCCTCAACATGCCGTTCTGCTGGGCATGTCAGGGGCGGGGAAATCCATGCTCATGTTTGACCTTCTCAGTCAGATTCTTCCGTTTCTCCACTACACGGCCATCATCGAGGAGGGAAATTCCTACGGCCCTCTGGTCAAAGCCTGCATGGGTCAGACCATCTTTCTCCAGGCCGATGGGGAATTGACCATCAATTATCTGGACACGCACGGGTTGCCACTCAATTTCAGCCACATTGAAACGGCCTCGGCCATTGCGGCACGCATGGCTGGCCATGTATCCGACGAGGATAAGCAGTATCTCAAGAAATCCCTCATCACCTCCTATATTACACGGCTTTACACCCGAACCTTCCAGAACTGGGTCAAGTACCGGCCCGACAAGGCGGATTACTTTGCCCGGATGACCATGGCCATCAGTCGTATCCAGCGCATTCTCAAGAAGGATGATGCCACGACCACCTTTGTCGAGGCTTTTGCTTATGCCCGCGAAAACGAGGCGAGTCTGGAACTTCACAAAGTCATTGAATCATACAGTGGCGAGGATGTCGCAAGATTCTACAAAACTCCCACCACCCAGATTCTGGTGAGGAATCTGGCCTATGCCTTTTTGACGCCTGAAGAAATGCCCAGGCACTCAACCCTTGTCGAAGCCATGAAAATGACTCCGATGTCAAACCACGATGCCCGGTTTGTCCGGGACATTGCCACGGTCTTGGAAACGTGGACGGCGGACCGTGGATCAAACGGAAAACTTTTCGACGGGGTGACAAATATCAAACTCACTCAGGCCCTCACCCACTTTGAACTGGGTGATCTCCGCGCCAATTCCGAGCTGAAGGACTTGGCCGGTTTCCTCATAGCCATGTTTGTCAGGCAACACATCATTTCCCTTCCCAGGAGTCTCCGGAAGGCGGTGATTTTTGAGGAAGTGGCCCGCTTGCTCGACATCCCAGGGGGAGAGGAATTTGTCAAGGAAACCTACGCGCAAATGCGCAAATTCCGCGCTTGGGTCTGCTCAATCGTCCAGCAGTACGCCCAGTTCAAACAAAGCCGTATCCGGCCCATTGTCTTCGGTAACGCCAAAATGCTCCTGCTCCAGAAACAGAACGACCGGGATGACCTTGAGGACATCAGCCAGGTCTTTGGCCTGCCGGAGGCGACCAAAAACGAGATCATGGAATACGATCTTCCCGAGCACATCGACTACGCCTATTCAAAATTCACCTACTACCACCTCGACGCCCAACGGCCCATCTGCGGCACCATGATCAATGTGGTTTCCGAGGCCACCCGCAAAATCGTCAAGGATTACTGGACCAAACAGGAAAAGACCAACATCCGGCCCGAGGACTTGATGGGCCGCGAAGCCGCCTAATCTCCCCCACCCCAAAACCCAATATCATATTATCATATTATGAAAAAAATTCTCACTCTCCTCACCCTGCTTTGTCTCACGTCTGTTCTCCAGGCTCAGAAGATAGTCTATACCAATACAGCCCAAAATATCGCTGTTGGAGCCACTTTCCAGTCATTTGACTTTACCCTCACCAGGACGGGGTCGGTTTCTTATTACACGGTTGTCAATACCGTCGGAGATTCATCCTCAGCCGAGGCCTTTACCCTCCAAACCAACGGCGTCAATATCATCACCTACCGGGAAGCAAACAAAGATAATGGGGGTGATTGGGTCAGTGGTGGGGCGGCGGTTCAGAAATTTACAAATCTTCCGCCCGGATCATTGACCACTTCATTGGTCCGATCCGCAGGGGCCGGACTGACCACCAAAACCGCCTCGACGCTGATCATTCTTGAAAACGAGGACGGGGAAACGGATTTGCGGATTCTTGCCCAACTCAATGCCTTTGTAACCAATCTCCAAGGGCAGATTAATTCTCTCAGCAATTCTCTGGCGGCCACACAGGGACAAGTGACGACCAATACCGCAAACATTACCTCCCTCAGTAACCAGTTGGCGACTCTCCAAGGTCAATACACCACCCTCTCCAACCAACTGGCCAACATTCCCACGGGTCTGGCCACCCAGTCCCAGGTCAATGACCTGCAAGCCCAGCTCAACGCCCAGAACACCAAGTTCTCAAATAGGACCAGTGGCCTCTTGGGCGGGAATCTCTGGAACGATGTCATTTCCTTCGGCGGAATGGGGATGGGGATTTTTAACACGGGCAACACCTTCCTCAACAACGGCCGCTCTCCCTTTGGCGGAGGCAACGGGGCCACTGTCCCCGATGCCGAGGCGAGGCCCGGTTACTACGACAGATAACATGAAAAAGCCCCTCTACTACCTCGAACATTACCGCCAGATGAAAGACGACCTTCTGACTCTGGGGGCGGACGTACTCAAGGCCACCAATGAGTTCTCTGCCCAGGAGGGGTTTGATGTCCGTCAGGCGGGATCATTCCGAATGACCACACGCCGGAACATCCTCAAAATCCATGAGGACGTTCTGGCCGTGGCCGACACCTTCCCCCACTCCGCTGACAAACTCCGACAGGGGTTTATCCAGGAACTCAATGCCCAACTCACACCCCAGAACACCCGGCCCGAAAATATCCCACTTCAAACCATCAAACCAATCACACGAATCACCCCATGAAAATTCATTCCACTCTTTTGATTTTTGTTTTCCCGGTAGCCATTTTTCTGACCGGATGTGCCAGCAACCGCGGCCTCTACGATGCGGGAGCCGGAGCAGCCGGGGCGGGGGTCGGTTACATGGCTTCCGGAGGCGATCCGATTGCCACCATCGGAGGCGCAGCCGGTGGGGTCCTGATTTCCGAAGGCATCCAAGCCTCTGTCAGCAACGCCAAACGCAATGAATACAACCGCGGTTATGACCGGGGCGGCTCTGATGCTGCCAAGCGTCTCTATTGGGCACAGTTGAGAGCGAAAGAGCCGTCCACCACTACCAAGGGCCAGCTTCGATACAACTACTACGAAGTTCCCACGCCTACGACTGTCCAGACGCCCCAGGGCACCATATATCTGACCAATTCCACTGTGGCCGTCCCGGTCGTTGAAACCCAGGGCAAGTGACAGATTTAACGATTCAAAAATAACATCAAATACACCAGCCCCACAATGACCACCACACCGTCAAAGCCGGTCAAAGGCACTCCAGAACGAGAAAGCAGGTAACAAATGCAGGAAAGCGAAATGAACAAACAAATGGCACTCACACAGCAGGAAAGGCACCTGCGGCGGTTGTACCGGCTTTTGACATTTGGGATGTCACTTTTTGGGACTCTTTCCTTGGCCCTGATTTTCTCCACAAAATTCCCTGTGGACTCCAAAAATTTGCCGACTGCTATCAGCATAATTGCCGCAATGATCAATATTTTTTCCATCATCGAATTGTATCGGCTTTGCCGGTTGCTCATTCAAGACCAATCAGTCCCGGTCGTCGAAACCCAAAAATAATAAACTTCATATCATATTAACTTATAAAGTTATGAACGAACACGAGAAAATGCCTCATCCTGAAAAGATTAGATGTTGTGGAAATTACCTCATCTATGATGAGGCTTATTTCCCGGCAGGGACTTTTGAAATTGGGCACCGGCGCAAACATTATCTCACGCTGGCTTTGGCATTCTTTCTCGAAACTCACTACAACCTTGATCCCGATTTTGCCGATCTCAAAAATAATGGGGCTGTCGTGTTTAACCGCGATACTACGGATGACTCTTTTCCTTGGATTTCCATCTATTACCTCCGGATTCCCGTCATCCGGCTCTTTTATCGGAACTCGCGCTATGAGCTTCACCTGTTGAATCCAAATCTCCCGGAAGAGGTCTGTCAGCAAATCGCAAGCGACGACACAACTTTGAATCACGTAGAGCCAACGAATTTTCAGGGATAATACAATGAACGACAAAGAAAAACCACAGAAGGAAGTCATGGTTCCGGCCTCAGAGGCCCGGCAGACTGACTTTTTTCAAGGGTGGTTTGGAAAAAACGATGAATCCAGGACGGTGGATATTTACGATGCGGCAACCCGTTTTTTTGAAGGAAAACCGCATGAAATGCAGGTCACTGAATTCAAGTTTAAAAACCGATCCCTCCGGGCTGTGGTCCGGTGTGCCGAGATTGCCAAGGGTGTCTATCGTTTACCAGGGGCGCGTGAAGAACTCGTTGAGCGAGTCTTGCGAAAACTCGCGGTTGAACAGTCATCATTAAATGTCGGGGCCGAAACACAAAGCTACTTTGTCTGCGTCAATACCACTCTCTACCGAATTCGTAAGGAACTTGTCGCCGTCGGACACGGCTACAAAATCGCCGAAATCAAGGAGGCTCTTTACATCCTTTCCCTTGCCTCGCTGGAATTGCTGGCAGAAGGCAAATACAACCGGATTGGTCACCACCAGACCTACATCAACCTCGCCTATAATTATCAAAATGGGGATGATTCCGGAAAGAGCAGTACCGTGAGGGTGTCCTTCCACAGCCTGATTGGCGAGGCCATCAAGAATCAAGCCTACTTCCCTATCAATCATACAAAACTCTGCAGCCTCAAGATGCCTCTGGCTCGCTGGCTGGCTACACGCATCAACCACAATTACAGACAGGCAACTGGCCACGACCATTTCAAGCAAACCGGCTTTCATATTTCCCTCGAAACCATCATTCGAGAAGCACCGGTTGCGCCTCTAAAGCAATTTAGGAATTATCTTGTCACGGTCCAAAAAGCTCTCAAGGAACTCCAGGACAGCGGCTATCTGCACCCGATCCAGGCATACAAAGAGGACTTGCGTTACATCGAAACGGGGAAACGGCCCAAACTGTCTGGGGCGGTCTGGACGCTCTATGTGTCCCGAGCTTTTGCTGACGAAATTGCCAAAGGCAACACCTACATGCTGGAGGTCAAAGCCTCCCAAAAGGAGGGTAAAAGTCATGCTGCTTAATAGGGGGAATTCGATGCGATATGACTTTTCCAGATGGGAAACTGGGGGGATTTCGATGCGTTATGCCGTTTTGATAGGGGGAATTCAATGCGTTATACCCACTGTTTGGGGGGATTTCGATGCGTTATGCCGTTTTGATAGGGGGAATACAGTGCGATATGGCAATAAAAATATATCACTAGGGGGATTTCGATGCGTTATACCCCTGTTTTTGGGGGGAATTCAATGCGATATGAAGGCTTTAATTCTTCATAAGATGCTTTCAATCCAACAAAATTCATTGTCAATATTTTTTACTATCCCTTTTCTTATCCATCTTATCCATAGATGGGGAAACGGATTTTCGCGAAAAATTTTTCCCGGCCCCTTCCCCCAGACCCCCATCCTGTCAATCGACCTTCGGGCTCTCGCCCTCAGTAAGCACTGGATGGCCCTCCGCTTCGCTCCGGGCCTGACTAGTCACTCGCCCTCCCTCCGGTCGGTCTCGTCGCTTAGGAAGGAATTTAGACAGGCTCACGCCTGTACAAGGAAACAATGGGCTACTGGGAATGAAACTGGAATCAGAGCGGAAAATCCATTTGCCCTGGGGCGAGACAAGGCCGGAGGGCCTCCTGCTCGAATTTCAGCCAGCACACCACCAGGGCGAGGACAAACCCTGCCGCAGTCAGTACATACCCTACCAGTACTCCATTCCAGGGAATGACCAGGTAACGCACCTCAAAAACCAACATCATCATGCAAAACAACGATCCACAGACCACTGACCTGACCAGCAGATCAAGACTATCCCCTGTGAAAAAATCGGAAATGAGCCTGCCGAAATTATGCGCTGTTTTGCTGATTTCAGCGGTCACTCTTTCAATGATTTCAACAACCTTTTCTCTCCTCCCCAAAAAATCGCAAATGTACAAAACAGACGCAACAAATCCGCTCACCATTACGAGCAATGAAAAGATTGACTTCATGAGAGCAATGTCATTTTGCGTCCACATTATTACCATCCAAATCATCATCTTGACCTCCGTTTATTGGTTAAATCACCCGATAGAACGGGATACCCAAAAGAACCACTTTCAGGAAGTTCATAATGAAGCTGCCGCTTCCAAAAAAGAGGAACAACTATGATCCATACCCCAAAGCAGAACACCCTCCACCGTCAGGAAAGCCGTTTGCGGCGGCTTTCTTGGTATACCCTCACCCTCTGTCTTTTTTCCCCGGTAGCCCTCTGGGGACAAATGGCCGTCAATGACGCCGGGGCACAGACACAGAGAGCCGTACAACACACTGACATTCTCGGTCAGTGGGCCAAGGACGTGGAGAATTTCAATAAGGAATTCGCCAAGATTCAGGAACACGTTGAAATCGCTCAGAAGGCCTTAACTATCGCCGGTGATCCGTCCCAGGCTCTTTCGATGTTGGGGAGTATGGGCAATCTCGGCACCAATTCTGCATTTTCCTCCACCTTTAAACTGGCCAATGCCCTCGGTGAAACGATGGACACGGCCAAGAGTCTCCAGGGAACCGGGCAAGGTCTATATGCGTCTATCCCGAACACTCTACCGGATGGGTCATCTTTCACCCGCAATATGGACCTCTACAAAAAATTCGCCGCCTACGAGGACGAGAAGGGCAATCATGAAAAAGTTCTCGAAGAGGTCCGAGACAAACGCAAAACCATCATGTCCGAACTCGAAAAGCTCAATAACGTCCAGACCAAGACCGAAGCCGAACAGCGGGCGGTGTCCGTCCGCATCGGGGCACTGACGGCCCAACTCGCCGCGCTCAATGCCGAGGAAACCGCCGCCAACAATCAGCGTCAGGCCCGAAAAGAGGCCAATGACAACGATGCCGAAAAACAGCGCAAAGCCGAGGAGGAAGCCAGGATCGAAGTGGAGAAACGGGCGGATAAAAAGGCAAAAGCACAAAGAGCGGAGTCATTTAAAAAAAATGGGTACTGAAACTAATAGCCAGCGCGGCGAAAAGACTCTGCCCGTTCTCGGGCGGCACGGGCGGCATACTCGTCTTGGATTTTCTTTTTTTCGGCCTCCTGCCGGAGAAAAGCTTCGTATTCCCGCCGGGCCTGATCCTTTTCCTGACGGTCACGGATCATCAGTCCCGAGATCGTCAGAAGGGAAGCGGCTACCACAGCAAGGAGAGAAATGATGACAATTTTCATGAGTATAATGATACCCTTTTTGGCCCAGGTTTCAAGCGGAACCGGGGGTTCACGCGCTTTCGAGGACCAGGCGGTGGAGAATCTCCGCGTGGCACTCTTGGGTATCCCTTACCTCATGGCCATGGCGGGCATGGCTTACGGCGCGCTACAGGCCGAGCGCACCCCCGAAAAGATGCTCAAACCGTTGATCGTGGGGCTGGTCATTGTCATCCTTATCACCGGCTACCGGGAGGCGATGATCGCCACACGAGACGCCTTCTGGGAACTGCGCGAGGAAGTGGCGCAAAAAAATTCGGCAAGTTTTCATAGTTTGTTCAGAGCAGAATTCAGCGAAAAACCGAGTGCATTCAATATTGCAGATTACCTTTGCTATTGCTTTTCAGCCTGTTTTCAGGCGATTGGTTCTTTTGGAGTCAAAGCTATTGGATGGCTCCAGGACTTCGCCATGGCCGGGCTGATTGTGGTCTCCCCTCTGGGCCTTGGATTTTTGGCATTGCCGTGGACGAAGCAAATCGGGATTAACTTCATTCTCACCTCTGTCGGGGTGGCCCTGTGGGCCTTGGGCGTGGCCGTGGTAGATGTGATCATTTACAAGTTGACGGCAGATATATTACAGGCTTGCGGATTGACAGGGGCGGTAAATTTAGGGACCGCCAACACGGTCATCCAGGTTGCCACCGTTGGATGGGCATTGATTGCCGCCGGACTCCTTCTGGGGGCGATCATTGTTAATGCCATGTACCTTTCCGTGCCTTTTGTGGTGGCCGCAATCATGCGCGGAGCTGGTCCGGCCACCACTGCATTACAAGCCGGTGTCCAGGGACTCGGGGCGGCCATTGGATTGGCTATGGCAGCCAAGAGTCTGGGCGGGGCTGCCGCCGTGGGTGGAGCCGCAGGAGCGGTCCAGGGACTTGGTGGGGCGGCACAAGGCGCACAGGCTCTCACCAACAAAGCCCCCTCCAGTGGCCCCCCTCCCCCACCCATCGACTCCCCTCAGAGTGGCGGCGGATCATCCGCCCAAACACAGGGAGGTGGTGGTGGAGGCCAAGCATCCGGAGCAAAATCTTCCTCAGGCAGCCCCACAGCGTCTGCAGGTGGTACAGGCACGCCCTCCCCGGCCACTTCTGGCTCCCCCTCAGTTGCTTCGATTGAGAACTCTGGCGGTGGCAGCCCCACGCCCTCCGCTCCGATGGATGACGGAGCCGAGGCCCGCAAACGCATCAAAATGCAACTCGACGACATGGACCGCTACTACAAGAAATCTTAATATCATTATAACTTAATAACTTATGAATAAAGCTGATTCATCATTGATTGACGAAACGCCCATCGTCAAACCGGCACCGGAGCCTTCCCCAGGACATCCGGCCATCATGGCCATTGTCAACGCCTCATGGGCGGCCCGGTTCTGGTTTGTCATGTTTTTGGCCGCCTGTTTTGCGGGTTTTATTTTTGTGCAATTCACTGTCTGGACCATGCGAACAAAGGAGAAGGCTTTCTTTTTCAGCAAGGACGGAACGGTCATCTACACCCCGCTCGATGACTTCCTCAAGGAGAAGTATCACTTTGATTACATGTGCCGCCAGGTCATGCGGGCGCGGTTTGAAATGAACCCATCCGGGTTGAGCAACCCGGAACTGTTGCGACGGCTCTTTGTGAAGACCACTCGCGACGAGGCTCGGAGCGAAAGCGAAAAATTCCTTGGTGAGGTCCGGAGCAAGGACATCCGCAACTTCTCGCAATTTGTCAATGTCCTCCAAATCTCCGTCCCCAAGAAGGTGGCCCAGGACGGCCAGGAATTCTATTCCGTCCGCGTCAAGGCCCAGTTTTTCCGCACCGGCACCATCCAGGGCCTGCCTCTGGATGAACGGCCCATTGAGGAATACGACATCATATTCATGAAAAACGATGACGTGGCCAACAACGGGTTTTTTCCGCTGGTGGTGGCTCAATTCGGGAGGGTCAAATGAAGCAACTGTCATTCATGGTTTTCATCGTCATTCTTTTCCCAGCAGCCCTCTGGGGGCAAGCCTCCGGGCGGGCCATCAAACAATACGGCCTCGACGAGAGGATGGTGTACAAGGTCAAAGTCCCAGGAGACAAGGGAACTACCACACTGATGTTCCCGGGAGCCTTGGAAGGAGTGGCGGCCGGGAAACGGAGTGCCTTGGATGCGGGTGCCGCGAGGGATTTTGTGGTGGGGTACAAGGACGGCGGGACTTTCCTGACAGTCCGGGCCAAACACCCCAAGGCTTCGGATGTCCTGACCATCTTTTTCAACAACAAAGCCTATATCGTTGAACTGGAGGCAGTGGACAAAGCCCCGGATTTTGCCGTGTACTTTTACAGCCTGCCCGCACCCGGTGCATCCGGCGGCGGCGTTTCCCCCGCCGTCGTGGCCAATCTGCTCAATACGGCAAAGGCCTATTCGGTCCTTTCCCGGCATCAGCCCGAGGCCGTTGCCGGGGTGGGCTACGCCCGACCGGCGCGGATCATGTTTTACAATGGCTTCAAGGTTCTCATTGAGGAGGTGTTTCGGTTCGACAAGGAGGACACGCTGGTTTTCAACATCACCCTCCAAAATGACACGCTGGAGCCCATTTCCTACAAACGCAATGATTTTGCGGTCCGGGTCGGGGATCGGATTTACAACCAGTCCTTAAGCCAGGCATCGGGGACCATCCCCCCCGGAAGTCCGTCAGCCTCCGGGCTGGAAAAACTCTCCAAAGGTGAATCCCTGACGGACCGGGACATTGTGCCAGGCTTGAGCAAAGTCTTTTTTGCCATCACCGGGACACCTGACGGCGGGCGCAACAACCTGCTGCCAGGGCAAAATGCATGGAACATTCTTGTGGTCCGGGTGCAGCCCGAAATCCAAAGCCGGATTGAGGAAGAAAAAACCGAGGAGGAGCCGCTGCCAAAAATGCCAGCGGACGCGAACAAGGAGGAGGCAAAATGAGTACGGGTTGGCTACAAAAAACATTTGTTGATTCATGGAAAACCAAGGATGGACGGATCATCTGGCTGATCGTCCTGATTACAATCGTTGCCGTTTTCTATGGTGCTTATTTCAAACTCAAAAAAGGTCCCACACTGGCCAAGCAGGAGGATAAAACAGACAAAGGCCAGGAAATTGCCACCACGGTTCAGACTTTGGATACGGGAATACCCGTGTTGGAAGCCCAACCCCAGGCCCCTCCCCCTCCTCGTAGGGAGGAGGTTGAAGTGGGGACTTCCAGAACCCCGGAACCTCCTATTTTTCTTTTTATCAGCTCAAAGCCCACCATCAGCAGCCGGAGCGTGTCCTATGGAACGCCCATTGAATGCATTTTGATCAATACTGTCGATTCCTCCAAATTGACCACCCCAATCATCGGCATTGTCCTACGGGATGTCTGGTCCGATTCCCAGGAACTGGTCATTCCTGCCGGGGCCTTGATCCATGGCTTTGGTCAAAACGACCGGGTACGGGACCGGATTGGCGGTCAAAACAACTGGATTCTGGTCTTTAAAAGGGAGGAGGACGGGAAAGAAGTGGAATTGCCCTTTACTGGCATCCTCCTCGATGCCGCCCCTGATCCGGATGGCAATGGCTGGCAAATCACCGATGCCTCCGCCGGGATGAGGGGGGATGTCAAAGGTTACGATGGGTCCGCCGACGCGCAGCTTTTCTTTTCAACCTTCCTCTCAGCCGCCGCCCAGGGATTCCGCTCCCAGCAAACCATTTTCAGCGGTGGAGGGGCGACCACTGTCAGCTCAAGCGGCGGACTCAAAGACGCCCTGGCCTCAGCCGTGGCCGCATCCATGCAGCAGGAAGCCCAGAAAATCGCCGCCCGTATCCAATCCGAAGCCGTCTTTGTCCGCGTGGCCGGGGGCAAGCCCTTCTACGTTTATATCACCCAGCCCCTCGATGCCAGCCAGGCGGCGGTGGGGGCCTCACTCCGCAGCAAGCTTCAGGGAGGCCAGCAATGAATTTAATCTGTCCATTTCAACAGAGAAAAAAATCCGAGCAGGAGAAGGACTGCATTAAAATTGGTCAAAGGTCCCTCGGCAACCATGACATGAAAAATACAACTAAAAGAGACAACAATCATGAAAACTGAAGCAGCAACAGACCAGTTCTGGTTTTTCCTTGGTCTTCGACTTTTTACTTGGGCACTGACAATAGGTGCTGTGGCCGTTGTGCTTTTTTTGGAAAACACCCAGTGCCTTATTTCACGGGAAATCATTACCACCGCATTGGCGACCAGTGTAATGACGATACAAATCTCAAACGGTTTCATCATTGAATACTTTCTAAACGAACGAGATCAAAAACTCAACGGGCAACAGACCGACGCACAATGAGCATTATTTCATCCAGAGACCTTCAAAAATTAAACCGTATTCACAATATGAAAAATCCTCATAATTACATTGAAAACACAAAACAAAATTCACTTTGCCTTGCCGTGCCGGCGGGCCGGAGCCGAGCTGGTCGGTCGGGGCGAGGAATAGCACAATTACACCCCGCGTTTTTCCTCCCAGTAGCGATCCTTCTCTCCGGGTGTGCGGGAAACAATATGATCCAGACCGCCGCCGTGCCGATGCGGGTAGTCCATACGACCGGCACGGAGCTGCAGGGGTCGGATAGGACTGCTGTCCGCAACAATGAAACGGTGGGGGAATATTCAGCCGGTCCTTATGTCGATCCCCAGAACCCGAACGTCCGTCATGATGCCCATGACATTCAGGTAGTCGAAAAATCTCCCACTTGGAATCTCCGACCGAACACGCCCCAGATGACCGCTCAAGGTCCGCAGGAAAAGGCCCCGGATTCGACCGTGGCCGAAAATCCCATGACTGCCGAGTTTGAGCAGCAACTGGAACGCCAAAAGGCCTATGCCGCCGCCCAGGGGGAGCAGTTGGAGGCCATGGCCCAGAAAATGGAGATCACCAACGAACTGCTCAAACAGGCGAAGGTGGAGGCCGAGGAAAAACAGCAGATCAAGGGGGAATTGGAAACCCTCAGACGCCAGATAGCAGAACTTAAAAATCCGCCCCAGCCCAAGGCGGAAAGGACATGGAAGGAATGGTTCGGCAGCTTTTTTAGTTCCAAAAACAAAACCAAGGAAAACATACAATGAGAAATTCAATCACACTGGAAGTCCGGGCGGGCAAGGCTCCCCGTGTCCTGAAAACCGATGACAAGAATGAACCGGTCTTCGGTGATGTCTGGGCCATTCATAACATTGAAAACAGCCAGGCCAGCTTTGCACTGGCCGTCAAATTCGGGGAGGCCGTGATTCCCGCCTTCAAAGAGATTGCCCTGGGCAGCAAGTTCACTGTCACCGGACGGCTGGACATCCACAAGGACGAATCCACGGGCATTTTCCATACCTCAATCCTCGCCGACCGGGTGGAGGACATTGTGGCCAGCCGGAAACAAACCCAACCGTAATATCATAATATCATATTAACATAATACTCTAACATTCTATGAGCGAAAACCCTGAAAAACCCAAGCGCATCGAAATCCAACTGGCCCCTGACGTGTACAAAAAATTCGAGGACGCCGTGGCCGAACTGAATCATGTCCAGCGGATCATGACTTTTGAACCGCGCACACTAATTGCCCAGGTTCTCAGCACAGAGGACTACGAGGACTTGATCAATAACACACTCCTGCATGTGGACAAGCTGCTCATGGAGCAGCGCGAGGCGCTCAAGAGTCGCCGCAAAAAGGGAGCCGAACCCAAATCCTAAACTTTGCCCATTCCGGGCAACGAGCCTGCAAATCGGACACCATGCCGTGGTTGGGATGGGCTCGCAAAACAACATCCCAACGGAAACCCTGAAAGGGACCATAAAAATGACAACTGAAGAACAACAGCAACCACCTGAAAAGATGACCGCAGCCAAATGGTTTGCGGGCGCCAGAGACCGATTCTTTGAGGAGATTGAGAAACTCAAAGGCAAGAAACAGAAAGAAGCCATGAAAGAGTTTCTGGAAACAGACAAAAAAATGCTTCAGGACAGGCCCAAAACCTCCGTGGAAAAAAAGGCCCAGGCATTCGCCTTCAAGGTCAATGAAGGCATTGAGGCGGATATTGCCGGGTTCAGAAAGCGGCACCCGGAACTCGACAAGCAGTTGAAGTCGGCGGACCGCGACGAACTTGAGAACCGTTACATTCTCAATGTCATGCGGAAGGAAAAATATCAGCCGGACCTCAATGCCAACATTGCCCAGGACGTGGCCAACTTCCGGGAGGATAATCCCTCTCTCAACGAGCGGGCCAAGACCATGACCCGCGAACGGCTGGAAAATGCCCTTGCCCTGGGAGAGATGAAAAAACACGGGTATGACCCGCAACTCATTGCCATGCGCCGGTTCTACAACCGGCCCGAAAACGCCAAGTACCTTACCGAACTGCTCCAGAGTGTCGAACACCTGACCGATCCGAAGTTTGCGGAGCGGGTCATGTGGAAGGAAAAAGCACCCAAAATCATCAAAAAACATGGGCTCAAACTGTCGTAGCCTCATATCCCCCACCCCGGCTAATGCCGGGGTAGGGTCCAAATCATGAACTCCACAATTCAAATGATCGTTTCAATGCAGCCTGTTGTATTGTTCATGGGTTCCGATCCATGTCCACACAAAGGTGTTGTTGTCTCGAAAATAACCGAGCGCACGGTAATGGTCCCCCACCCGTGTGGACCAGAATTCTCCAGGGCGCAGGGGTTTGAAGCGAAGCGAGGGATGGGACGGGTTTTGAATCCACAACCGGAAATTCTTCCGGGCCAAAGTGCGGACCGGAAGAGGAAGGCTATGGTAACAGTCCCAAAAATCAGGCGTCCCCAAAGACGTCATGGCTTGTCCAAACCCTCTTCGAGGGGCGTAGCCCGTCCGGACTTGAAAGCTGCTTCTGACTTTTCACGCATGGCCCGAAGAGGGGCATCATTGGCAATCATTTGCTGGTCCCAATCATCATCCATCCAGTTGAAAAGCAGTGCGTTCAGATGCGCGGCAACTTCCATTCTTTCGGCGGCCGCCAAACCATCCAGAGCCTTGTTGATGTCTGTCACACTCATGGAGTCAAACTACCTCAATGACTCGTTGAAAACAAGCCGGGAATTGGAGAGGACTCACAGCGGAAATTCCAACTGCGGTGAGCTTTGCCTGGTCAACCAGGAAACCCGCTCAAACCTCCACCACAGGAATATCATCACCAGAACCGATCCGTACCCAACGAAAAGTGCAGCGATCCCATATCCATTGATTGGACCGTCCATATAAAACGCCTCAAACACTTTTAAAAATATGCCGAATAAATACGAACCAATCATCAACCGGAAAATCATGTCAAACCAGTCCCCGGAGAAAAAGTGGGCGGTCTTCGCGATGCTCCGACGTATCAGTTTTCCTGCCATCGCTGGAATTCTTATGATGTGGCTGATCATGCATTCCATGAACGACACGCTCCGTTTCTTCAACCCAAACCATTCCAATAGCACAAGCACGGACACAACCTTGACCATAAACGGTGTGTCCGGACCCCAAATCCAGTCAGCGATCAAATCCATTGTATTGTGCATCCACGTTATCACGCTCGAAATCATCATTTTTACCACCGCAGTTTGGTTATGGACCGTTGATACCCGTAAAAAATCTTCTCAGGAAGTTCAAAATGAAGCCTCCGCTTCTAAAGACGAGGTGCAATCATGAACAACCATTTAGACCAGTCCCCGGAGATAAATCCGGAGAACAGATTTTTGACACTCTTCAAAAGTGATCCTGTCCTGAAATATTTCATGCGCTTTGTCAAACTTACGATTCTGTTGGGAATCCTCTGGAGCCTTCCTCCTACCCTCCCAGATTTGTCGCTGCTTTGGCATGAACGCCAGGTCAGCCACACCAGCAACCAGTCCCTAAATTCAGTTGAGAACCATAACGCCTCGATGAGGCCTTTTATTTTTCCAGCATATTCAATCAGCGTTTGCATCATATTACTTACCTCCGTTTTTGTTTTTAAATTTGTCCGAGAGGAAACGGTCCGGATCAAGCAGGTAGAACTCGAAAAAATCACCGGCAAGGAGGAAAAATGAAATCCAACCTCAAAACTTTGGCTGATGAAGTCAGAAATATCGACCTTGGCTACATCCTCAAATCGAAGGGGTACCACGAATCCAAGGAAGGCATCTCCACCAAATACACCTCCGATGCGCACGCCATTAATGTGACTGGCTCTAAATGGTACGACCATAAATCCGGTATTGGCGGAGGCGGAGCCATTGACTTGGTAATGTACATGGAACAATGCCCCTACAAGGAGGCAGTGCTATCATTGGCCGATTTCCGGGGGGTTACCAATGTTTCCCCCCTACCCGAGCAGCGACCGGCTCCCGAGAGAAAACCATTTGCGGAACTGATGAAAACCTATGGCAAAAGGGACGATACCCTTTGGCCACTAGCCCGGCACTACCTCGTAGAAACCCGATGCCTCCCCGCCCCACTGGTCGATGAAGCCTTTGCTTCCGGAAAAATCTATGCCAATGACCATAGACCTAACCCTAGTCTGGTGTTCTTGCATACGGATGCAAACGGGACCGTACAGGGTGCCACCCTCCGGGATACCGTACACCAATCCGGTTTCCGGCCCTGTCTGGGGAACAAGACCGAGGCTTGGTTTACTTTCCACTGCCCCCTCCACAAGGCTGATTCAGTTGTCCTTGTTGAAAGTCCAATAGATGCTTTGTCCTGGCATGCCAGGACAATCGACAAGGACAATCCTCTTCCGACGGTGGCCGTGGTCAGTCTGGCCGGGTGTCACACTCCGGATGCCCTCTTGCAATTCTGCCAGCAAAAACAAATCAAAATCACACCGGCTTTTGACAACGACACTGCTGGACGGGAGGAAATCCGACGTCTCCAGGCAATGAACAATCCGCTCATTGAACGTCCGGCGATCCCGTACGCCAAGGACTGGAATGAGGAGTTGTGCGCCGTGACTCGCCCTCGTTTTGTGCCCCGTCAAAAAAAAAGCCCAATCAAAGGGATAAAACTTTGAGATGAAGCACCCTTCAATCCACCCTGAACAGTTCCCATTCCTGCCACCCGACCAGTTCGGACGGCTGAAAATGGCGGTGGATTTTTTTGGGCGGTTTGCCAGGTCAAAGAGGGAATTTGACGATGCACTGGCCGGACACCAAGCAGGGAAATGGCCGCGCCGGGCTCCGATCCGGCTCGGAGCAGCTTCGGAGGCGCTTCGGCTGGCTGGAGTGCCCGCCGTTGGGGTGGTTCTTTTGCCCCGGACCCTCGACAAAATCATCCACGACAAACACCACCTGCCCTACGAAATGATCAAACAGGTCCCCGCTGCCCTGCACCGTCCGGTCATGATCTTCCAGTCCACCACCGAGGGCTTGGTGGTCATGACCGACCTGCAACACAACGGCAAAACCTGTGTGGCCGCCCTTCACCCCAATCAATCTCACGGCGTTCAGCAAGTCAACGAGATCAAAAGTATTCACCCCCGCGAAAGTGAAACCCACTTTCTGAATTGGTGGCAACAGGGCCTTTGCCGGTATCAAGACACAAAAAAGAGCCAACGCTGGTCTGCATCTTCCCAGGCTATAATTGCCCAGGGGGTTGGTCAGACATATCAGGTTGACTCTGGGAATACCCTGCCAGATCAAACCCAACTTGTCAATACCCCACCCGACCACCTCTTGAAGGACCCGCAAAGCCCCCTTCTTTATTCCCAGCAGCGCGTCAGCCAGGCGAGCCAAACTGAAATCGGCAGCTTGGTCGAAAAACTCCGCGAACCTGTCTTTCAACGGCGGGAACCCAGCCAACCGCGGAAGGGGTTCTCACCATGAAACCCCACCAACAGGTTCCTCTCCGTGCCAGAAGATTCGAGAAATTCTTTTCATCTCTCGATCTGGTGACTGCTAACCGGGTTTTATCCCGGCTGCGGGACATTCACCAGGTCAGGGTTTTAACCTCCAATCCCAGCCCTTCCACCCAATCAAAATCAGCCTAATCCAGGAGCTCTATGACATCCCTGACATCTGATCAACTCTTTGAACACATCAAAGAAATCTATTTCTTTGAATACTTGGACAAGGGTATTCCCCCCCAGGACACTCCCCTATTCCGGCACATTGCCGGGGAAGATAATCTTTGTCCGGCTCTGATGCTCGCCGGAGGCATTCCCCAGGGCGAAGCCGCCCGGCTCCTGCAAGCCGCTTATGAGGAGGTCAAGCTGTGAATGAAGTTTATCAAATCATCACCGATAAGATGCTGGAATTACTCAAGCAAGGGCAAATTCCGTGGAAAATGCCATGGGTAAATGGTGTTCCCCAAAACCTTGTCACCCGGAAACCGTACCGCGGGATCAACGTTCTATTGACCATGATGAAAGGATATGGCTCGCCCTATTGGCTCACTTTCAAGCAAGCCCAAGACTTGGGTGGAACCATTAAAAAAGGGTCCAAGTCAACTTTGATTGTCTTTTGGAAGTTCCTTCCCAAGCTCGACGAGACAGGAAAACCTGTCTTGGAAAAGGACGGCAAAGTCAAACAAGTTCCAATGCTACGCTACTATAATGCATTCAATCTGATGCAAACCGAGGGGATTGAACATCCGTCTATCGCACCCGCCAGCCCAGCCCGCGACCTTGCCAAGGCCCAGGAAATCGTCGAACAAGCCAAAATTTGTCCGATTCAAGAAGGGGCAAAATTGGCGGCATTCGATCTTAAAAATGATATAATTCTAATGCCTCCCCGGGCGCAGTTTCGCTCGCAGGAGTTATTTTATCACACTTTGTTTCATGAAATGACCCATGCAACGGGTCATTCCTCCCGGTTAGCCCGACCCACTTTAGGGGCAAAACGCTCCACTCCAGAATACGCCAAAGAGGAGTTGATAGCTGAAATTGGGGCTTCCTTCCTGTCCAATCAGGCGGGGATCATGGATAAAATCACCTTCGAGCACCCGGCGGGCTATATACAAGATTGGATCGTAGCTTTGGAAAATGATCCGCTTATGGTGGTACAAGCTGCCGGACAAGCACAGAAGGCGACCGATCTCATTCAAGGAATTTCATGGGAGAACAACGAGCAATTCACCCCAGACATTGAGTCTGGCCCGGTAGCCGTGCCGGTCAAACCCTCATTCCAAAAACCAGTCGCCCTTTCAACTCAGGGGTCAAAAGGGTTCAGTCTATGACCTCTTGCCACGGAAAATTGGCCCCAGCTTTTTCCCCGGCCTTTATCCGGGATGAACAGCCTTGGTCCCCGCCGATACTGCGGGTCCCTACCCCTCCAAAACACGCCGGAAGGCGATTTTTTGCGGGGAAAGGCAACAACCCGCCCCTGGACACATCCCGGCTTTGCCGTGAAGAGTCCGGGTCTGGGGGCAGTCACGCCCCCTGCCTTCACCGGGAAATTGTCCCGGTCAAAACGCCTTTTCTCCCGGCAATTAGCCGGTCCGAATCCCTCGAAAAAACGACGGAAGTCGAATTTTCTCGGGGAAACAGGATATGTAAAAAAGTCGAACTTTTTTACTTTTCGATTCTGACTGGAAGTCATTCTCTCAAAAACACTCCACTCTGTTACGTGAAAGAAAGGTCATAACCTATGCCAAAACGCTCAATGGTCACCATCATTTTGCCCCCTGATGCCATAAAGGCTTTCAAACGGGCGCAAAAAAATCTTGCTGGCCGATGGAACTGTAAACTTAACCAAGCCGCCCTCCGGGCTGTTTTGACTTGTGACGGTCTCGATGACTCAACTCTTGGGAAGGCGGGGAAGATTTCTGATGAAATCAAAGTAGTCCGGTCCAACACCGAAGAACTTTTGAATAAACTATGAAGCAACCCATTCTTATCAAAAAATCCAAGACGTGGACGGACGAGTTTTCGCCCGACTACCTCGATGAACTTTCTGATTTGAAGTTTGAGGCGGATACCATTCACGCGATGAAGGAAGGTAAAACCTATACGCCCAAACCGTGGCAAGCCTATGAATATTTGGACAAGGACAAACTTGGTTTGGTGATCGCGGAAGGGTTCTTTTACGCCAAGGTCGGATTGAATCCCGATGGGACATTTACCCATCAGCAGGACATGACCCCGGAACAACTCAAAGAGCGAATCTTGAGAGAATGGCGTAGCCACGATGCCCGATACCCAAAACTTCAAACAACTCATCATAGGTTGATCTTTTCTCTTTCCAATGAATTCCGGGACAAGATGACCGCTGCCGGGCTTAACCCGGACGAAGTTTTGAAATCCATTGTTGTTAAAACAATGCGCAATTATTCTGATAACTTCCACCCAGGGGACCCACTCGGTTATTGCTTTGGACTCCATCACGACACGGACAACCTCCATGCTCACGTTTTCGTTCATCCGCGTACCCGCGACGGGGAACGTGTGGGGTTCAGTAATCAACTTGCTAGGTACAGACACAACTGGAACGGCCAAAAGGACAAACTCGGTTTTGTAAAAAAATCAGCGGATGTTCAGATCAATCAATGGCTCAAACGGGCAGCCGATCCGGAGGCGGTGGCCAAATTTGCCCGCGAACATTTGCGGAGTGAGGAGTTTATGATTACTCCAAAAATGGACGTCCCCAAGGTCAAAGCTTTTGATCATTCATGGGAAATGTTGAAGTTCCAACGGGAACAGA
Organism: Verrucomicrobiia bacterium; assembly: GCA_033764445.1. Taxonomy (GTDB): domain Bacteria; phylum Verrucomicrobiota; class Verrucomicrobiia; order JAWXBN01; family JAWXBN01; genus JANRIZ01. The sequence goes on along the minus strand of JANRIZ010000008.1, from coordinate 15,871 downwards.
TAGCAAAACTCGACAAGCAGATTGCCGAGGAAAAGATGGCCATGAGAAAATCCCGCGCAGACGGGATGGCCAAACGGCTACTGGGAATAAGATCGAACGTCTGGATTCGTCTCACGGAGGAGGTCTTCAAGGAAATCAAATGGACAAAGGTCCGCGCTCTCCAGGCCAAACGAGTTGAAATGCGTCAGTTCTATGTGGCCGGGCTCCAAAAACGCAAGAAGCAGCTCCGACCCACTGGCCGGGTTTTCTTTGCGGGAGGAGACGAGCCAACCGAAACCCTCGTCCCCAGCCAGAAGCTCAAGACAAAAGTTTATCAGTCACCATCTCAAAAAATCAAAAATCCCATTGTGCCGGGGGCCATAGGCCCAAAGTTTTCATCCGGCCCAAAACAAGGGATTAAGAAAGGAATCAATCCATGATCCAAAGCACACGTCCCGAAGAACAGAAACGAATCGTTGACTCAAAATATATCAAATTCTCCGCTGAGCGGTTCATTGTCCGGAAGGAAGCCATTAAAGGATGTCTGCATGTCCCCGCCTCTGAAAACAATCCGATGCCGACCACCATGGTTTTCTGGGACCACTTTTCCCAAGAGATTCCGGATCCAAAAATGAATGTCTTCCATTATATCGAATTGGTCCTACTCAAACCAGACGTTGCCCCGGAGGTCGAATGAACGATACTCCGATTGATTCCCCTTTGTCCGATGAGGAACGGAGGGCAAAACTTGCCAACGTCCTTAAATCTCATGGAGCCACCATTCCTTTTCAAGCTGAGCCACCAGCTCCAGCCCTGGAGGAACCCGAGGAAGAAAAAGCTGTAGAACCCGACTATCCAGAAGAGCTTGATAAACCTGACGAGGAACCCGAAGAGGAGATTGACGAAATCCGGGACGTGATCCGGGCGTTGGCTTTCAATATCAAAGTCCTCAACAACACGATGACCGCCCTCAATCAGGACTCGGGGCAGTTCCGGGAATCTGTGGAATCCATCCGAGGGACTGTCAAAGAACTAAACGAAAGTCTGGCCCAGCGACCGACAGCGCCGGGGGCCAACGATAAGACTACCGGGAAACAAAATTCTAGTCCGGGTGCGTGGGCGACTGCTTTCATGGTCTGCGGTTCCCTCGCTTTGGCGGTGACTTTGACCGTCATTGCTCTTGCCCAGGGCAAACTCAATGCCCGGTTCCAGGATCGAATCACATCCCTTGAAACTCTCAATGTCGAAAACCGGGCCACTCTCCAAAAACTGGCCACCATGGGCGTCCGCTTGGAAGTCCGGCGACCGGAGAATGGGGACGGCTACTATCTGGTTTTCAAAAATACCCAGAGAATCCAAAACGGCGTTCCATCCCAGGAAGGCCTCAACGTCAGGTTCTGGCCCAAATACTGAAATTTTATGGAATCGTGCCTAGGCATTCACAAAAAAAATCCCCCGGCTCTGGCCAGAGGATTGAAATTTTCTATTGTGCGATCCTTACGCAGCAGGGCGGACCTCAACGGAGGCGGGCAGGCCCGACCTCAGATGGGCCATTCGTTCCTTGAGGTCTGGAGGGACCGGAAGACCGAGAAGCTTGAAGGTGTCTCCTGTCTCAAATTCTTTTTCTGCTTCCAAAAGGATGTCAATGTTCTGGTCAATCGACAGAGAATCATATCCCTCAATCGCGTTGCTATTGGTGGTATGTATGAGTTTGGCAATTTGATACTCGGTCAAACCCCGTTCTATGGCCCGGGCTTCTAGCTTTTGGTAATCCATGTTGATACTATAGCATTAAACCCCATAAATTCAATGACAAACGATCAACAACACTCATGGAACAACATTGTCCGCAATGGTGTTCTCCCTTCTGTCAAAGACCTTCAAGATTATGAAAACAAGGTCAAAAAATCGACAGATGCTGCGTATGGTTTTTTTGGGTTTTATCCAGTGTCAACCCCGGAGCCGACAGACTGGCTCAATGTCCATAAAATCATGTTTCATCAGGTTAGCCCGGACGCCGGGCAAATTCGCAAACCCCAATCCATGGTCATGTTTGGCGGAAAACTAGGTGCGGACTCCGCACGGATACTCCCAGAACTCGAACTCCTCCGGGAACAAACCCACCTCATGCTTAGGGAGGCCCGGACCCAGCAAGAACAAATGGCCGTTGTGGCCTTTACCCACGCACGCTTTGAACACATTCACCCCTTCAATGACGGAAACGGTCGGTCTGGACGAATGATCATGGACGCCCAACTGAATTCATTTTTTGGACAGAAAAAAAGACCGGACATTGACCGGGACGCCTACATTTCCTCCCTTGCCCAGGCACACAGGGCTGGTGACCTTACCCCCTTGACCAATCTCCTCTGTGTCCGCGAAGGTTTAGCCCCACTCCAGGAGCCCATCATTTCCCCCTTCCGCATCCCGCCCTGTTTTGAAAATGGAACCAAGTACACCTTGGAGGAAGACCTGAAAAGGAACGAAGGATTTTACCAGAAGAGGGCGCAGGAAATCGGAGAGAACCCGCCCCGCTTCCAAAAACGCCCCACCAAAGAAAACAAAAGGGGTTTCAAGTTATGACAAGACTACCCCTTTTTCTGGCGGAGCTTCCGGTTGAACTCCTCAATATGCCTTTGCGCGCCTCCCGAGGCCGTGAATTCACGGCCTTTCAGAAAGGAGTCAATGTTTTGGTCGATGGTCAGCCGGTCGTAACCCTCAATGGCACTGGAGGCCATGATATTGACAAGCTGACTCTGTTCAACAGGGCTCAATCCACGTTGGGCCGCCCGTTCCTTTATTTCTTCCGGGGAATACTTCATAAGTTTATAAGTTATAAAGTTATTAAGATTTTGCAAGCTTTTTTCATGGTCCCAGACAACCCAGCCCGACAATGGCGGGAACTCCAGGACAACGGAATCCTTGGGACTGTCAAAGACATTGAGGATTATGAAGACAAAACCAAGCAGGGAATCAAGTCCGCAGAGGATTTTTTCCTGTGTAATCCGGTCGATGTCCCCTCCCCTCTCCACTACATGCATGGTCACAGTCTGGCCTTTCAGGCTGTCAGTCCGGAGGCAGGACAGTTCCGGGATCAAAATGTAACCTTCGGCGGTTGCTTTTTTGGGGCCATTCCCGAGCGAGTCAAACGGGAGCTTGAAATGCTCGAAGTCCAAACCCGTACCATGCTTGAAAATGCCGCCACTCCCCAGGACATTCTCGCCGCCATGGCTTTCAGTCATGCCCGGTTTGAGCGTATCCATCCGTTCCCAGACGGCAATGGACGGACCGGAAGGCTGATCATGGAGGCGCAATTGAATACGGTCTTTGGTTTGAAAGCCCGCCCCGAGTTGCAACGCGATGAATACATGAATGCGGTCAAACAGGCACAGGCCACCGGCGACCTGACAGAACTGACCAATCTTTTTGCCCGCCGCGAGGGCGTTCCTCTTTCCCAAACCCAGATTCTGGCTCCGTACCGAATCCCCCCTTTTGTGGTCGATGGAAAAGACCCCTCTCTTGAAGCCGACGTGGCCAGGTCAAAGGGATTCTACGGACGGTTTCAGAAATCCCAGGACAACAAACCCACGACCGGAATGCAACTATCATAAAACTTATTAACTTATGAAGTTATAAACCTATGATCTATCTTCTGAAACTATTCGCTGCCGCCTTCACGGCATGGGTTGCATGGGATCATTTGCCTCGGATCATGCCCACAATTCACGCAATGCGGGACACTTTGCCAGGCAAATGGATTGATACGGGCATTATCTTTGTCCTGACTTGGTGGCTGGTGGGACTGATCATTGATGGTCCCGGAGACTCAAAAAACAAAAAAGTGGTCACACTGGGGGGAATCTCATGGGGCATGGAGGACTTCTGTCGGCATTGGCTTATTACCGGCAACACCGGCAGCGGAAAGACCGCTTCGGGGATTGCCAATATCTTTGTCCAACTCCTTAAAAATGTTCCCAACTTTGGCGCCGTTTTCCTCGATCAAAAGGGCGATCTATGGAAAATGGTCCAAGCGGCCACTCAGGGCCTCAAACAATCCCATAGGCTTGTCCTCCTGCAGGTCCGCCCGCTCGATGCCGGGAGAGACTGGCAACCACGCTGGACGATGAACCTGATCGGTGATCCGGCCCTCCTGCCTTCCAGTATCGCCGACACGCTGGCCGATGCGGCCGTAGCACGGAAGGCTATTTCCCTCGATGGAAACGCAGCCCATTTCGTCAGCCAGGCCAAAATCCACATTGCCAAGGCGGTTGAATTCTACCGGATGCTCGATGAAAACCCGACCATTCCAAAAATTTACCGGTTTCTGTCCTTGGAAACAAAGCTGGATGGACAGCTCGAAAAACTCAATACCATCGGCACCATAGAGGCCGAGGCCATTTATGACCACTTTCAGAACTATCTCCAAATCGCCGACGAGGAACGAAGTGGGATCAAGGGGACAATTACAAACATGCTCAGTTTCTATTGTGAGAGTGATCTTGAGGAGGTTTTTTGTGTGGAGAATCCAAATTTCACCGTGGATATGGTTGACCAGGCTAAAATCGTCTGTGTCTCCATTCCCCAGAAGTACAAAGCCGCCCGCCAGTTGGTCAATACCTTCATCAAATTGAGCCTCTTTGAACACGGTCTGAAAAGGTTCGACCGCGCCGGTGGCCAGGACAAAGGCTTTAATCTGATCGTCGGTTTCTTTGACGAGGCCCAGCGGCTTGTCACCAAATCCGAACTGGGGGCGGCAGACCACAACACGGTTGACCAGGTACGGGCCGCCCGGCTGGCCCTTATCTATTCCACCCAAGCCGAGAGGTCTTTTGTCCCGGTTCTGGGCCGGGACATCACCAATACGCTCGTTGACAACCTTTCCAATGAACTGATTTTCAAGTCAAACAACGAGGAAGACGCTGAAAAAGCCTCCAAACGCATCGGGTCCCGCCCCATCATGAAAGTCTCCTATTCAGAGGGAAAAGGCGGTACAAACCGCACCCGAAACGAACAGATCGAAGCCTATATTCGACCCCACCAGTTGCGGGCTCTCCCCAAGCATGTAGCCGTGATCCGCCATTGTGAAGGTAAATGGAAAAAGGCCTACATTGCCCCCACTACTTTTACGTCCCCGATCCAGGACAACACAGCAATCATTGAACAGGAAGAGGCAATCGCATGAGCTTGGAACGAATCAAAACACTGGCCCCCTATCTCAAAACCGAGATCAAAGGTCAGGAAATGGCCATTGAGAGGGTTTGTGATGTCATGTCCATCGGGGAAATGGGTTTTACAGACTCCCACAAACCCAAAGGGAGCTTCCTTTTTATTGGCCCGACCGGCGTCGGAAAAAGCCAACTGGCCAAGCTCGTAGCCCGGCACCTCTACGACGACGAACATTTCTACCGGTTCAATATGTCTGAATTCAAAAACCCGGAGGCATTGAGGGACTTCATCGGGGATGAAACCGGCAATCCGGGACGCCTTGGAAAAATCCTTCAATCTGCCTCCCACGGTATCCTTTTTTTTGATGAAATGGAGAAAGCGCATCGGGATGTTCTCATGTCTTGGCTGCAAATTCTCGATGAGGCCCAAATCACTTGCGGGGGGAAGGTCTATCACCTTTCACAGTTCTACATCATCACCACATCGAACATCGGCGGACGTGACATCATGGAGTCACAGCATCTGGACGAACAATCCATCTATGAGCATGTCATGGACAAACTCCGGGAGGAGTTGCCCCCGGAATTTGGCAACCGGTTCCAGGGAAATATCATTGTTTTCAACAGTCTCAAAACAGAGGTTCAGTTTGAAATTGCCAGGGACATCATTGACCGGGAAGTTGCCAAAATCCGGGCCAAAGGCTTCCAGATTGAAGTCCGGGGCAGCGATGTCTATGAGTTCATCGTCAAATCGGGCATTGATGAAAAGAACGGGGCGAGGCCCCTTGAAAGCACGGCCCAGTTCCATATCCGCCGGGCCGTGGCCCGGTCGGTACTGGCCGGGGGCCGGGGTCACGGAGTTCTCAAGGCCACATTCACAGAAATTTCAGTCGAACCCGCTTGATATTCATAACTTCATATGATATGAAGATATAAACTTCTAAAGAAAGTACACTATGAAAATTGCCTTTGTAAACGGAAAGGGGGGCGTGGGGAAAACCACTGTCTCACTCATGCTGGCCGCCACCTTTCACCAGATAGGTCAGGATGTCAGCATAGAAGACCGCGATCCGCAGCAGTCAGCCACCATCCTTGCCCCCAATCTCAGTCTTTCAATTTCAACAGGAGCTCCCACCGTCATTATTGATACCGCTCCCCGCCTGGATCACCGGCCCACCTTGGACGCCATCCGGACGGCGGACTTGGTAGTCCTCATTTCCAGCCCGTCCCCGGCTGATCTTGCTTCTACAGTCAAGACGGCCCAAGTCATTCAGGAAAACCGCAATTCGAAGAAGCTTACACGGGTCCTATTCAACTCTGTCCAGGTACACACTCGACTTGCCCATGGCCTCGATGAACTCAGGGGGAATTTTCCTTTCCCGGTAGTCAAAAACCATCTTTCCAGACGCCAGGCCTATCAACTGGCCACACTCTACGGATGGAAGGAACTCAACACCGAGGCCCGCGAGGAAATTCTCAAGGTGGCCGTTGAACTCCTCAATCAGAAATAAACCATCTGGGGGAGCCCACCGCGGTTAACTAGGGGGTAGTTAACCGCTTTATTGTGTGGTCCGGGGCTATCGTGTAGTAAATGGGCTCCTCCCAGACTGGTCTAAACATAACTTTTTCCGGTTTCTTGACAAGTTGAAGTTGAATCTGCATTGGCAAATCGTATGGGTCCATGAGTGTTTGCCTCTTGAACTTCAATCTTCTATACCAACAGACCATTGGCCTGGATCATGGTCCAATTCTTTTGAATCGGCCTCATCTTCTGAAGTATGGGGTTCTAATTGTTTGCCCTCATTCCCCTGAATTTGACCGTTTTGAGGATTTGTTCCGTGAAGGTTTTTATTATCGTTTTGGCTCATATATTTTTTCTCGTTATTGCGCTAAAATTCCGGTGATTATCAGTATGGAGGCATGTTTTAACAAGGCCAAATTTGTGACAATACGTATGCGGATTTTGAGGCTTGCAAATACTTCATAACTTTATAACATATTAAGTTATGAACAAATCCAATTCTCTCAAGCGTGATATGGCCGCATTGAATAAACTCATGCAAACCAGCAAAGGCACCAAGTCCGAACCCGTGGCCGTCTCCGATGATAATGCAAAACAAATGGGCTACTCCCTATTTGAACGGGACAGGAAGGTCATTGAGGCAATCCGGCGCAGGGCCTCCGACTTTGGCTTTCCCCTGTCTGCCTCCTGTGTCCTCCGGGTTATCATCCGTTCGACGATCCCCGAAAAGCTCACGAAGGAGGATTTTGAGGCGGTCATGGCGGACGATAAACGTGGACGATAAAAAACAAATATGTGAGGTTTGATCATGCAAATCACTTTAGGATACAATGGAGAATCCGCAGAGTTTTCTAGTGATTATTTCCGGGACATTAATGGTTCTCCTACGGAAATTTTCTGGAACCTGTGGAAGTATTCATCTGAAAACAAAAAAATTCTTCGTTCCCATGGGTTTGCTCCATTTCCAGATAAGGATGGTTTTTGGCGTCTTGGAGAAATATCCTCTAAACCGGTTAAGTAGCATCAATATTCTCAGATTTGGCGGCTTTCTTCCCTGATTCAACATGCCTTCATATCTTTATAAGATATGAAGTTATGAATATACGAAGTTAATATCTTCTCAAAGCCTGCTTGAGATTAGGTTTTGAAACCCCCATAATGTCAGCATGAAAGCCACAATGCCCAACTGGCATGATGTCATCGACCAACGCAGCTTGGAGATGGACCGCCTCATTGCGTCCAAAATCCGCATCAACCCCGCTTTGTTTCAGATTGTCCTCAACAATCTCCGCCGGTGGCTTGATACCCCCCACCCAGAGGGTGCCATTCAAGAATGGCAGGACTTCATAGATTCCCATTCCCAGGAGGAGGTGCTTGATTTTATCTGTTCATGGACAGAGGAGTCCCGCCGCATGCGCCAATCCAGCCCTTTCTGTGGAATTCTCTCCGAGCAGGAACGAACTGCCATTTTCAAAAAATATGAACCGCTCAGATTTTGTGTATGATTAGGGCAAAAAAATCCCCCGTAGCCCTTGCGGGCCCACGGGGAATGGGTTCTTGCCATTGACCTGTTTTAGGCAAAACGCATGATCAGGCGGGATAAATAGGCGAAGATGGTCTCATCCCAGCCCCATGTGAGTTTTAGCCTCAGTCTGATTTGAAGGTTCATTTTTTTGTTTTCCTTTTTTTGTTTTCGGCTTTCCGCTTGTACAATTAAGAATCGTCGGCGCGGGTGGGCCTTGATCTGAAGAACCGATTTTTTCAGAAAAAATTTTAAAAAGCTTGGGCAGGAGAGGCAGGTGGGGCAGGAATCGATATTATTTAATGATAACGGCAAGGCTGGCCCGGAATTGGAGCATCCAAGAGAGTTTTTCCATCTTGCGGGGGTTTCACCCGGATCAACAACCGGCTTTCTGTAACGGTCGACGGTGGTAGGGTAGAGGGTAGAGGGTCAGTGCTTGTAGTCTTCAAACCCGGACTATTTTACGATAATGGCACAGTTTTAATCTTGAGAATCCGCCCATGTCTGCGATAATGCCCATTATCAAAACCTAGACAAAGGAAATATATGAACTCTAAAAAATGGGCATTCGTCCTGAATGATGGCTGTGGCTTTCCAATTTTGGAAAAAGTGACTATTGAAAAACTTAAAAATCAACATGCGGGCAAATTTAATTATATCCTTAACGATTCTGATGGTAGCTATACAATTATTGATTTAAATAATTCTGAGCAAGTTGGTTATCTGCGCCTCATACCGGAGTAAAATTGATGGCTTCTTTTCTGGATGTTCAGCTACTCGACTATTTCTCTTCTAGTCTATTATCACCGCATACCTTGCGGGCCTATAAAAGAACCCTCAGAACTTTTGAATCTTGGATGCTGTTTGAAGGGTTTTCCATCGATCAGATTGATGATTCTAAGGCTCGTCAGTTTTTTCATTTTTACTTTTCCCAGAAGTCTCCCAGTACTCAGGTTCAGGCGTTGTCTGCTTTGAAGTCTCTTTTCAAGTCTCTGAGTTTGCGGAATCCTTTTGAGTCTGTTTTGCATGCTCGGTTTGATCCGTTGGATGCTCAGATTTCTTTTGCCCAGCCTCATCAGATTGCTTCTCTTCTGTCTTTTTTGGGTTCCAGGCAGGAGCATTATTTTGACCGTCTCTATCACACTTTGACTCTGACTCTTTTTTTTACGGCTTCCCGGTTTGATGAAATTGTTTCCCTGGACTGGTCCTCGTGCGCCCGAGACCAACAGGGTAATATTGTCTCCCTATCCATCAGAGGGAAGGGAGAACGCTTCTCCCATTTACCGGTGGAACTTCCACTCAGTCAGGCTCTCAACTCTTGGAAGTCCTACCAGGACATCATCAAGGGTATTCGACTCAGGAAGGTCAATGGTCTGCCTTTTGCCTCCTCCTCCAAAATCTTTGCGGGCCTCTCGGGTTCAAAGGTTTCCAACCCCGCCTTTAATTCAGCTCTCAAACGGGCCTCAGCGGCCGTGGGCATCTCCCCTCCCCTCACCGCCCACGGATTGCGTCACTCGGCCGCCACGGCCCTCCTCAATGCCGGCAATGACATCAGGGTTGTCCAGGAGGCCCTCCGCCATAAATCTATCCGCAATACCCAACGCTACACCCATGTCTCCAATGCCCAGGTCAAAGCCGCTTTCCAATCCATCCAACTATCTTAACAACTTCACATCTTCATAACTTAATAAGGTATTATCTTATTAGTTTTCTGCTCGCATTTCTCTCTTTAAACATGCTACTTTGACTTCAATGAAGAATTTAGCTTCACCACTGAAAATCAGACCCTCAAATCCTCAATGGCGACTTTCGAGGACTGCGGCCAAGCTCTACATTGCTCTTGAAAACAATAAGCTTTCTCCTTCAAGGGCTCGGTTTGCCGTCAGATTGGTGGAACACCCTTATTTTCTCACTCGTTTGTTTCAACAAGGATTACAGGCTTATAGAAAATGAGCTACTGGCCTTCTCCTGTCAGATGGGATACCCCCAGCGGTTATATTTTACAGAAACTCTTTGATGTTCTCCCATCTGAATATTCAAATATACCCATTCGTATTTTTGGATCCTCCGCCCTCCAGTTGACTGTCACCGAAGATTTGAACTCGGCTGATACTGATATTTGTATTGAAACAAGTTTCAATCCCGGCACTCCACCACTACAAACAAAAAATCTTTTTGAACTTGTCAGAAATAATAAATTGGATTCCTGTGATCCGTATATTCAGGTTTGCCAACCACAAGTCTTTGAGCCAGGCCCTAATTGGGGGTTTAGAGTATTAAAGGGTGAACTGTACGGTAAACCCTACATTATCCCTCACCCTATTGATATTCTCGTTTCAAAAGTGAACAGGGCTGACATAAAAGATGTGAGTGCATTCCACAAAGTTATTGCAGCCGTGGGTCATCCCACTGAGCAGGAAATGATTGTTGAATTGCAGACTTGCCTTCCTCTTTATCTCCGTGATCCAAAATCTTATTCTCATTGTGATACTCGCCCAAAAAAGTTTGGAAATTACAAAGTGAACACTGAAAAGATATGGGAGGCTGTATGGGGAAGAAAAATCAATGTTCAAAAGGAAATCATTGAGCCAGCCATTCAAGTCCGTTACGAAGGCTATTCTGTTCAAATGCCTCAAATCAAATCGGATGTTTTGGCTCGTTTCAAACAGGCTAGCCGATTTCGCCATTAACATCATATGTTAATATGATATTAATATCATATGAAGCTGGCGACCACAGTTATCCCCATCCTTTTTGCCAGTGGTTCTTCCTATTCCATTGATACTTTACGTCAGATTGTCAGGGATTTGCTCAAGTCTGATCCCCGCCCGGAGGCCAAACGAATTGCCTTTTTGGATACTCAGGCTTTTGTTTCAGAACTCCTCAAAATCAATGATTCTCTTTTGCTCCTGGGAATGCAAATTCAGTTCTCCGCCGGTGCGGTCCGCCTGGCTACCTCCCCTATCCGGTCCCAGCCTCTCATGGACTATCTCGATTTGATCACTGAAAAACATTCAAGGGAAAGGCTCTCTCCCCAGGCTGTCGAGGTCCTTTCGGTTGTCGCCTTCAAGCAACCGGTCAGTCTCTCGGAAATCAATGAAGTCTTCGGCGGTGTCGATAAAAGAGCCATTGCCTCCCGGCTGGTAGAAATTGGCTTTCTCGACCGGCGTTATTCCTCCCATGGCCTCTGCTACCACACTACGCAATCTTTTCTGGATCACTTCAAATTGAATTCCCTTCAAGACATTTATGCCCTACATTCCGGCCCAGACATTAATTGCCAACAAGTTATATGACATGAAAAAAACAAACAAAATCAGAGGCCATAAACTGGGACATCTATTCATGGCCACGACCCTTTTGAGTGACGGTGAATATGAAATACTCGAAAAATTCCAGGCTTTTTTGAATCAAAACGGTGTTCCCGTTAATTCCAGGTCACAAGTAATCAGGATACTTGTGAACAATAAAAATATTTTCACAAAATCCATGATCGACATAGCCGAGAAAATTTATAAGGAAGAGCGTGTCCGGCGTGCCAAACCCCGAGGCCCTCAGAAAAAAAATTAAGAAGTTGACTATATTACTAGCTATAGTTAATACAAAACAATCTAACGCTGTCCAATTCATAAATTGTGCATAGTTAATTAAAGTCCCATCTTAAGCTTCAAGAGCCTGATTCCAGCAATATTCAAAGCAGACGGTCCATTCAATGTTCTGGATGTCCCGGAGTTCCGGTTCGAGTTCCACCATGCCAAATTTCAGTTGTTCGCACTGGTTCAAAAACAGATACGGATCCCAATTCAACTGACGCGCATACAAGTCGTACTTTTCCCCCACACGACGATGGATGGCATTGGCACAGGGATTGAAATAAATGCGGTCCAAAAGCTGTCTGGCCAGGGACACCTCATTCTCACGTCGGTAAATCATGGCCATCCAGTAACAGCTCATCGGATCCGTCTGCATTTTGATCACGTCACGGGCCGGACCGAGATCATCGTACAGATAGTACAAACCCGCCCGGACACAGTGGACCATGGCCGGGTCCGCGATCCGTCCGCCGCCCAACATCAGATCATCGGAGGCCTGGTCAATGCGCGACTTGATCTCCCATTCCGATCCCTCGCGGACATGAATCCGGCGCAGGAGATCCCCCAGTCGATGGCGAATCAAAAGACGGTCGACAAAATCCGAGTAGGCGCTCATGGCTCAAACTGCCCCACAAAAAGGATCAATGCAACGGAAAGTCCAATGCCAATGATGATCCATCGGACCGTTTGTTGCGGCAGTTTCTGACAGAAATGGGCTCCCGCATATCCTCCCAGGACCGCCCCCACGGCCATGACGACACAGGGGAGCCAGACAATGAGCCCTGAAAACAGAAAGTAGGCCGCCGCCACCAGGTTGATGAGAAAAGCCAGGACGCTTTTGAGAATGTTCATCTGATGAATATGCCCAAATCCCAGCACCCCCAGACTGGCCAGCATCAGAATCCCGATCCCCGCCCCAAAATAGCCGCCATACACGGAGACGGCGAACTGGTAGAGGGCCGCCCCGACCAACCACACCCCCGAGTGGCTTTTCTCCCGGAGGGATTGCCCCTCCCCTTTCCGACCCCTGATTTGGTGGAAGGATTGCAGCATCAGGATCAGTGTGGCAAACAGGATCAGAAAGGGGGCCAGCCGGGCGAAAATTTCCGGGGGGGTGCGGACCAGGAGCCAGGCGCCCACCAGTCCGCCTGCCAGAGAAACGGGGCTGAAAAACAGAATCCATCCCCGCATCGGGGTTGAATGATGGCGATAGGCTGTGGCACTGCTGAAGATCCCGGGCAGGAGGGCCATGGTGTTGGTGGCATTGGCGGCCAGGGGATTCAAACCGGCCAGAAGCAGGGCCGGATAGGAAACGAGGGTGCCTCCCCCGGCGACCGAATTCATGGTTCCCGCAATCAGTCCCCCCAAAAAAACAATAAAGAGTTGAGTGGAATCCATATTCTCGGTTTAAGGTTATTAGATGAAATGGCCCCGTCTCAACAGCTTTTTTGCCCTGATTTTTCTCATGGCATCGGCCCTGAATCTTTTTGCCGGGATGAAGTCCTCTCCGAAGCCGGAGGATCTGGTGCAGGAAAAGGTCATTTCGGACTTTGAGGTGCTGGCTCCGGGACAGACCTTTCATGTGGGATTGACCCTCAAAATCAAACCCCGCTGGCACGTCTACTGGTCCAATCCGGGCGAAAGCGGCATCCCGACGACGGTCCTCCTCACCTCCTCAACCCCCGGGGTCACCTTTGGTCCGGTTTTTTATCCCATCCCCAAACGTTTTATCTTTGGTGGAATCATCAGCTTTGGATATGCCGATGAGGTGCTCCTGGTCAGCGAGGCGAGCATCCCCCCGTCGGTCCGTCCGGGGGACCGCATCGACATCCAGGCGCGATCCGAGTGGCTGGTGTGCGAGGACATCTGCATCCCGGGAGGAGGGTCCCATCAATTGACCCTTCCCGTGGGAAAGACCGCCCGGGCCAATCCCAAATCGGGGGAAGCCATCCAATGGAGTCTTTCACAGCGGCCCGAACCCCTTTCCGCCGCACCGCGTCTGGTCAAAACCAAAAACCGTTTTGATCTGGAAATTGCCCTGCCTCCCCTTTCCTCCGTCGCTCCATCCACCGTGACCGGAGCGACCTTTTTTCCGGAGACGGACAAATCCGGACCGACCAATCCCGAGTTGCGTGTTCTTGAGGAGAATCAACAGCCGGTGGTTTACATGCAGTTACCCCGGCAGGAGGGCCAGGAAATCCAGCGGATCTCGGGCATCCTCAGGCTGGATTCCCAGGTCAAGGGGGGAAAATCAATCACCCGGGCCTATCAGATCGACACAGCTGTGGAGTTCGACAAGGCGGCGGTTCCCACCGTGCGGTCGGAACAGGTCTTTTCGATGACCCGTCTGCGGAATATTTTCCTCTACCTGGCGCTCTCCATGGTTGGCGGGCTGATTCTGAATGTGATGCCGTGTGTCCTTCCGGTGATTTCCCTGAAAATCCTGGGGTTTGTCTCCCATGCGAAGGATTCCAGGACCGAAACACTCCGGCTGGGGCTTTGGTTTGCCGCGGGGATTTTTGTTTCCCTCTGGATTCTGGCCCTGACGACGGTGATCCTGCAGACGGCCGGGGCGCAGATTGGCTGGGGGTTCCAATTTCAAAGTCCGACCTACGTCCTGGCCATGTGCATTCTGTGTGTGGTCATTGCCCTGAATTTGCTGGGTGCCTACGAAATCAATCTCAACCCCTCCGGGGGCGCCCTGGGGCTGACCCAGCGGGGGGGGCGGTCCGGGGCATTTTTTAACGGCATCCTGGCCGTGGTGCTGGCCACCCCGTGTACGGCACCCTTTATGGGGGCCGCCCTGGGCTTTGCCTTCAGCCAGTCGGGGGCCGTGATTTTTCTGATCTTCACCGGCATTGCCGTGGGTCTTTCCCTCCCCTACGTGCTTCTCTCGGCATTCCCGCAGTGGCTGAAAATGCTGCCCCGTCCCGGAATGTGGATGCTGACCTTCAAACAGTTTCTGGCCTTTCCCATGTTCGCCACCGCGATCTGGCTTTTGTGGGTCTTTGCGGGACAGCAGGGTCACGACCTGGCCTCCCTTGCCCTCACCTTCCTCCTGATCCTCTCTCTGGGTCTTTGGACCTATGGCAAACTGCAGGCCACACGCCCGCGCCTGGCGGTGGCCGGCTTGCTCCTGATTGTCCTCTGGGGTTCCTACCAATTCGGACGTCCGGCCCTGGGGGAATCCTCCGTCGTCGATGAAATCAGGGGGGACACGGGGGGGGACAACGAAAATCCCTGGCGCTGGCAAACCTGGTCGGAGGAGGCCGTCGAAGAGGCGGTCCGCGCGGGGCACCCGGTCTTTGTCGATTTCACGGCGGACTGGTGCCTTTCCTGCAAGGTCAACGAAAAGTTCGTATTGAACACCCCGGAGGTCAAAAAGGCATTCCAGGACGCCGGTTTTGTGCTCTTCAAGGGGGACTGGACCTCCAAGGATGAGGCCATTGCACGGATTCTCAAAAAGTACGGACGTTCCGGGGTGCCCTTGTACATCGTCTTTGCCCCCTACAAAACCAACGACCCCGTGGTTCTCCCCGAGGTGCTGACAACCCGGATCGTCATCGATGCCATCGGGAATGCCTCAAAAAAATGACCTTCAAATGGCCTTCAAATCCTTCGAGTGCGATTCCCCGTCCTCCTGATGGACATTTTCATCGTACACATGCAGTGCAGCCAAAAGCAGCTGTCCCGAGGACTCCTCAAGCCGCTCACATTCCTCCGGAAGGTCCACCCCCATGGTTTCAACAAAATTTCCGCCGGGCCACTTGACCAGTTCAAAAATCGCCTCCCGACCCACAATCTTCGGATATTCGTCATTTTCCTGCTCAAAAAGCATCGCTCCGGTGATCCGGCCCTTGTCAATATAGACACACACCAGCCGTCCGGTGCTCGTAAAGGCCAGCAGGGTCTTGGCCTGACTGGCCAGCTTCAACTGGATCAGCTCAATGGGGGTGATCTGGTAGAGGGTGCCGGTGAAAAAATGCGCCCGGGCCATGTACGTCTCGTTTAAATGACGGATGGTGGTCATCAGTCCGTCCACCTGAACCGGACGGGAAATGAAGGAAACATTCCCCACATTGAGCAGGGC